>CAYQDX010000265.1:4769-5832 GCA_964416345.1 uncultured Ectothiorhodospiraceae bacterium
TGCTGATGCTGATGCTGATGCTGATGCTGATGCGCGCCATGATTGCGGCCGCCAATGCCGATGGCCACATCGACGTCGAGGAGCGCACTCGCATCCACGACCGACTCGCCCAGGCCGGACTTGGACGCGGAAGAACGGGGCCTGCTGGAGCGCAAGCTGGACGCCCCGCTGAGCATCGAGGCCCTGGCGCGAGCGGCATCCACCCCGGCGCTCGCCGCGCAGGTCTACACCGCCTCGCTGCTGGCCATTGAGGTCGACACTCCGGCCGAGCGCGACTATCTGGCTCGCCTGGGGAAGGCCCTTGGCCTGGACGCCGACACCATCGCCAGCATCCACCGGCAAGTATCCGCCTGAGCGCGGGAGGGAAGACCGATGTACCAGTGGTATTTCAGCTATGACGGCAACCAGCTCGGCCCCCTGAACCACACTCAGGCCATAGCCCGGGCTTCTCAGCGACAGGACGGCTACGTGTGGCGCGAGGGCTTCGCCGAATGGCTGCCCATCCGTCAGGTGGCAGAGCTCAATGGCACCATCGCGCCGCGGGCCACGGCCATCGCCCCACCCCCGCTCAGCAGCCGCGTCTCTGACGAGATCGACTTCCGGGTCGTAGGCACGGAGATGCAGTTCGTCGAGGTCGAGCTCGATCCGGGCGAGAGCGCCGTGGCCGAGGCCGGCGCCATGATGTACAAGTCGCCCTCGGTACGCATGGAGACCATATTCGGGGACGGCTCCAGCGGAAGCTCCGGCGGCGGCTTCATGGATAAGCTGCTGGGCGCGGGCAAGCGGGTGCTGACCGGTGAGAGCCTGTTCATGACCGTGTTCACCCACACCGGCCAGGGCAAGGCCCACGTAGCCTTCGGCGCCCCCTTTCCCGGCAACATCATTCCGGTGACCCTGCGCAACATGGGCGGACGCCTCATCTGCCAGAAGGACAGCTTCCTGTGCGCGGCCCGTGGGGTGTCCATCGGTATCTACTTCCAGCGCCGGATCCTGACCGGGCTGTTCGGCGGCGAAGGCTTCATCATGCAGAAGCTGGAGGGCGACGGGCTGGTGTTCATGCACG
>CAYQDX010000266.1:0-5795 GCA_964416345.1 uncultured Ectothiorhodospiraceae bacterium
GCGAGGCCATGTCGCCGGGCTCCAGGATGCGGTTCTGGATCACCCCGTCGTGGGGTGCGAGCAGGCGCGCATCGTCCAGCTGCTGTTTGGCCAGATCTACCTTGGCTTGGTAGGCGCGCAGGGTGGCACGGGCGGCTGCGATGTCCTCCTGGCGCGGCCCGGCGACCGCCAGGGCCAGCGCCTGCTCCGCGGCGTTGAGCCGGGCACGGGCTGCCTCGGCCGCCGCGCGGGCGTTGTCCGCCTGCTCGTCCGAGGCCAGCTTCTTCGCCCTCAGGTTGCGCAGGCGGCGGTGCGTGCGCTCGGCGTTGCTCGCCTCCACCCGCGCCGCTTCCGTGTCCGCCCGAGCCTTTCTGACTTCCTCAGGCCGGGTCCCCGCTTCGAGCTGGGCCAGCACCTGTTGCTGGGCCTCCATCTGGGCCTGGGCGTCGGCCAGCGCCGCCTTCAGTCTGCCGGTGTGCAGGGTGGCGAGCAGCTGTCCCTTCTTTACCGGCTCGCCTTCCCGCACCAGCATCTGCTCCAGATGCTCGGCGCCGTTGAAGGCCAGCTGCACCTGTCGAATGTCTACATTGCCGTACAGAACCAGCTCCGCCGCAGGAAGCGGCGGCTCCCGGTGGCGCCACCACCACGCGCCCACGACGAGGCTGCCCAATATCACGACGACCGCGGCGAGGCGCGCGATCTTGGTCTTGCGAGATGGCATGTGCTGGCTGGCTCCCCGTTGTTGTTTGGCGTTCTCCGGTCAGACAACGAGGCACGCCATGCGCTCCCCGGCGGCTGTACAGTCGTGTGGCGCCCGCGCTACCGTTAGGCATGCTCTCCACCACCCCGGCCTTCCTCGTCGACATGGACGGCGTGCTCTACCACGGCGACCGCGCCTTGGCCCATGCCGCGCAATTCATGGCTGCCATCGCCCAATGCCCGCGGCTCTATGTTACCAACAACTCATCCATTACCCCCGAGGCAGTGGTCGCGAAGCTGCGCGGACTCGGGGTCCCCGTGGACGGTCCCGACCAGGTGCTGACCTCGGCCCAGGCGACTGCGCAGTATCTGCACGGGCTGCGGCCCGGCTTTCGCTACTACGCCGTCGGCGGTCCCGGCCTGCACCAGGCGCTGGAGCGCCTGGGGGAGCCGGATGCCCGGCGGGCCGAGTTCGTGGTGATAGGGGAGGGGCCTGGGCTCGACTTCCAGACCCTGACCACCGGCGTGAACCTGGTCCTCGCCGGCGCCCGACTCATCGGCACCAACCCGGACCCCAACGTGGACGCCGTCCTGGACGGCCGCCCGGCGGTGCTGCCCGGGGGCGGCGCGCTGCTCTCCCCGTTCCAGGTCGCCAGCGGTGCCACGCCTACCATCATCGGCAAGCCCGGCCCTCTGCTCTACCAGCAGGCCATGCAGCGCCTGGGCGTCGAGCCCGGGCGGTGCTGGATGGTCGGAGATCGGCCGGACACGGACATCCGCGGCGCCGCCGCACTGGGCATGCACACGCTGCTGGTGCGCACGGGCCGCTTCCGGCCTGGCGATCCCTATCCAGAGGATGTGCCGGCGCCGGATCTCACGGTGGACTCCCTGGCCGAGGTCTCGGTCCCGGAGCTGCTGCGCCCGTGAGAGTGCTGCTCACCGGCGCCAGCGGCTTCATCGGCCGGCACCTGCTTGCTGGGCTGCTGGAGGCAGGCCACGAGGTGCGGGCCTGCGCCCGCAACCCGGCACGATGGCGGCCGATGGTGCCGGCGGTCGAATGGGTGCCATGCGACTATGCCCGGGACCATGGGCCGGACGACTGGCGGCCCCGCCTGGAAGGCATCGACGTGGTCATCAACGCCGTGGGCATCATTCGCGAGACCGCCGGCCAGCGCTTCGCGGACTTGCACGTGCGTGCCCCGGTCGCCCTGTTCCGGGCCTGCGCCGAGGCCGGGGTGCGGCGGGTGGTGCAAATCTCCGCCCTGGGGGCCGACGCCGAGGCGGCCAGCGCCTATCACCTGAGCAAGCGGCAGGCCGACCAGGCCTTGCTCGCCCTGGACCTGGACGCTTTCGTGCTGCAGCCCTCGGTGGTCCTCGGCGCCGACGGCGGCAGCACCCGCCTGTTCTCCGCCCTGGCTCGGTTGCCTCTGGTGCCCCTGCCCTGTGGTGGCCAGCAGTGCCTGCAGCCGGTGCTGGTGGAGGACCTCGTGGACTCCGTGCTCGCATTGCTGGCGCGCTGGCCGCGCCAGAGTCCACGAATGCTGCCGGTGGTGGGCGGCGAGCGGCTCAGCCTGCGGGCGCTGCTGCAGGCCCTGCGGATCTGGCAGGGCCTCCCGCCGGCAAGGATGCTTTCGTTTCCCCGCCGGCTGATGCATGCCCTGGCCCGGGTGAACGGCACCCTGGGTCTCGGTCCCCTGGACCGCGACGCGCTTGCCATGCTGGAGCGCGGCAGTGTAGGCGACCCGGCGCCGCTCTCGATGGCCACCGGCATCCGGCCCCGGCCGCTGCGGGCGAGCCTGCAGCGCAGGCCGGCCAGCGAGGCCCAGCGTTGGCAGGCCGGGCTGCTCCTGCTGCGTCCCCTGCTGCGCTTTGCCATCGGATTCGTCTGGCTGTGGACCGCCCTGGTCTCGGCCTTTCTGTATCCGGTAGAGCAGAGCTACGCACTGCTTGCGGCAGTCGGGATCACCGGCGCCGCCGCGCCCGCGGCCCTGTACGGGGCGGCACTGCTGGACGCAGCGCTGGGCCTGGCTACGTGGGCCGGCTACCGCCTGCTGTGGGTCGGGCTCGCGCAGGTCCTACTGATGCTCGGCTACACGGCCGTCATCAGCCTCTGGCTGCCGGCCTTGTGGCTGCACCCCTTCGGCCCGGTGAGCAAGAACCTGCCCCTGCTGGTGGCCACCCTCATCATGATGGTGCTGGAGCGGCGCTGAGGTGGCCTACCTGTGGCTCAAGATCCTGCACGTGCTGAGCGCCACCCTGCTGTTCGGCACCGGCCTGGGCAGCGCCTACTACATGTGGCGCTCCCATCTCACCGGAGATGCTCGCGTGGTGGCCGTGACCGCCCGCCACGTGGTTGCCGCCGACTGGCTTCTCACCACCCCCGCCGTCATCCTGCAGCCCGTGACCGGCCTGTGGATGCTGCATTTTGCCGGCATTCCCTGGACCCAGCGCTGGGTGCTGTGGTCGCTCGCCTTATACCTCGTGGCCGGCGCCTGCTGGCTGCCGGTGGTGTGGCTGCAGATCCGGGCACGGGACTTGGCCGCCGAGGCGGTGTGCCGGGGGGCGGCCTTGCCACCGCAGTATTACCGCTACATGCGCATCTGGTTCGTGCTGGGCTGGCCGGCGTTCCTCGCCATGGTCGTGATCTATGGGCTGATGGTGCTGAAGCCGGTTTAGGCTGCCGGCGCCGATCTTGACCGTCTCCTCTGTGGCACCAAACCTGCCGTCTCGGGCGAGCTTGGCTGCCGAAGATCCGGCCGGCGGCTTGGTCTCCTCCCCGGAGCTCGGCGATCTTCCCGTGGGAGGCGAGCCCTCTCGGCGACATCTTCGATGGTTCCTGCGTGGGGGCTAAGGCAAACAATGGCACGCGCACGGCTTGGCTGAAGTCCGGGTTGGTCGACCAAAGGTATTCGACTATTGCACCTGCTGCTCGCGGCAACCGAGCAACAATCGCTTATTGGACCCGGGGAACCAGACCTGCCAACTCGATGCTGGGATAGAATCCCCACGCATGAGCAAGGAACAGCACGACACCATAGAGCGCCTCGACATTGCCCTGGCGCACATCGCCGCTGAGAAGGCTGCGCCCACCGGTCGACTGGATATCGGCAACCTGGGTCTGAAGCGGCTACCGGATGAGATATTCGAGCTGGACTGGCTGGAGGAACTGGTACTTGGCGGGATCGTCAATTTTGATGGGCTATATCGTACTCGCTTCTGACTTCGAAAGTGAGCCCACATCCAAGTCTTGCTCAGTTTCCGGATGAGGTGTTGTCCCAACGCTATCGGGACAACTGCCTGCCCCGGCTACGCGACCACCTGGCTGATATACGGGCCGGCGCCGAGCCACTACGAGACATCAAGATCGTCGTCCTCGGCAAGGGACGCATCGGCAAGATCCAGATTTGCCGGCGGCTGCGGGGCGAGCCTTTCGAGGCCGATGCGGACTCGACTCATGGGATCCGCGTGAGCTCGGTGGTGCTGGAGCTCGCGGAGGGCGAGGAGCTGTCTCCAGCTTTGCGTGCTTGGCGCCCTTGCGAGAGACAGCTCCCATCCGAGGCGGCCTTGTATTGTCCGACCGTCAAAGATGGGGGCTAGAATGGGCGCTCGTCGTGGAAGGAGAGCTGCCATGCGGAAGCAGAGCCTGATGGAGCCGAAGACTGCACCGGAGCGCGGGGCGCTGTGGGACCACTATCAGGATGTGCGCGGGGACAGCGAGCGAATGTGTGCGCCCCTGCAGACCGAGGACTACTGTATCCAGACCATGCCGGACGTCAGTCCGGCCAAATGGCATCTGGCCCATGTGAGCTGGTTCTTCGAGAACTTCCTGCTGCGGCCCCTGCTGCCCGGCTACCGGCCCTTCCATCCCCAGTTCGGCCACTTGTTCAACTCCTACTACGAGACCGTCGGCACCTTCTGGCCGCGGCCCCAACGGGGCCTCTTGTCGCGGCCCACGGTGGCGGCATTCATGCTGATCAACTCCGAGTCGTCATGTGAACAAGTGGCCGAAATCCCAATGCGATTGAATAGTGGCGAGAAATTATTCGAGCCAAAGTATCGATGAGATACACCTCAGGGGTCCTCTCGGCGCAGGGCCTTGTAGTCGTAGTCCGGGTCGATCTTTACCTTGCCGAAAAGCTCCGAGACATCGAGGCGGCGGCGGGCGGCGACGAGCTCGCGCAGCGCCAGGTCTACCAACTCCCGCCTGGTCTTCACCTTCGCGTAGCGCATCGCCTCGTCGACGAGATCCTCATCCAGCACGATATTGGTACGCATTCTATACACCATGGAATGTGCCTGAGCGCGTGTGGAGTGTACCGCATGGCATCTGCGCTGGCATGAGCCGCGGTTAGGCTCCAGGTTCTCTCGCTGCGCACTTGTGGGCCAAGGTGAGGGATGACCCGCAGCGGCATGCGACGAGGGATGGCAAGGGCGTCTAGGCGGGGGTAGTTTTGGGGGTAACTATGCCGGCCAGGCGCGGTGTTTTGTCATATGGAACAATATGATGCGTGTCTGGTTTGATGGCACCCATAGCCACCAAATTCCCTCAAGATGCCCCCAAGCACCACCCAACGATGGCCGTAGGCCGTAGTCGGGTTAGCGAGCGTAACCTGACCTACGGGCCGTCGGCGGCCGTCGGTGCTACCATTGCACATCTTCACCTCATGGCGGCAGAGTCGCTTGCACCTCAGCGACTTGCCACAAATGAGGTAGCCACACGGGGGAGTAGAAATGTCGCAGATCAAGCTTAGTGGCGGCTGCCTTTGCGGGGCGGTCCAATACGAAGTCAGCGGCGAATTGGTCCGCTTCAGCCACTGCCATTGCGGCCGGTGCCGCAAGGCCTCGGGGACTGGCCACGGCACCAACCTGATCGTGCGGCCGGCCAGCCTACGCTGGCTCAAGGGCGAGACCCTGGTGCGTCGCTATAAGCTGCCCGAGGCCGAGCGCTTCGCCACCTGCTTCTGCACCGAATGCGGCAGTCCGCTACCGCGGGTCGTGCCGGAGATGAAGCTGGTCCTGGTGCCGGCCGGGTCTCTGGATGGCGACCCGGGAGTCCGCCCTCAGGCCCACATCTTCTGGGACTCGCGTGCGGCGTGGTCCTGCTCCGATGGTGGCCT
>CAYQDX010000267.1:0-5791 GCA_964416345.1 uncultured Ectothiorhodospiraceae bacterium
CGGATGGGTATCGCGCTCGAACAGCACGGTGCCGCCGCTGCCGCCAGCCCCATAGCGCACCGACTGGGCGCCCTTGATGACCACGATGCGGTCGTAGGTCTCCACGGGCACGAAGGAGCTCGGCGGGTCCATGCGATTGGGACAGCCACCGTGCAAGTACGCGCCGTCGAGCAGGATGTTCAGCCGGCCCTGGGACTGGCCGCGAATCACCGGCTCCAGGCCGTGGCCGCCCATCCGGCTGGCGGAGACTCCGGGCACCCGCCGCAGGAAGTCCGCGCCATCCGAGGGCATGCCCACGTCGGGATCCTCCGGATTCAGCACCGATATGGACGGAGTAACGATCCGCTGCTCGTGGACCACCAATTGGGGCAGCTCCACCGGCTCGGCTGCGGAAACGCCGGCGGCGGCGCCGCTCAGCCCTAGGATGCAAATGGGAATGAGTCGCTGAATCATGGTCCTGGTCCGGCTCCTGTGCTGGATTGTGCGGAAGCGGTCCTAATGCACTCGCCATGCCTGCCGTGACTCCACAACGATTCAGGGGCTTGGATAACGAGAATGCGCTGGATGGGGGAAATCACACAGGTCAGGAGGGGACATGCCGGACCCAGGCGGCCGCGGCGCAATCCCAGCTACACCTCCCATTCCATGAGCCCGGCGGCGCTGCTCCATGTGCACCAACAGGCCTACGGCGTGCCGCCGCCGGCCTCCTGTTGTCAATCCGGGGCGCGGAATTCGCACCCGGGGCGCAGCTCAGCGACGCCGTCGCCGCTCAGTTGGAGCAGGCACTGGATTTCGTCGGTGGACTACTCGCTAGAGCCGAGCCGCACCACTGGCTCTCTCTGGCCTTGCCTCCCGCGAGTGCCGCTCACTCATCGTCTCTGAAGGCGCTCAGGCTCAGCAGCTCACCGCTCGCGGGGTCTAGCTCGATCAACAGCCGAATCGGCTGGCAGCAGGTGGCGCAATCCTCGATGGTCTCCTGGCTGCCCGCGCTGAGATCCACCCACGCGGTGTGGGCGCTGCCGCAGTAGGGGCAGTCGACGTCGGCCGGCTCGATGGGATTGCTCACGGGGTCTCCGGCAGGAACAGCGCCAGCAAATCGTTGAGGAAGTGCCGGCCCTGGGCGGTGGCGCGCGCCCGGCAACCGGTCCATTCCAGGAGTCCCAGCGCCTGCGCCCGCCGCAGGGGCTCGGCCGCCGCCTCCAACGGCAGGCCCGTGCGAGCGGTGAAGGTGGGCTCATCGAAGCCCTCGTTCAGGCGCAGGGCATTCATCATGAACTCCAGCACGATGTCTTCCCGGCCCAGCACGCGGCTACTGCTGATGCCGGCGGACTGGCCGGCGGTGCGCAGGTATCGCTCCGGGTGGCGCTGCTTGCTGGTGCGGGTGATGCTCCCCGACGCGGGGTCGGTGAGCTTGGCATGGGCGCCGGCGCCCATGCCCAGATAATCGCCGAAACGCCAGTAGTTGAGATTGTGGCGGCACTGCCGGCCCGCGCGGGCAAACGAAGACACCTCGTACTGGCCGTAGCCCGCGGCGCCAAGCACGCCTTGAGCGCCTTCCTGCATAGGCTCCAGCGCATCCTCGTCGGGCAACCCGGGAGGATTTTGGTAGAAGGCGGTATTCGGCTCCAGGGTGAGCTGGTAGTGGGAGACGTGGCCGGGTCCCAGGGCCACGGCGACCTCCGCGTCCCGACGCGCCTGCGCCACGGTCTGGCCGGGCAGCCCGCACATGAGGTCCAGATTGAGATTGACGAATCCCGCAGCATGGGCCGCCTCGGCGGCACGCCGGGCCTCGGCGCCGTCGTGGATGCGGCCGATGGCCCGCAGCAGCCGGTCATCGAAGCTCTGCACGCCGATGGACAGGCGATTGACTCCGGCGGCCCGAAGCTCCGCGAAGCGCCCCTGCTCCACGGTGCCCGGATTGGCCTCCAGCGTGATCTCGATGTCCGCTGCCCATCCCAGGCGCGCTCCCACGCCTTCCAGCAGGTCGCGCACGGTCTCCGCCGCCAGCAGGCTGGGGGTGCCGCCGCCGATGAAAATGGAGCCGACCGCCCGCCCCGCGACCAGGGGCAGGTCGTGGTCCAGATCTCTCAACAGGGCCTGCAGATAGGCCCGCTGCGGAATCTGCTCGCTCACGGCGTGGGAATTGAAGTCGCAGTAGGGACATTTGCGCACGCACCACGGGATGTGCGCGTAGAGTCCCAGCGGCGGCAACGCCCCAGACGTCGCGGGCTGCGACGACGGGACTGAATGCGGCTCTGCCATGGGCCGCAGTGTACACTACCAGCCGTGGAGGCTGACTGGCAGGAATCGCGCATGAGCGCGCGGCGGGTGCTGCATCTCGGCAAGTTCTATCCGCCGTTTGCCGGCGGGGTGGAAAGCTTCCACGCCGACCTGATGAACGCGCTGCATCGCCGGGGCCTTCCGGTGGCGGCTCTGGTGCACGAGCACGAGCCCTGGGGGCACCGGGAAGTTGCCACGAGCTGGCCCTATCCGGTATACCGGGCCAGAACCTACGGCCGCCTGCTTTACACTCCGCTGGCGCCGGGCTACCGCCGAACACTGACTCGGGCAATCGCGGATTTCGGTCCCGAGCTGCTGCATCTGCACATGCCCAACCCCTCGGTGTTCTGGGCGCTCTCCCTGGCGGCGGCGCGCCGGCTGCCGTGGCTGGTGCACTGGCATGCCGACGTGGTCGCCTCCCGCCATGACCGTGGTCTGGCCCTGGCCTATCGCTTCTACCGGCCCTGGGAGCAGCGAGTGCTCGCCCGTAGCGCCGCAGTCATCGTCACCTCTCCTCCCTACCTGCAGAGCAGCGAGGCACTGCGTCCCTGGCGCAGCAAGTGTCATGTGGTGCCGCTGGGCATCGACCCGGCACGCCTGCCGGAGCCTACAACCGCCGAGCTGGCGCGGGCGCAGGTGCTGTGGCGGTCGCCCGGCGCGCTGCGGGTGCTGGCCGTGGGCCGCCTCTCCTACTACAAGGGCTTCGACGTGCTCATCCGGGCCGCCGCCCTGGTGCCCGAGGTCCAGGTGCTCGTCGTCGGCGGCGGCGAGCGATTCGGCCGGCTGCAGCGCCTCGTCGCGCAACTCGGGCTCGGGCAACGCGTGAGCCTACTCGGCCGGCGCCCCGAGGTCGAGCGCAACGCCCTGCTCGCGACCAGCGACGTCTTCTGTCTGCCTTCAATCGAGCGCACCGAGGCCTTCGGCGTGGCCCTGCTGGAGGCCATGCGCTACGGCCGGGCCATCGTCGTGAGCGCCATAGCGGGCAGCGGCACGGGCTGGGTGGTGCGTCCCGAGCGGGAGGGTGTAGGTGTCACGCCGGGGAATTCTGTGCAGCTGGCCGCTGCCCTGCGAGGCCTGCAGGAGGCGCCGGAGCTGCGGGAGCGTTACGGTGCCGCGGGTGCCCGGCGATTCGCGGAAAAGTTCACCATGCCCGCGGTCGCTGCGGAGATCGCTCGCGTCTATGAGTCGCTGGCTTCGAGCCCGAGACAATGCGATCGTGTGCTATCCTAAACAGCTTTGGGCACCAGGCCCGGTAGCCCGGGGCCCGTGCAGGCGCGAGGCCGGCCATCTTGGCCGCGCCCACGTCGGTTCGAGGGGAGACCGGGAGCGGGTCTTGGCTGCCGTCGCGATTGTCGTGCTGAACTGGAACAGACCGCGAGACACCCTGGAGTGCCTGGAGTCTCTCCTGCCCCAGGTGCAGTCGGGGCGAGCTTCGCTTATCGTCTGCGACAACGGCTCCTCCGACGACTCAGAAGCGGTGCTGCTCGACTGGATTCGGCAGCGCTTCAAGGCGCTGGATGCCCGCGGAGCTCCTTGGGATGCAACCGTGACGCTGGTGCAGACCGGCGCGAATGTCGGCTACGGAGAAGGCAACAACGTGGGTATCCGCCAGGCGCTGTCGCAGTCCGCCTGCCGGTACGTCTGGGTGCTGAACAACGATACCGTGGTGGGGGACGGCGCGCTTGAGGCCTTGGTGGAGTGTGCCGAGGCGCACCCCGAGCCGCAGGTGCTGGGATGCACGCTAGTGGACTACGCCGACCGAGGCACCGTTCAGTGCGCCGGTGGGTGCCTGTACTCGCCTGTACTCACCCGCCAGCGGGACCTGTGGGGCGGACGGTCCTTGGCGTCGCTGCGGGACGTGGACAGGGCACCGTCCTTGGACTACGTGTGCGGTGCGGCGATATTCGTGCCACGGGAGGTCTGGCGCCGGGTGGGCCTATTGAGCAGTGACTATTTTCTTTATTATGAGGAGCTTGATTTTGCCCGCCGGTGTCGCGACCAGGGGGTGGGATTGGGCTGGTGTAGGAGCAGCGTGGTCTACCACAAACGGGGTCTCAGCACTGGAAGCCGATCCGAGCAGCGCCGGCAGGAATCGTGGCTGGCCAACTACCACGAGAATCTGAGCACGCTGCGCTTCACTGCGCGCTACCATCCATGGCTGCTGCCGGTCGCGTTCACGGTCCGCTTGCTCGCCAAGCTCGCCGTGCTCGCCGCCTCCGGGCGCTGGGGCGCCTATGCTCCCCTGCTGGCCGCCTATCGGGACTTCCTGCTCGGGCGTCGGCCGGCCGTGGCCCATGCGAACTCCCCCAGGGTCCTCTTTGCGGGTGAGCGGGGCTGAGCTTCGTGGCGGTACGATATCTGCCTCTGGCGTTCTACAAGGCCTACGCGGATCTGCGCGCCGAGGCCGCCCGCACTTACATCAGCTTTCTGTGGTGGATGCTGGACCCCATCCTTCACATGCTGGTGTTCTACGTGGTGTTTGCCGTGCTGCTGCAACGCCGCACGGAAGACTACACCGTATTTCTGCTGGTTGGGCTGGTCACCTGGAAATGGTTCCAGGGAGCGATTATGCATGCATCCGGGGCCATTGGCTCGGCCCAGGGCCTGATGCGCCAGGTGTATCTGCCCAAGATGGTGTTTCCGCTGTCAATCGTCATCACCGACACGGCGAAATTCGGCTTTGCCTTCGCGATGCTTCTGGTCTTCCTGTGGCTCTACGGGCTGCCGCTCAGCATTACGTACTGGGCATTGCCGGTGCTGCTGGTGATAGAGCTTCTACTGGTCAGTGCGTGCGCGCTGCTGGTGGGCGCCATCGTGCCGTTTCTGCCGGACCTGCGCTTCGTCATAGACAATTTCTTGACGCTGATGTTTTTCGTCTCGGGCGTGTTCTTCGGCATCGATCAGGTCCCGGAGCATTTGCGTAAGTTCTTGTATCTCAACCCTATGGCCGTCATCATCGACAACATGCGCCGGGTGCTGATGCACGGTGAGTGGCCGCAATGGTCCAGCGTCACCGCGGTCGGGCTCATGTCCCTCGCCATCGGCGCGCTGGGGTTATATGTCTTGCGGCGCTACGACCGCATCTACCCGCGGCTGATGCTGCACTGAGCATGACCCACCGGCACTCGCCAGTGATGACCCTGAGCCACGTGGGGGTGCGCTTCGCCCAGCGCAAAGGGCTCTTCGGGCGCGAGCACTGCTGGGCCCTACGGGACGTCTGCTTTGACCTGCATCAAGGGGAGACGCTGGGTGTGATCGGCCGCAACGGCGCCGGCAAGTCCACGTTGCTGCAGGTGCTGGCAGGCATCATCGGGGCGGACCGCGGAGAGCTGCGCAGCCGGGCGCGCTCGGTCTCGATGCTGTCCCTGCAGCTGGGATTCATTCCTTACCTTTCGGGCCGGGACAACGCCATATTGAGTGGTATGCTGTTCGGCCGCAGCCGGCGGGACATGCTGGGCCGGATCGACCAGATCATAGATTTCTCCGGGCTGCGGGACTCCGTCGATCACCC
>CAYQDX010000268.1:0-5776 GCA_964416345.1 uncultured Ectothiorhodospiraceae bacterium
CTCGGCTCGCAGATGATCCAGGAGCTGGCGGGCGAGGAGAACTACGCCGCCATGAAGGAGGCATTGATGTCCGTGGTCGCCCAGCATTTCCGTCCAGAGTTCATCAACCGGGTCGACGAGGTGGTGGTGTTCCATCCACTGGCAAGCGCGCAGATTCGCGCCATTGCCAACATTCAGCTCGACTACCTGCGGGCCCGGCTGCGTGAGCGCGACATGGATCTCCGGCTGAGTGACGCGGCGCTCGATCGGCTCGCGGCGGCAGGGTTCGACCCGGTCTATGGCGCACGTCCGCTCAAGCGCGCCATCCAGCACACCGTCGAGAACCCGCTGGCCCAGGCCATCCTTGCGGGCCATTTTGGTCCGGGAGACGCCATCGAGGTCGGGCTCCGAGACGGAGTGCTCAGCTTCGAGCGTCGAAAGCGGCCCGTATCCGCGGCCTAGGCGCCCGCCACGGTTGCGGCGTCGCTCCCCCCACGCAGGCTTTTAGCGCGCCGAGCTCATCGTTGCGGCTCCTTGGGGGCCGGCATCACGTTGACGTCGCTGCGTAGCTCCACCATCTCGTGTCTCACCCCCGTGGGCGGGGGTGAGTCGGTGTAGTGCCACTCTCCGGTCTTATCCTGCCATTTGTACAAGGCGCCCGGCTGCGGGCGCAGCAATGGTGCATGGCGCCCGACCAGCTCCTGCAGGTTGTCTCGGTGAAAGAAGTAGGCATAGCCGGCCAGCAGGATGGCCAGACTGCCGATAGTGAGCACGATGCGCTTCATAGGGCTTCCCCGGCTCCGTGACGAGCATGCCAGCAGCACCATAGCGGGGCTCGGGCGGCCCGTCCACTGGTCGCTCCGACGCCGCACCGATCCGGTGCCCTCGGTCGTGGCTCGGATGACACTGTCAGGCAAAAGTGCTATGTTGACCGCCACCACGAGGACTGATTTGACGCAGCGAGACATCGGCAGGGCGGTCGCGAAGGCCGGTCCAGCCAGCAGTCGCCGCTGGCGTCGGATTGCGTGCCTGGGGGAGGCGCCTGGCACCAGCGCGTGGTCTCCTGGCAGTCTATCGCCAGATGTGGAGTGACTCTTCGCGGCGACACGCGACGCGGGCCGGCAAGCTCCTGGTTTCGAATAGCAATAATAAGAAGGGTGCCGGGCCCACTCCCCATCCTCGGAGCCTATGAGAGGAGGCGATAGACCGTGAAGAAGGCGGTTTGGAAGGCGGACTGGCTCGCCGGGCTGGTCGTGAGCCTCGTTTTTCTGGTCGTAGGCCAGACCGTCGTTCTGCAGAGTCTCGAGCGTCGGGCCTATGACTGGGGCGTCGCGGCCTCCTACAAGACGCCCAACGACCGGGTGGCAATCATCGCCATAGACGATGAGAGCATCGCCAACATCGGCCGCTGGCCATGGCCCAGAGATGTCCAGGCCAAGCTGATCGACAATCTCGCCAAGGCCGGTGCCAAGGTCATCGCCACCAGCGTTCTATACGTGGAGCCGCAGGTCGACCCCGGTCTCGCCAACATCAACAAGCTCATCGCATTCTTCAATGGCTCCTACCTGGCGCGTGCGCTGCCAGGTGAGACGGTTCGCATGGGCAAGCTGATCTCCGAGGCCGACGAGGCCGTTGCCGCCGCGCCGGAGAACCGGGGCAACAAGGCCCGAGCCAGTCTGCTGGGCCTCACCCGGTTTCTTCGGCAATCCAGCTTCAATGGGCGCCTGCGCAACGACGTGGTCGCCCTCGCTGGGCTGCTGCGCACTGCGGAGGAGGAGCTCAATACCGATCGGGCGCTGGCCCGCGTAATTCAAAAGGCTGGGAATGTGCTGCTCGGCATGTCCTTCGATATCGGGGAGCCGCTGGGCAATCCCGACCGCCCGCTGGACGACTTCGTCGCGCGGGATGCCTTGCGCAGCATCCGGAGCTCGCCGGACGCCGTGTCTCTGGGCTATCTTCCCCTGCCCACCCGCAAGCTCCTGGCTCCCATCGCACGCGTGGGCCAGGTCGCCGCCGGCATCGGCCACGTCAACCTCCTCCAGGACTTCGATGGCGTGGTGCGCAGCCATCCCCTGGTGCTGCGCTACTACGACAGTTATTTTCCCTCCCTGGCTCTGCTCGCGGCCGCCCGCAGTGTCAATCTGGGAGTGGGTGACATCGTGCTGCGGATGGGGGAAGGCGTGACGCTGGGGGCACTCGATATCGGCACCGATGAAGAGCTTGCGATGCACCTGTTCTTCTATCGCGGCAAGGGCGACAAGGGGCCGTTCCCGGAGGACTCCTTCTTCGACGTCTACAGCGGCAAGATCCCGGTCGAGAAGTACCGCAACAAGATCGTCTTGATAGGTCCCACCGCACTGGGTGTAGGCTCGAGCTACGTGACACCCATTTCCGCCGGCATGGCGCCGGTGGAGATCCTCGCCCATACCGTGTCCAGCATTCTCAACGAAGACTTCTTCACGGTGCCGAGCTGGAGTCCGGCGGTCGAGCTGGGCGTGCTCCTGCTGGTGGCCCTGTATCTGATGCTGCTGCTACCGCGCCTTTCAGCGGGCCCGGCGGCAGCCGCCACCGCCGGGATACTCGTGGTCCTGGCGGGCACCCACTTCTATCTGATGGTGGAGCGGGCGGTGTGGGTGCGCCTGATGGTGCCGGCGACTCTGCTACTGGTGGGCCACCTCGTGCTGACCACCAAGCGATTCCTGGTCACGGAGCGCGGGAAGGTCAAGGCAGATGCGGATTCCGCCGAGAGCAACCGCATGCTCGGCCTGGCGTTCCAGAGCCAGGGGCAGCTGGACATGGCCTTCGACAAACTGCGCAAGGTTCCCGTCGACGACGCGGTGATGGAGAGCTTGTACAACCTCGGTCTGGACTTCGAGCGTAAGCGACAGTTCAGCAAGGCAGCGTCCGTGTTCGGCTACATGGCTGGGCATGACGCCAAGTTCAAGGACATCACTCAGCGGATCGCCCGTAACCGGGTGCTGGAGGATACGGTGGTGCTGGGCGGTGGCAGGGGAACTGCCAAGGGAGCTCTGATAACCGGGCAGGCGGGGGTGCAGAGGCCCATGCTAGGGCGCTACGAGGTGGAGAAGGAGCTAGGCAAGGGCGCCATGGGTGTCGTTTATCTCGGCCGCGATCCCAAGATCAACCGGGTCGTGGCCATCAAGACTCTGGCCCTGTCCCAGGAGTTCGAGGAAGAGGAGCTGGATGAAGTGCGCCAGCGATTCTTCCGCGAGGCGGAGACCGCGGGTCGCCTCAATCACCCCAACATCGTCACCATCTACGACGCCGGAGAGGAGCACGATCTGGCCTATATCGCCATGGAGCTGCTGAAGGGCAAGGATCTGATGCGCTATACCCGAGCGGGCCATCTGCTGCCAGTAAGCGTGCTCATCGACATCTTGGTGAAGGTCGCCGAGGCCCTCCAATTCGCTCACTCGCAACGGGTGGTGCACCGCGACATCAAGCCTGCCAACATCATGTATGAGGTCGACGCCGGCAATGTGAAGGTGACGGATTTCGGCATCGCCCGTATCACCGACTCCAGCAAGACCAAGACCGGTCTGGTGCTTGGCACGCCTTCCTATATGTCTCCGGAGCAGCTTGCCGGCAAGAAGGTGGATGGTAGGTCGGACCTGTTCTCCCTGGGTGTGACCATCTATCAGCTCTGCACGGGACAGCTGCCCTTCAAGGGGGAGTCCATGGCGAGCCTGATGTTCAAGATCGCCAACGAAACGCCCCAGGGGGTTCTGGAGATACGCGCAGACCTGCCGCCCTGCCTTTCAGCCATCATCCAGAAGACGCTGATCAAGAAGGTCGCCGACCGCTACCAGAGCGGCGCGGAGCTGGCGGCGGACCTGCGCGCCTGCAAGGGGCAGCTGGGCTGAGAACCCGGGACGCGCAGCTATGAACATTAGCCACGCGGTCGAGATCGCTGCCCTCACAAACGTCGGCAAGGCGCGCTCGCACAACGAGGACTCCATTGCCACGGATGCGACTTTGGGCGTGCTCGTGCTTGCCGACGGCATGGGTGGGTATCAGGCCGGAGAGGTGGCCAGTGGCTTGGCGACCGAGGGGGTCGTGCGCGCGGTGCGCGAGCGCCTCCCGGCCATGGAGGAGGCGGAGCGGCACCCTGCCATCGGCGGCCTGTACGGGGCAAGCCTCATGCTGCGTGATGCGGTAGCAGAGGCCAACCAGCACATTTATGCCGCCGGCCAGCGGGAAGAGCGGATGTCGGGAATGGGAACGACCCTGGTCTCGGTGCTGTTCCACGACAACCGCATGACCATTGCCCACGTTGGGGACTCCCGGCTCTATCGGCTCAGAGGTGATATATTTCAACAACTTACCAAGGATCACTCGCTGCTTCAGCACCTCATCGACCAAGGCTTCTACACGCCCGAGGAGGCGCTCAAGTCGGGCAAGAGGAATGTCGTCACCCGGGCGCTGGGAGTGGACCCTACGGTGGAAGTGGATATGCGGGAAGAGGAGGTGCAGGTCGGCGACATTTATCTGCTCTGCTCGGATGGTCTCAACGACATGGTCGGAGAGCACGATATCCATTTAATAATCAGTACGTTTAGTGGTAATCTTCAGCTAGCGGTAGAGCAGTTGGTGCAAATGGCCAACGACCAGGGGGGCCAGGACAACATTTCTGTGATTCTGGCGCGCGTCAAAAGGGCCCTTCCGCTGCGACGGGGCCTGCTGTGGCGCATTCTCGGGTGGTTCAGGTAAGTCGACGCGTGGGATGGGAACATGACGGCAAAGTTGATACTCACGTTTAACGGCAAGGTCCTTGGGGAATATCCCATCAACCAAGAACGGACGACCATTGGCCGCAAGCCGACCAATGCTATTCAGGTGGACAACCTCGCTGTGAGCGGTGAGCACGCGGCCATATTGACCATCCTGAACGATTCCTTCCTTGAGGACCTGAACAGCACCAACGGAACCTACGTCAACGGCAAGCGGGTCAAGAAGCACGCCCTGAAGAATGGGGACGTCATCGGCGTGGGCAAGCATGACATCAAGTATGTCAACGACATGCCGAGCCATGACGACGCCTATGAGAAGACGATGATCATGCGACCGCCCGTGGCGCCCAAGGAGGAGACGGTCGAGAGCGACGATGCGGGTCTGGCCGCCCAGGGCGCGGGTGGCAGCAAGGTGGTGGGTGGCGCCAGTCTGCAGATCCTCAATGGCCCGCGGGCGGGCAAGACGATGGAGCTGGTCCAGGAGCTGACCAAGCTCGGCAAGGCGGGAACTCAGGTGGCGGTCATCACGCGGCGGCCGCACGGCTATTTTCTAACTCACCTCGAAGGCGACCGGCCAACATTGGTGAATGGAGAAGCGATCGGCACCCGCGTTCACGAGCTGAGCGACCACGATGTCATCCAGATCGCGGGTGTGAAAATAGAGTTCTACTTCACCTGACGGGTGGGGCGGCCGGGCCGGCCTGCCCCAGACGGGCGCAGAGCCGGCCATATGGGTGTGCGCACCATCTTGCGATAGTCAACGACCACGAGCTTGAGCTTGCCCGAGGCGACGGTCACCCCCAGGCGCGCCTGCCAGAATCCGTCCTTCATCCACTCCTCGGAGAATGAGCCGGACATACTACCCCCCAATCACTCATATGTGGCGCTTAACTCTCGTTCGCATAAACCCGAGCCGTCCGCCGCCAAGCGGATGTTCGGGAATGCTCGCACACACTGGGCGAGTCCGGGTTGCCCGATTCGGTCGGCTCCCCTAGCAGCCTGTCGGACTTGGGCATGATCTACTACGCCGGTGGGAGAGCGGTCCA
>CAYQDX010000269.1:0-5775 GCA_964416345.1 uncultured Ectothiorhodospiraceae bacterium
CGGCGGCCAGTACACCCACGGCGCCATCTGGGCGGCCATGGCCTTCGCGGCCCTGGGCGACAGCCGGCGCGCCTGGGAGCTCACCACCATGATCAACCCCGCCAACCACGCGAAATCCCCAGACGCCATCGCCACTTACAAGGTGGAGCCCTACGTCATGGCGGCCGACGTCTACGCGGTTGCGCCCCACACTGGCCGTGGCGGCTGGACCTGGTACACCGGATCCGCAGGCTGGATGTACCGGCTCATCGTAGAATCCCTGCTGGGGCTGCGCCTGGAAGTGGACAGGCTGCACATCGCGCCCTGCCTGCCGGAGCACTGGGAGGGACTGAAGATCCACTATCGGTACCGCGAGACGGTCTATCACATCGCCGTCTCCCAAACTCGGGCCGGCGATGACGGGAAGGGCGGCGTGGTCAGCGTGACGGTGGATGGGGTCGAGCAGGGCGATCGGGCGATTGCGTTGGTAGATGACCAGCGTGAGCACACGGTAGCGGTAACGGCGCAGGCGCAATAATGTCTACGTACCCAGCGTGCGTAGGGCGGAAGGCGTAGCACCTTCCGCTGCGTGTGGATTACGTTCACATCAATCGCGTCAGGCATGGGCTGGTGGCCCGTGCACGGGATTGGCCGTATTCCTCGTCGCGCCGGTACGTGACACAGGGCGTCTATGCCCCGGATTGCGCCGCCACGGTTTGGAGAATCCGGCCGCTGGTGAGCGTGGCTGGTGAGGACTAGTTACACCGGCTCGACCAGCTGGGTGTACCGGCTTGCAGAACAAAAAAACCCGGCGCGTGGCCGGGTGACAAATTTCACGTTTGATTTCGGCTCGACGCCGGCTTGCCTCTCAGCAAGCTGGCGCCGACACCAAGGTCGTTACCAGCGATTACCGCCGCCACCACCCTGCTCGGTCCGTGGAGCCCTCGGCTTGGCTTCATTGACTTTGATCTCCCGGCCGTCGAGGCTGGAGCCATTGAGGTCCCGGATAGCCTTCTGCGCCTCGCCATCGCTGGACATCTCGACGAAGGCAAAGCCCTTGCTCTGACCCGTATCACGGTCCGTAATTACGTTGACCGAGTCGACCGTGCCGTAGCGACTAAACACATCCTGCAGAGACTGCTGGTTGGCTGAGTACGACAAATTACCGACGTAAAGCTTGTTGCCCATGATACCTCCTAAAGGTTCTGGGACCGCTCAAGAGGATGTAGGCACAGTGCCAGCAGGCTCGAAAGAAGCGATATGAAAGGAATCCTAAGTATACAGGTATTCTGGGGATTGTATAGGGAAAAAGCGCAGCGCCTTCCGCCGCATGTTCTCCGTTGGCATAATCCAGCAATGCCCGACTGCCGTCGCAACCGCGTCCCCGGCGGAACCTATCTCTTACGGTTAACCTGCTCGAGCCCACTTGCACGCTGCTCGTCACCCATGTCGATGCGCTGCGCGACGCGGTACGGAAAGTGCGCACCCGGCAGCCCTTTCACATCGATGCCTGGGTGGTGCTACTCGACCATATCAACCCCGTAAAGCATGGGCGGGTGGCCAGTGCACGGGCTTGGCCGTATTTCTCGTTCCACCGCTTCGTGACACAGGGCGTCTATGCTCAGGATTGGGCCGCGCATGTGGAGAATCTGACCGCTTGCGAGCGTGGCTGTCGAGGAATCGTTCACATGCGGCGGAAGGCGCTACGCTTTTCCGCCCTACGCGTGCTGACGGGCTCAACCGGAGCCATTCCGCACCTGGGCAATCAGCCCGCACACCTGGGCTGCATGCTGGGTCCGGCCAAGGCGGTGCCAGGCGTCGGCGGCCTGGGTGAGGACGGTGACAGCCGCGTCCGGCTGACCGCCCATGGCCAGCACCTGGCCGAATATCGTTCCCACAGCGGCGATGCCGAAATTGGAAAGCGCCTTGCCGGGCTGTGCAAGATGCGTCGCCGCCAAGCGGTGAAACGCCCGTGCCGCCTCCACCCCTTCCCGGTCGGCCAGGGCCTTGCAGAAGACGGCATCCGACTCGATGGGGGCAGGCTCGGGTTCCCGGCGACCCCGCAGCGCTGGCCCACCTGCTCCAGCAAGGTGCCGGCCGCCAGCGCCCCGGGCTCCCGGGTGCGGGCCTCCAACAGCAGCGTTTGCCGGGCCTCGGCCGCCAGATCCAGACAGCGGGCCAGCAGGGCACCTGCCTGCGCCCCCATCCGCTCCCACAGCTCGCCGCCGAGCAAGGCGAGGGCGTCCCCGGAAACGACCCGGCCCCGTTCCACACCCGCCAAGAAAGCCGCCAGGGCAGCCGTGGCGGTGGGGCTCAGATCCAGGTCGAGGGGAAAAGGACCCAGCGTCCCCGGCACGTCCCCGAGGGCCGGATGCAGGCCGGCGAGGCATAGCCGCCCGGCTAACCGCTCTCCGTCCCGCGCGATGGCCAGGCACCCCCGCGGGCGCAGTGCCGCCAGGGATGCAGTCAGCCCCAGTCGCAGGTCCGCCTTATCCCGGTAAGGCTGCGGGTAGACGCCACCCCGGAACGGCACAGCCTCGTGGGCCAGGAATGCCTGCAGGGCGGGGTCGCGCTGCGCTTCGACGGACTGGTCGATGAGCACCAGCCGGCGCGGGCCGTAGTGCCGGGCGACCTTAGTCAACCGCGTGGGGGATTACATTCCCGTGCCCAACGAAATCTTGGGAGCTGTCCAGGATGGTACGCTGCCCGCCAGCGCTGCGAAGCACGAGGCGCAAATAAACGAAAACGTGCCATGTTCATTGGCACCCGGTTAGCCCACGTGGGTCCTTTCCCGTGCCATCAGCCCAATACGCCTCGTGGCAAGGTGGAGTCCTGCATTAGGACGGCCGACGTGTCTGCGTGGTGGCTCCCCACGTCGGCCGCAGTCGCTGGACCCGGTTCACCGGCTCCGCCGGATCGGTGTACCGGCTCATCGTCGAATCCCGACAGGGGCTTGGCCTGGAAGTGGACAAGCTGCTTGTCACACACCACGCGACCATCAACTGCAAAGACCGAAGTGGTATACTTCCGACGGCGCACATGTCGCCACCGAGCACCCGACACCACCCGGCAAGGAGCACACCGTGGATCTCACTGGAATTGGCGGCCTCATCGTCCTGATTGCGGATATCTATGCCATCGTAATGATTCTGCAGAGCTCGGCGAAGGGCATCGAAAAGCTGATCTGGGCATTGGTGGTATTCTTCCTACCGCTGATCGGCCTCATCATTTGGTTCTTTGCAGGACCTGGCAAGAAGCCGTTTTGAATCCGGCGAGGCTTTGTGGGTGAAGCCTTTCGATTGCTTCCAATCCCGTGCAAACGTCCCTGAGCCCCCATCCTGTCCGGCGGCGGCCTGTCGTTTCCTTGTGATGAAGTCGCCAAGCCTGTTGGCGATCCGGTGACTTCCGCCGGCTTGAAGCTCAAGCTGCCATTCATACAGGACGTGCATCCGATCGACAAGCGGGTTCTGGAGTGGGACGGAAGTTCGTCTGATATGCCAACCAAGAACAAGCTCTACATCTCGGTCGACCTTTTCGCGCGCTGGCGGATTACGGATCCTCTCCAATACTACCTACGGTTGCGCGATGAGCGCAGTGATCCTGCTGCTTAGCACGGACAGTGATCTGTTCAAGTTTCTGAAGGGTATGAGGCCGGATGGCGCAGTCACTCCCGGCGTGCGCAAGGCTGGCGAGGCGGTATGTTCAGGGTCGATCATTTGCAGAGGTCAAGCCGACGCTGCCTTTACATATGCGGGATTGCTCTCGCCGATGACCACCTGGAGCACGGGGTGGTGATACCCCTTCCGGCGGTATAAGCTCCTGCCTCGGATTCCATGGAAAGGCGGCATCCCATGCGGCGTCTCAGTATCAGCCATATCACCGAGTATCTGTTCTCCGCGCCGGTGGTGCTACAACGGCACCGGTTGCTGTTACGTCCCAGGGAGAGCCACAACGTTAGGATAGAATCCTCGGTCCTGGAGATCTTTCCCCGCCATACCCTGCAATGGAAGCGCGATGCGCTGGACAACTCGGTGGCATTGGCCAGCTTTGCTGAATCCTCGGAGCGGCTGCGGATTGCCAGCGCCGTCGTGATCCAGCACTACGAAGACAACCCCTTCGATTTCCTGGTGGATGACTACGCGGTCATCCACCCCTTCGACTACGCCGTGGAGGAGCAGGCCGAGCTCGCGCCTTTCCAGCAGGTCGTATATCCCGCAGACCGTGATGCGGTCCAGCGCTGGCTGGGCGGACTGGGTCTGCAGCGGCCCATGGAGACCTTCCCACTCCTGGATCGGTTGAATCGCCAGATTGCCGGTCGCTTTGTCTATCAGATACGCGAGGAGCCGGGTGTGCAGCCGCCTGGGCAGACGCTGATGCACAACAGCGGGTCCTGCCGCGACTTCGCGGCCCTATTCATCGAGGCATGCCGGCACTTGGGGCTGGCCAGCCGCTTCGTCAGTGGTTACCTGTATACGTGGGGCACCGACGGAGCCAGCGCCTCGACCCATGCGTGGGCAGAGGTGTACTTACCCGGCGCGGGCTGGAAGGGCTTTGATCCCACTAGTGGCGAGGTGACAGGCAACCGACACATCGCGGTGGCCGTGGCACGTCACCCTGAGGCGATACCGCCGGTGGCCGGAAGCTACGTCGGTCCGCCCGGCCAACCCCCGATGCTGAGCGTTGCGGTGCAGGTCACCCAGCTCGATGCGTGACCGCAGTCAATATGCAAATCGAAAACGTCCTCGTTCAACATGAGCCGAACGGTCGCGACCCTCAAGGCTTGTCCATGGCGCACCAATCAGTAAAGAGCCATTTGGCACGGCCCGCCGGCAACGCGTGGTAGAGTGTGGATATCCGATACAGCAGCACCAACGTGCCGCAAAACACACCGGCACCGACAACGTGGCCGACCCCTAGCGGGCGCGCCTGGGCGGTGAGAAACGGCACGGCTGCAATGGCTACCAGTAGTGCAGCACCATGGCTTACGCTGTTGGCTATTTCCTCACCCAGGGTTTGGGCGCGCTCAGTCATGTCGTAGCTCTTGCACGTTGGAGGTGGCGCGCCGGGGGAGTCTGCGCCTGCGCGACCACATCGGTGTCGCACCTTGAACCGCTAGTGCCCCGCTGCTACGCTTCGAGCATAGCCAACCGGGAGAGGCGCATGGGAATCCTGTTCGACTCCACAATTTCCTGCAGCGCGGTCCCCTGGTCCTGGACTTCTATCGCGGCGCGGGGTGCCCCTACGGCAACATGGAGCTACACGGCATCCTGGTGGCGGCACAGGGCCATACCAAACACCTTGGCGCCAGCGTGATTGTGGTCACCCCGCAGACCCCCGACAACTCCCTCAAGCAGGTGGAGAAAGATGGCTATGCCTTCCCAATCCTAAACCATTTGGACGACCGGCTGATGACGGCCTACAGACTCGAGCTCGATGTGCCGCCGAAGGTGTCGGCCGTTTATCGTAGGGACTTCAGCTTGAATCTGGCGGAATACGATGGTTTCGGACGCGACGTGCTGCCCGTTCCCAGCACCTTCGTCATCGACCGTCAGGGCATCATTCGCGCTGCCTTCGCCAATACCGACCACAAGCAGCGCATGAAGCCGGCGGCGATCATCGAGGCCTACGAGCGAATGAAGCCAGATCGCTAGATCGTCCGGCGGACGCACGGGATACCTGCCTCGGTTGGACTCGAGAAGGCGGATTCGCCCCCTGTGCCCCGATCCTCTCAGAGCACCGTGGCCTGCCTTCTAGCCACAGATCGCCGGATGTCTGACACCAGCGCCCATTTCAAAA
>CAYQDX010000270.1:0-5766 GCA_964416345.1 uncultured Ectothiorhodospiraceae bacterium
GAGGCACGGGCGCCAGCACCAGCAGGCCGAGCAGCGCCAGGAACAGGCCGCGCGGCGCAGGCCGCGCGACGGCGCCCGCGGAAGACCGCGTGCTCATCGAGGCCGTGCCCTGGAAGTGACCCCGCCTAGCGCCTCCAGGCGCCGCCGCTGCCGCGCATCGAGCAGCGGCGCCAGCTGGCCGGACCAGCCCAGCGTCGCGGCCCAGGATAGCAGGTCGCCGCTGATACTCTCGACCTGCACCGCCCGCTCCATGCCCTGCCAAGCCGGGATGAGGAGGCCGGTCGGCAGCTGCTCCCAGGCGCGCATCGACAGCCAGGCCATGGGGCCCAGCACGTCGGGCTCCCACGGACCGCACTCGAGCGCCGCTCGCATCGCCGCGCTGACGCCCGCATCGACACCGTGGGCAAGATAGCCGGCCACGGCCAGGCGGCTCCAAGCCCGGGCCCAGGCCGGCCGCAGCCGGACTGCGGCCCGATAATCCGCCTCGGCCCGGGCCCAGAGCCGTCGTGCCGCATTCGGGTCACCGGTATCGTGGCGAGCCCACTGCTCAAGCCAGACGCCGCGCGCCAGCGCGTAGTCCGCGCTCAAAGGGGCAAGCGCACGGGAGCTGGCCAGCATGATCTCCGCATCGTCTCTCAGCAGCGCCGCAGGCGCCCGGGGGGATTGCAGAAACTGGCGGGCCAGCGCACCTCCGGCCAGCTGATCCACCGAGGCCCAGCCGAGCACCGCGGCGCGATAGGCGAGCAGAGCCAAAATCAGGGCCAGGCTCAGTGGGACCCACGGTCTGGCCCCGTATCCACCCATCTCGAGCCCTCCCCTCGTCTCGGCCGAAGCCGGCGTCGACCGATAGTACCCGGAGTGCAGCGGCAGGCATATCCCGGGTCGGCGGCCCTGGAACGGCCCGTCGTCAATCCCTACAATGAGGCGGGATCGTGGATCCGGCGGGCTCAATGCGCCTGCTTTCGCGGTGTCCGGGCGAGCCGACTGGCAGGCCACCGCGCCGTGGGCGGCGAGAAGTCACTTGCGCCCGTATTGCGAGTGGGGAGAACCCTGCAATGACGAGAACTGCGCTTTTCCTGTTGGTGCTGCTGGGTCTCATCGCCGGCGCCCTCCCCGCCGAGGCGCCACACGATTTCCAAATCGAATCCGACCGCTTCGACATGGCCGAGTCCGGGGATCTGGGAATCGTGGACAACCCGGCCCAATATATCGACTGGCTGTTGAAGCAGGGTTATCCCATTCACTCGATCATGCTGCATGCCGTCGCCCGAGGCATGAGCATCAGCGACGTCGCCTATCTGCTGACACAGGCAGACCCCGCCCACGCCACCGAGATCTACGGTGACGCCATCGACCTGCTGCCCCAGCTGCCGGGTTGGACCTGCGAGACCAAGGACGGCCTGACCGGCCGCTATGCGCCTCGCTACAAGCTCGCCGACCTGGGCGCCAAGCCCACCGTCCGGGAGGTGGCCGAGAGGTTTTTCGAGGACGGGGCGCGTCTGAGCCCAACGCCGCGGTGGCACGAAGGCGAATCGAGCATGAGCGCGTCCATCGACGAGCTCATCTCCATCTCAGGCCGCGCCCAGGGCCAAGGTGCGACGGGCAATAGGCGACTCTGGTGGTACGAGCCCGGCGAGCTGGCGCCGGGACAAGACGCCCCCCTATTCGTCTCCCTCTACCCAAAGGACAAATCCATTGCGGTGGATGCAAGCCCCGTCCGGCTTGAGCAGATGAAGCAGCGGGGCGTCTCCAGCGTGCCGATAGTCTTCGTCTACAACAGCGCCGAGTACATTCCAGTCAGCGGCGTGGATCGGGGCGTCCCGGGCAAATCCACCGGCCAGCGCCCGAATCCCTACATCCACTACGGAGACGGCAAGGTCACGGCAAGCGAGGTCATCGACAATTTCCTGCGCACCGGCGAGAAGGTCACGCCCGTGCGTGAGTGGCGGATCGAGGATCACCATGTGACGGTAGACAGCCAAGAGCTAGGCTCCCTGTTCCACCTCCCCGGCAAGCAAGACGTCCCGCCCGCGCAGTGGCAGCGCCTGACTCACGAGCTGAAGGCCCACGGCTTCGCCAGACCGCTTCAGGTCACAGTGAGCGGAGACTCCGGCAAGAAATGGCTTGACGATCCCGACAAGGCCGCGGTGGCAGCCGATCTCGGGATGCAGACTCCGGTCATCTTTCTGATGCACAACATCCGAAGAGCACCCTGCGGCCTGCCCACGGCCTGCCAAGAATCCGTGTGTCAGGCGGTCAGGGCCGGCGGTGGAGGACCGAGTGCCTGCCAACCGAAATCGGGTGCGCCTGCGACCGCGCCGGCGGTGCGGCCCGAGGGCTCGGCCAGCCCCTCGTAACTGCTTCGGATTCCGCTCCGCCGCACCCCTCCCCTCGGCGGGACGCAGCCACGCCACCGCCTCGGAAACTCAAACCTCCCGGGGTGAGCCGGCCATAACGCACGGCCCCACCCATCCACGAGCCCCTTGCCCTGGATAGTTTCCCGTTGGGTAGTCCCCGGACTACGGAAAATAAGCCGGATCTGCGCTTTTCACGGAGCCAGCTATTGATGCTTACTGTGGAATGCCCAAGCCAGGTGACCCGCCAGTTCCGCGGGTGCCCGTGGGGCGGAGCTGCCGCCGGATGCAGTCGGTGCTGAGACGGATGAGCGGGTGGACAGTGGGCGAAGCAGACTCAGGACACGAAGGGCGGCGCCTGCACGTTCAGGAGGAAACCGAGCCATGAAGATCTGCAGCAGACAAGAGCTGGAGGTTACCGTAACCGGCATCATCATCATGTCCGTCTGGCTGGCCACCTGGGGCCTGGAGTCCACCGCCCGGCGGGTGGACCGAAGTGCAGCGCACCCCAGCTCTCAGACGAGCGCAGCAGGGGCCTCCGAGGCCCTACCCTCCGCCGCGGATGCCAGCTGCCAGCCTGGCGCCTGGGTACTGACCAGCGCGGCCTGGGTCCGCGAGCTCCGGGCGCCCAACTGAGCCCCGTGCTGCGACGCGCCTATGCCGCACTGGCCCCACGGCTGGAGCCCCCGCATCGGCCCCTATTCCAGAGCCCTAACCCGCATGTCTCAAACCGGGAGCTCGCACAGTCAGTGGGGCCGCCGGTGGATACTTCACAGAGAGCGAAATGCAATTCGCACTTCGGATTGAGAGGTTTTCTTTGGCGACTCACGGGGCAAGCGGCGATGCGTCGATCCGGCGAGATGCGCGGGCTAAAAAGCGCCCTGCCAGGAAATCCAGCTTGTAGCTCAGCTGACACACGGCGCACGCGGCCAGCGGGCCCCCGCCCAGGACGCCGCCCTCGCTCAACGACAGGGCGGGATTGCCGCAATGATCGCAGATGGGAGCCGCCAGGCTGCCACGCCGCGCCAGAGCCTCCCAGTGCTTGCCGACCCGCACCCAATCCCGGCCCGAGATGTCAAAGTCGAGCTTGCGCACGCCGCCGGCCGAGTCGCCTATGCTGACCGGCAGCGGCACATGCAGCCTCAGGCGCAGGTGCCTGGAGCCAGCTCTAGGGGTGGATCCCTCGGCTCGGATGTCGACCATGGCCACACAATCCAGCCGCACGCGTAGGCGCAGCTCCGAGCCCGTCGTCCCGGTGAGTCGTCTCACCCATTCCGGGTCCGAGGCCCACGAGACCCAAAGGTAGCCCTCCCCGAGTCCCAGTCGCAGCGCATGGCCCTGCTGCCCGGGCGCGCCTGGATGCTCCACAAGCTTGAGTCCCGACACGTAGCAGCTAAGGCTCTTGTCTTCCAGCACCCGATCGATCTCGGCCCTTTGGGCAGCCGGACTGGTCACGGGCGAGGGGGCGAACGCGGGCTCGGCCAGGAACGGATGGCGTGCCGCGTTGAGCCTGCGCATCCACGCGTAGGCGGCATGCGCCCGCGCCCGATCGCTCTCCAACAGGGCGTAGTGCTCGGTCTCCACGGCCGCCACCACGGCCTCCTTGGCATCCAGCTCGTTGAGCCAGAGGCGCATCGCTGCCAGGGCAAAGGCCGCACGATGCGGATCCTGCACTGGCAGGACTTTCATCACATCGGCCACCAGACCCGGATCCACGGCCGCGCTGTCCGCGGCGCTGAGCCTGGATAGTGCGAGTAGTCCCGCACCCGTGACGACCAGGGCCAGGAGCCAGGGAAGCACGGTGAGAGTGAGTGCGGTGAGCCCAATGCCGTAGGCAGCAAACTTCAGTGTCGCCCGCTCGGAGCGTCGCTGGCGGGGCCGGTCTGCGGATCGCGCCCTATCCAACGCAGCCTGGAGGCGTGCCCACAGCGCTTCGGCGTCCTTCGGCGACGGAGTCCTGCTCCCTACCGCGGCGGCAAATGCATCCCCTGCCGGCCCGCTATCGGCCGCGGAGTGCTGCCGCGCCAGCCGAGATCCCGGTCCGGCCGCGCGAGGCGCCGAATCTACGCCAGGCACCTCGGTCGGCAGGGCGCCTGGGGCGGACTCGGCGACCACCCGGCACTCGGCCCCCGCATGCTCAATGGCCGCGCGGTAGCGGGTGGCGGCATGCTCGGCCAGCCCCGTCTTGATGGTGATGAGCCGGCCGGGGAAGATCCGCCGGACCTTGTCTGCGTCGGCCTTGAACAGCCGGGCCAGGGCGTCGGCCACCTCCTCCTCGTTGCGGCCGGCCACGATCTTGCCGGTGAGCTCGACACGGTAGTCCGCGTGACTCATCTCGCCCTTTCCCCTCCCATCGCCGGCGTGCGGCACAGCCGGAGTATACGCCACGGGGAGGCGCGCCCGCCGGTAGCGCAGCGACACAGGCCACAGAAGCAGCGGAGGCCACCCCGGAGGGCGGGACCAGGCGCGGTGCACAGGCTCGGCGGGGGCGCGAATCAGCCCTCCCAGTCGTTGGCGACCTGCCCGCCGCTGGCGGCGAGCGCCGCCAGCTCACGACTGCGCTGATCCTCACCGTTAGGGCCTCGAAGCAGTCTGCCGCCGTGCTCCGCAACCGTGGCGCAGCCGATGCAGAGGCGACATCCGGGCACCGCGCGGCGGCGAGCCGCGGGGATGGGCTCCCCGTACTCCAGACAGTCGACCCGGTCGGTCCCTTGCTGCCGATCGACCTGAGCATGGCGGCGTACTGAGGCGATGGCAAACTCTAGATAGTCCTCTATGTGGGGATCGGCGAGGTCGGCGGCATCCACTTGGGTGGCTCTCCTTTGGCAGCGACCCCACCCGCCGGCGAGGCCAGGGGTGACGGCGTAGGTGTCTCAGTCTCCGATGTAGCGTTTGCGCTTGTAGGGCTTGAGGCGCTCCAGGTCGACCAGGATAAGTCCGTCCACACAGTTGGCGAAGTCGGGATCCACGCCAATGCCGAGGAAGTGCGCACCGCCCGGCTCGCACACCTCGGTGTACTGCTTGTACAGGGTGGGCACGCTGGCGCCATACTGCTCCAGATACTCTCTCAGGGCGGCGAAGTCCTCCCGATAATCGTGGCCGGGCAAGGCCTGCTGGCATTCGGCGCGCTCGGCCGGCCCCATCTCGTAGCCGATGAGCGCGATCACCAGAGTCTCGTCGGGCCCGAACCAATGCTCGTAGAAATGCACCAGTAGATTCTTTGCCGCCTTGGGATAGGCATTGCTGATGGTCACTGGCCCGAACGGATAGCGGATGTCGGGATGGTGTCGTAGATAGGCACCCAGGCCCTGCCACAGGTAGTCCAGGGCACGGGTTCCCCAGTAGCGGGGCTGCACGAAGCTGCGTCCCAGCTCCAGGGCGCCTTCCAGGTAGGGGCGGAAGCCTGCCTGGA
>CAYQDX010000271.1:0-5714 GCA_964416345.1 uncultured Ectothiorhodospiraceae bacterium
TACAACGCCCTGTTCCGGCGCCATGAAGGCTCAGACATGCTGCAGCTCGACCATGGACCGGTGGATTTGACCCTGTCGCCCGGTGTTTGGGAATGGCGTGGCAGTGCGTCGCGCTCGTGATATCCCGCTATTGGAGAGACGACAAACAGGGCCCTGGAATCGCCACGGAGCTGGCGGCGCTGCTGACCTACCTCCTGGGTGCGCTGGTCATCTACGGCGCCCGGAGCTTGCCACCGCGCTGGCCAGGTGGCCCAGAGGTCCGCACCGATGCGGCGCCAGCGAGGCTGCGGATCCCGGCACTGCGATGAGGCATCAGATGCCCCAGCGTGCCTGCCGCGCATCCAGGCGCCGCAGTCTAAATCGTGCAGCGGCGGCGATGGCCTGGGCGTACTCGTCGCGTTGCAGGCGTCGGTCCAAGGGTGGATACTCCTCGGCGCGGTAGCAGGGGTGATATTGATCCATGAGGTTCAGGTACGTGTGGGGGGAGATCTCCTCGGCGACGAACCGCAGCACGGTCTCGGTCCGGGCGAGGCTGCCAGGCAGCACCAGATGACGGACCAGCAGACCGCGGCGAGCGATGCCGTGCTCATCCAGCACCAGGTCGCCCACCTGCCGGTGCATCTCCCGCACGGCCGCCTGGTTGACCTCCCAGTAGCCGCGAGCGTGGGACAGCGCCCGCGCAATGGCCGAGTCGCCATACTTCATGTCCGGCATGTAGATATCGATGACACCGTCTAGCAGGGCCAGGGCTTCCAGGCTGTCATAGCCCCCGGTGTTGTAGACCAACGGCAGCGCCAATCCCCGCCCCGCGGCGAGCCACACGGCTTCCAGAATCTGCGCCACCACGTGGCTGGGCGTGACCAGGTTGATGTTGTGGCAGCCCTGGGACTGCAGGGCGAGCATCATCTCGGCCAAGGCCTCCCCTGCCACCTCACGCCCCAGTCCCTTGCGGCTGATCTCCCAGTTCTGGCAGAAATCGCAGCGCAGGCTGCACCAGCTGAAGAAGATTGTGCCCGAGCCGGCCCGGCCGCTGAGGGGCGCCTCCTCACCGTGATGGGGTCCGAAGCTATGGACTCGCGCCAGGGCCCCGGTGCGACAGACCGCACCCTCGATGGTTTCCAGACGGTTGACGTGACAGTAGCGCGCACAGAGATCGCAATCCGCCAGGTGAGCACGTGCCTGCTCGACCCGCCGCGCGAGCACCCCGTTGCGCAACAGCGGGAGGTAGGCTGGCTCGGTCTGAGGCATCGCCGCGACCCCGCCTCTGCTGAATCTACCTATCTCGAGGCATGAGACGCGATTGCGGCATCAGGTCGACGACAGACGCGTCGCCTCCGTGCGCCCACTGTCATACAACCAAAGCTCCCAGTAGTCTCTGGCGACATCCTGGCGCAGGATGTAGACCCCACCGTCCTCTGCGCGCAGCTTGAAATAGCGGTGATCCGGTGAGAGCCAGCGGTCAATCACATCGACCACCTCCAGCGGACGGTCACCGATGAGGAAACGCCGCGGGGTCTCCTCCGCCCGATAGCCGGAATAGCACTCGACGCGAATGCGCAGCGTTTGCTCAGTCATACCGGCGAGCCTCCTCCGGTGCAATTCACACAGTCTGTCTCCGCACTATCCTCGCGCAGGGACCGAGCACACGCAAAAGAAAGATGGCGCAATTCAAGACTCCGAGCGGGTGCACCCGGGCGGGCCGTGCAGGGGGATAAGCATCGACGCAGAGAGTCGACGGGCCTGGCTGGGGCGGTAGTGGAGGCGTTTACGGGCGGAGGGCGGTGTTTGGTGATGGGGTTGGCGGTGGCGTCTACGGAGCAAGAAACGGTGGATGCGGTGCTGGAAGGGACCGAGAAGGTGTCGGCGGTGAGGATCCACCCCATTATCGACCACAGGAGGTTGAAAGCCTCGTTGCTCCAGCTCCGGGAGCTGCGCGGGCCCGGGAGGTGCGTGAACGCATTGGGGTTGGCTGCGCCGGCCGGCGTGGCGGACCGGGACGGGTGGATGGCCGATGCCGTGGCGCGGGCGGCGGCCCGGGGGCCGGTGTTGGTCGGTCGGCTCCATGGGTTGAAGCGGGTGCGGTGGACGAGCGGTCAGGGTAAGCCGGACCTGGTCGAGCGCTTCATTGGCCGGGGCATAGACGTGTGGCCGGTGATGCACGTATGGGAGGCTGGAGACTGTCCGGAGCCGGGGACGGTGTTGTTGCGGGTGCCAGCTCCCGAGGCGCTGGCGGCTGTGGTCCAGGCAACGTCAATGGGGGCGATGGAGGCGCCGGGGTCTGCTGCGGAGGTGGTGGACGGGTCGGTGCAGGGGGAGTGTCAGTAGCCCAGGGGGCGACGGCAGAATGAGTATGGACTCCGCCCCCGGCGCGTCGGTTCTTGGATTCCTGTCCCGGCTCTGCTACTTTTCGCGCCAGACCACCGAGCTACGGAGGTCACTCGATGACATGGCCCCCTCCGCTTCCAATACCATGCCCACGGACCGCCCGCAAACCGGCGTTTCAATATGGCATGGCGCGCACAGTGGGAGGTCGACGAGCCGGGATTGGTCGACATCTGGCCTTGCATGAGCGCAAGGCCCGCACTTAAACCTTCACAGGTAGGCAGGAGAGGCCATTCATGGACCAGTCTGAGGCGACCCTACGAACAAAGTTAGCGCGAGCTCATCGCTTGGCCGCGAAATTGAACTGGTCCGATCCGCTCGAGACCCACATCGCTGCCAGAGTACCCAACGAAGACGCCATGGTGATCACACCGAGCCATGGATTTTTCGATGCCATGACCGCCGAAGCATTGGTCAAGGTGGATTTCAACGGGACGGTCCTCGACGGTGGCAAGCATGTAACGGTGCAGGCCGTCGGGGTCCATCTGCCGGTGTACGTACAATACCCGGAGATTCAGTGCTCGATTCATTCCCACAACGAGCACATAACGGCGGTGTCGAGCTTGAAGTGTGGCCTACTCAATCTCAATCAGCATGTCTTGCGTTTCTATGGTGAGGTGGCCTATCTGGACTACGGTGGGCTGGCGACGAGGAGCGAAGGCGAGCAGATCTGCGCGGTGCTTGACGGCAGGTCAGTTGTGATATTGCGCAATCACGGATCTGTGGTATATGGGAGCAGCATAGAGGAAGCAGTTTATCGGCAATATCATCTGGAATGGGCCTGCCGAATCCAAGTGAAGACCCTATCATCGGGTGCAGAATGCAGTGAGCTTTCGGACGAGCAAAGCGCCTACACCAAGGCACAGTTCGACAGCTACATCGACGAGGCCCTGCACAATTCCTTTTTTCAGAGCCTATGTCTTTCCCTGGGAGTCGAGTAGCGACATGAGGTCCCACAATCAACCACAAGGGCCGCGGAGAGAAACATCAATCCTCCCGAAAGCTCTCGGGCCCGGATCTCGCCATGGGTCTTGCCATGCCGTATTTGAGCATGCGGTGCAGCTCCCGTCGGTTGTCCTCGAACAGGCGCAGGCTCACAGCAAGAGTACGGGGTGTAGGCGCGCCCGGGCGGGCAAGGCTGCTGAAACAGGTTTGCATCGCAGCGGCCTATCCCACGCGCCTGGGCACGATGACCTGGCGAGCGCTCGTCGGGGCTTGCCACCTTCGAGCCTAGCCCGTCCCGCCGAGCACCTGGCGCCCCAGGATGGCGAAAACGAGCAGGATGAGGGTGCCCAGCCAGACGAGGATATAGGCCGTCATGGCCCGCCTCGCCTTCTCCTTTTCGGCGCCGGTACGAGGCCGCACGCCCTTGATCAGGAACACGAGCTTGCTGGCAAGGTTCACGCAGACCACGTTCACGACCAGCAGTAGGCCAGCGCCCTTGGCCAGCGCCACCTCCCCGTGGCCCAGCATCAGACCTAAGGTGGCCGCCGGCGGAAGCAAAGCTACGGCGACCATGACGCCGACGAGCACGCTCGGCAGCCCCGTGGCCAGTGACAGCACGGCCGCTGCACCCGAGGCGAGCGCCAAGGCGACGGAGTCCAGTCCCACGTCGGTGCGCGCCATCAGCTCGTCGCTGGCGAGGTCGAACGGCCAGAGCAGGCCGAGAACGAGCGACAGGGTAACGGCAAGGGCAATGCCTACCGTGGTCGTGGCCAGGGCCTTGCGCATCAGCGCAACGTCGCCCAGTGCGGTTCCCAGTGCGAGCGCCAGGTTGGGACCGAGCAGGGGTGCGATCACCATCGCCCCAATCACGACGGCAACGTTGTTCTCGATGAGACCGATGGCTGCAACGATGGTCGACAGTATCACCAGCACGAGGAAGCTCCCGTCCAGACGGGCACTCTTCTCCACCGACTGGTAGAGGCGCTCGCGCGCGACGGTCGCCGAGTCTTCCTGGGAGCGCTCCTCCTCGGGACCCTTGGGCAGGGCAATTTCCACCGGGAAGACCAGGATGCGGGCCTCTGGCTGCGCACCCAGCACCATTTGCAGGGTATCCAGGGTTGCCTGCAGCTTGTCATCGGTCACCAGCAGGCGCATGGTCTGGGTGCCATTGTCGCCAACCAGCCCCAAGCGGAAATCCCGCGCCTTGTACTTCTCGGCAATTGCAGACACCGTATCCGCACTGCCGGCGTCGGCCATGATTTCGACGAGCTTCATGTCAGGCCTTCAGATCTCGCTCAGCCCCCGTCCGCCGCCGCTCCGGGCGCCGGACAAATCTGCTCCAGAACAGCCTCATCCGTGATCTTCTTGTCGTTGACGAGCAGGAATAGCATGCTCAGGGTGTGCCGCCGGCCTACGAGGTGCTCTTGAGCAACACGGCGTACAAAATAGCACCCCGGATGGATTCCTGCAGCGCATCGAGCACCACTGCGGCAATGCGTAGCGAACCCGGGCGATAGCCCGCGGGATTCCGTCCGAGGCGGGGCTGGCGCAGATGTGCGCAAGCGAGCCCCCGTGCACTGCCGGGTGTCGGTCTGAAGCTGACCCCTCACTTGTTCCACGGCCGCGCAGCCGGCACGACATTGTCCGGAATTTCGAGGCAAGATCACGGGGTGGTGCGGTGGTGGTGCCGAGCTGCGGAGGTGCAGACAGTATCTCGTCACGATCTTCTCAATTCGCACACCTCGCCACCGGCCTTGTTTCCGACATTGCGACGCCGCTAAAGACCCGCTGAGAATGCCCGAAGCGACCCCTAGCGGACATCGCAGCGCGCCTGCGTGACTGGGTATCCGTCAGGATTCGCGCATCAGCGTATCCACGAGCGCAGGCGGGCAAGAAGCTGCGCCGCTTTAGCTCCTTTTGGGCTCGATGCCGGCAAGGTTCGCTGCCGCGATGCGCGTCCTCGGATGCTCGGGACCCAATGTCTTCTCGCAGATGGCCAGCGCGCGCTGGGCGTAGCGCAGCGCCCCCGCGAGGTCGCCTTGGGCCTTGAGAATCTGGCCGATGTTGTTGGCGGCTGTCGCCACGGTGGGGTGCTCGGGGCCGTAGACCTGCTCGCCGATGGCCAACGCGCGCTGGGCGTAGCGCAGCGCCCCCGCGAGGTCGCCTTGGGCCTGGAGAATCAGGCCGATGTTGTTGGCGCGTATCGCCACGGTGGGGTGCTCGGGGCCGTAGACCTGCTCGCCGATGGCCAGGGCGCGCTCGAGCACGGCGCGGGCCTCGGCGAGCTGCGCCCGGTCCATGAGGTAGACCCCAGCCTCGTTCAGCAGCCGGCCGGTGGCCTCGAGGCCCACGCCGAGGGCCTCGGCGTACTCGGCGGCCGCCAGGGC
>CAYQDX010000272.1:0-5702 GCA_964416345.1 uncultured Ectothiorhodospiraceae bacterium
GCGAGCGCGCCTGATCGACGATGTCCGCGAGCGCCCGTTCGGTCATCCCCGGGTAGTGTTCGAGGGTCATGGACGCCACCGCCCGCTCGTCGTTGAGGTCCCGCACCAGCCCGACGAAGCAGGCGATGGCCCCGATCTTCGGATTCGCCGCGCGCAGCGCCGCCAACTCCCGGCTCACGTCGAAGTCTTCGGTCTGGATGCGGATCATCGGGTTTCGGGTTTGAAGTTTGGCGTTGAACCCGCCGTAGGGCGGGTGGAGCGAAGCGATACCCGCCGTCGCCAGTCGCCAGTCACGGATCACGGATCACGGATCACGGATCACGGATCACGGATCACGGATCACGAGCCCAGTCTACAATGCGCTCTCATGAGCCTCATCACCCCCGAAGACATTCGGCGCAAGGCGCTGCGCTATTGGGACAGCGGTCGGGCGCCCCGAGCGGCGTTGGGCGGCGACGGGCTGTTCCCGCTGGACATCCCCTTCGGCAAGCTGCCGTCGGGGGCGCTGCTGGAGCGCTTCGTCGAAGTGCGGCAGTGGCTGGCCGAGCTGCGCCGCGCCAGCAAGGCGGAGCGGGGCTACGGCTATGCGCTGGAGTTTCGTGAGCTGAGCCACCGCACCCTCGGCACCCAGCAGCTGCCCCGGCGCATTTGGTTCGAGACCGCCGAGGATATGCTCCGTTACATCGGCAGGTGGCGCGAGTTCCAGCATCTGAAAGGACTCGCCTCCGCTATCGTTCAGGCCCAGCCGCAGCTCGCCGACTGGGTGACGGCTTTTCCCCTCAAGGTGCTGGAGCACCGCGACGTGTGGCCTCGCCTGCTTGCCGCCGTGGCGTTCTTCCAGGCGCATCCACGTCCGGACCGCTACCTGCGGGAGCTGGACATCCCCGGCGTGGACACCAAGTTCGTGGAGCGCCATCAGAGCTTGCTGCGGGAGCTGCTGGACCGCGTGCTGCCGACCACGGCCATCGACGCTTCGGTGTCCGGCCTGGCCGGCAGCGGCTTCGAGCGACGCTATGGCCTGCGTTACGACCAGCCGCTGATCCGCTTCCGACTACTCGATCAGGCGCTGACACATCCCTGGGGCCTCGCCGATCTCAGCATCCCGCTGGAGGATTTCGGCCGCCTTCGCCCGCCATGTGAGCGGGTCGTCATCACCGAGAACAAAGTGAACGGCCTGAGCTTTCCGCCGCTGCGCCGGGGGCTGGTGATTTTCGGTCTGGGCTACGGCATCACCGCCCTCAAGGACGTGCCGTGGCTGGCAGACAAGGCCGTGCGCTACTGGGGCGATCTGGACACCCATGGCTTTGCCATGCTGTCCCAAGTGCGCGCTTACCTCCCGCAGGCTCGCTCCCTGCTCATGGACAGAGAGACTCTGATGCTGAGCCGGGCACTGTGGACCCAGGAGGACCCCTCCAAGCGCTATACGGGTGAGCTGGCCAACCTGACCGAGGCCGAGCAGGCGTTGTACCGGGACCTGCGCGACGACCGCCTCGGTGTGCGGGTGCGCCTGGAGCAGGAGCGCATTCCTTTCGAGCGGGTCACGCGCTGTGTCGCCGGGCTGTCGTGAGGATTGATCACGGCGTCGCGCTGCGCCTGCAGCCACCGGGTCCGAGCTCGGACGGGGCAGTGGCGCTGGACTAAGATTTGGCGTGCCCCGGCAAGGCGGGGAGCCGGCCTCGGTGGGTCAGCGCCATAAGGGATTAGCCAAGGCGACCGGAGCCTTCCGGTCCGGCCAGTACCACTCGATTCGCTCCGCGCCCGCTGAGAATCTCGGCCTCCCCTGGCTATCGTCGACTATTGCGCTCGGGCATGGCAACCGCGCAAATAGACCATTTTTTCTTTCGTACACCTGGACAGAGCAAATAGTCGTCTCGCCGCTAGGCGCGACTTCCGTATAGGCGATATAACGTCCGTCGGCGCTGATCGCAGGGTGATGGTTGTCAAGCCGTTGACCATTGGGGGCCTGCGAAACGCTGATTTGCTCATTGGGCTCCCCCGCGCCCTTGGAAACGAAGACTTGGCGGAAGCCATCTGCATCGACCGAATCGAACAGGATATTCTCTCCCCTGGCATCGATGTCCGGGTGATTCGACGGCCGTGACGAGTCGTCGGTAACGCGAGCGAGGCTCCCGAATGCCCTGTCGTACAGAAAGATATCGCTCACGCCATTGTCGTCGCCGAATACGAGATCATCGGCCTCACTTTGGAGCACGACGCGCTCCCCCGCGGCATCCATCGCTGGATAGTCGCTGGCGCCTTCGCCGGCCAAACCGTGAATTCCGCTGCTGACAAGCTCAAGCCATCCAAGCGCCGCGTCGTAGGAGTAGACATCCGACACCCTGTTGACGTCATCCGGCACCAGGTCCACATCGCTTACGAACAGAACATACCGGCCATACATGTCGATTTGAAAGTCCCGAGTAAGTCCTGCACCAGCTCCCGCCCCTTGCAATGTCGCTATCAGCGCTGCAGGCAGGTCTGCGTAGCGCAGAGCGCGGGCCCCGGGCGACGCACTTGCGTCACTTGGCACCAGAGTTTCATGCCTGTATTGGATAGGCAACGCCGCAATCGTCGAGAACGCATGGAAGATCGCCCCCGTTTCCACCGAAAATCCACTGTTCAGACGGATTAGCGGGCTCAAGTAGCTCACTTCCGCACCGCTCTCGACGCGGACCGCCGGGCCGGCCGCGATGCTCGAATTCCCCACGCAGACGACAGGCGGTCCGCTCGGGTAGGTGACATTGGCAATGACCAGGTTGTCGCCTTCACAGGCAGTGGAAGCAGTCACCGTCACCTCCAGTCCAGTTGAGCACTGGTTGGTGGTAATCGACTCACCGCTCACGGCATCGACGCAGGCCCCGATCCAGAATGTGCCGGCCACGTCGATGGTCTCCGCGTCGCTCTCGGGCGAGCTACCGCCCGACGGCAGGCTGGACACCGGGACTGTCGAGAGCTCGGTGTCGGAGGTCGTGAGGGTCGAATCCGTGGACCGGTAGTAGCGCAGCGTCGTGCTCGTCGAGGATCCCCCGCCCTGGTTTTGCACCGTCGCACTCGCCGTAAAGGACTGTCCCGTTTCGAGCATCGTATCCGACACAGCCATGCCGGTCACAATCAGATCGGGGAGACCGACTGCCGCGTCCGCATTCATGACGGCGTTACGGGCACTGTCGGTCGTCTGCGGCGGGTCGTGCATTCCGGCGCTATGGCACCAGCCGGTCTTGTGCCCTAGATTGACACCGCCCGGCAGCTGACCCCTGGCCCGCTCGACGACGCCGTCGTCCGGATCCTCCAAGAAGAGATCGGTAATGAGGCTGCAATAGTCATATCCGGAGTCGTCCGTGAACGACGTCGTGTAATAGCTCACCTCGGAGCGGGACGAGCTTGTGATGCCGGCCAGCCAGCTTGCCGCGCCTGAAGGCGTGAGATTGGTGCTCGTGCCACAGCCGTGCCCGAAAATCTGACCGATTACCGCCAACTCGGTTGCGAGGGGCGTGCCCTGGTACGGGGTTCCCACCGACTGGATCAGGCGACCGGGTCCCGCATTGTCGAGGCCACTCCAGTAGTAGTTGTACAGATGCAGCGACGCCATCCCGCCCTGGCTGTGCGCGATGATGCTGTAAGACCGCCAGGGAAGTCCAAAGTCGAGTAGGAGCTGGGCGAACTGATCGTTCGTGCGATTCTCGCCCAGATCAAGGAATACGGCGGCATTGTCGAACTGGTCAATGAGGGGACCCCAGACATCCGAGGAGCAATACCCGTGGACCAACAGCAGCTTATGCCCGATTCCGCTGGTGTAGGCTCTTGCCGTGGCTTGAGGCGTCGAGCGCTCATCAGTGTCCAGGTAGGACGGACGCCGGCCGACCAGCATCTCTGCATCGACGACCACTTGCTCGGGAGGGGCGCCAGTTGCCGGTAGCGCAGGTATCGCAAGCGGCATGCGCTCGGCGCTGGCCAGCGTAATGAAGAAATCCGAGTCCTCGACTCTCAGCTTGCGCAGCTCGAACGGCTCCCGTGCGCCCGACTTGGTGATCCAGCGGGTGTCCAGGCTCACATGAAGGCCATCATCGTCCACCGTGCTCATGCCCCCAACCCACGCCACGGGTATGGAAGCTTCGTTGCCCGATGGATCCGTGCCCCAGACCTCCGCGTAGACCCGATAATGTCGCTCCGGCTCGGGCGCGGATACCTCGAGGCCGACGCGCAGGCGGTGATCGCCTTGCATTGTGCCAATGGCGGCCTGGCCTTGCAGGTGGACGCTCCCCTCGATGACAGGAATCAGATGCTCGGCCGTGCGGACGAAGCCGGCGCCGCTGCCGCTTTGGCCCCTGAAGAGAGCCTGCGCCTTGAAATTTCCCGCTCGGTCGGCCAGAAACTCTCCGCCGTAGACGGCATCGCCCCGCTGGCCGTCCCGGTGCAATCCATCGTCATGCATGTCACTGGTAAGCACACGGCCGTCGGGCGTTGTCACCCTCAACAGAGCCTCGCTGACTCCACCGAGACCGGACCCGTTGAAGCCGGCATCGGCATCGTAGACGGCAGCGATAATGCCGATGCGCTCCCCCACGCGCTGATTGAAGGCGGCCTGATAGGAGAGCAAGCGAATCGGCGGTCCACCTTCCATCAGGAGAAAGCCACGGCCGGGCTCATCCGACTCGATCCGTACCTGCTGGTAGACGGAGGCAACGGTCTGGACTTCGTAGAGCTCCGCCGGAATTGTGTTTTTGCCCAGGCCGAGCTCCGTGGGGTGACTCTCGGTAACCTGCACATTCGGCGCCGGCGCCATCCCTGTGCCGGGATCCCGAATCGTGAGCCTCCAGGAGGCCCTGTCCTTGCTCGGAGCCCCGGAAAAGACCAGAAACCTCGTCCTTCCGCCTGCGATGGGAAGCACGGAATCCCAGATCCACCGCTTATTGCCCGCATCCTGCAGCACAACGGGCAGCAAGGCGTTCTCCGAGTGTACGGCCGACAGCATCGGATCGGCCGGTGCCATGGCAGCAAACTCCGCCGGCGGCCCCGCCAACTCCTTGAAATATAGTGGCGCGCGCCCAGCACTGGGCTGCCGGAGCGCTCCAGCCTGGATAACCGGCGCAACCAACAATAGGGCGCATACAAGCTGCACCGTGACTCTGTTCATTCCAATGGATGCTAAATGCCTGTGCCTCTTCTTTCCAGGATCGCATTCAAGGGGCGCGATACTGCGACACCCACGCGTCACCGGCAACAGAAATCAGTCAAGGACCACCGAGCAGGCCCTGAGCTGCGGGCCGCGCCCCTGGAGGATTGAGGCCGTGCCGACCACGTGTACTGGTGGATTCAGGGAACCACTACGCTCCAAGCGGAAGTGCCCCCCGATTCGAATCCGTCCATGAAGAGTGGATTGTTCACCGGGTCACAAGCGTCGCCTATGCCGTCGTCGTCGTCACCGTCGCCCTGCAAGCGGGAGGCCACCACGAAGCCACCCTACGCCGCAGTCCAAGGCGTAGTGGGACTGGTGCTGCTGGTGTGCGGGATCCGTCTCGGCATGCGGCTCATCCGACAGCCACAACCTGATAGCCGAAAACCTGCTTTCAACGCTGCACCCACAGCTACGCGGCGGCCCCTGCCAGGTGTTCGTGTCGGACATGAAGGTGTGTCTGCGCATCGCCGGAGACGATATTTTCTACTACCCAGACCTGCCGGTCTCCTGCGAGCCCGAGGACCTG
>CAYQDX010000273.1:0-5674 GCA_964416345.1 uncultured Ectothiorhodospiraceae bacterium
ATAGACAAAGAATCGGCCAGAAGGCTGGCCTCCTACTGAGAGAATGGCGTTCTCCTCGTAGGAGCCGAGCCCTCTCGGCGACATGCTTCCGGCACCACCTCCGCAACCTTCCGCCTCCGGTCGACGCCCATCACACCCTCGCCTCGGCGACCTGCTTGATGACCATGGACAGCGCCCTTCTCGACATCTCCAGCGGCATGTGCGGACAATCGCGATGATGCGTGATCACCTGCTGCGGCGACGGTGGCACATGAATGAAGCCCGCCTTGTGCCCATAGTTTCCGGCCTGCGCGAAATGCAGGCTCAGATGCTCCGCAAATGCGCCGCTTCGCGCCGGCCCGGCGGCCCCAAGCCGAGCGCCTCAGGTCGATGCTCGGCGACATCGGCATCATGGACACGCCGTGGGAGGAGACCACCACCGTCGCGCATCGCTACCATGCCACCGAAATCCGGCTTGCCGACCCCAAGTACTCCATTGAGGTGATAATTACGGATCCAGAGCCACCTCAAGGGGCCAAGGCAAGGCGCAGCCCGCAGGGAATGGCAGGCCCTTGCCAAGGGCTGCAACGCCGCATTGGCCCCTTGAGGTGGCTCCCGCAGGGCCGAACGATAAGCGGCCATCCGGGGTGTTGCGCACGCTACCCTTGGCGCGGACCAGCGGGGCGCGAGCGCGCCTACCGACTGACCGCTCCTCGTTCGGCTGGATACGCAATTGTCACCTGGATGGAGTACCAACTCGCGGCTCAGGTGCTGGAGACCGTCCTGCACGGGAGTGCGCCCCGGCGCCTCCGCCAGGATGGTTGATGGGAGGCAAACCGCTATGATCCGTGAAAATCCGACATTGACGTATGGATTTTCAATGAATATCGACGTGGTATGATCGAGTGCCTCGATCTCGCTGGTGAAGGGGGTCTCGGAATCGCTTGCGGGGCGAGTAGGCTTCGTCGACTTGGGCGGCTTCGATCTGCGCGATACCGGCAGCGACAGTCAGGACAGACTCTGAGTCAGGGGTGGCTTTCCACGTTCCTATCTCGCAGCTGATGATGGAGCCTCGTACGACTGGCGCAACAACTTCATCCGCACGTTTCTTGAGCGGGACATCCCACAGCTTGGAATTTCCATTCCCGCCGAAACGCTGCGCCGCTTCTGGACCATGATCGCCCATTATCACGGGCAGGTCTGGAATGCCGCAGAATTTGCCCGCTCCCTGGGCGCGAGCGAGGCGACTGCCCGGCGCTATCTCGACATCCTTGCCGGTGCCTACATGGTGCGCATACTCCCACCGTGGTTTGAGAATCTGTCCAAGCGTCAAGTCAAGGCGCCAAAGATCTACATCCGCGATTCCGGTCTCCTGCATGCACTGCTGGCACTGCATACGCAGAACGACCTGTACGCCCATCCAAAGCTCGGCGCGTCCTGGGAAGGCTTCGCGCTGGAGCAGGTGCTGGCAGCATTCGGCAAGCACGAGCTCTACTTCTGGGCCCCCCACGGCGGTGCCGAGCTGGACCTCATGCTCACCGTACATGGCAAGCGCTACGGCGTCGAGCTCAAGATCGCCGATGCACCGGGCTCGACGCGCTCCATGCGTATTGCCATCGAGGACCTGGGCCTGGAGCACTTGTGGGTGCTCTACCCGGGCACGACAGCCTATGAGCTCGACGACCGACTGTCCGTGCTCCCCTTACGCAAAGTGCCCAACCTGCCGACTCGACTTCACCCATCGCTGTAGAGGTCTGGAGGCGCTTGCCGTGCCGGCGATTACTCCTCCGCGGCCGTAGGCGTAGCGATGACCACCGCCTCTGGCGTTCGGCCATTCGGTGCCCGACAGGCGGTCACGGGTGTCGTGACGTCGACAGTGTCCGGCCCTCGGGCGGGCCGTGAATCGCCTTCGCCGGGATTCGCCGCCAATGCCTAACACAGACCTTCCGCAGGCGGTCCAAAATGCCCGAGGGAGCCCGCTCCGTTCTGGTAGCGCGGGCCGGGAAACAACTTGAAAAGTGAGGTCTTTATGGAATTCGATCTGGTGCTCGAGGGCCACGCCTTCTTCGCCTGGCTGCAGGAAGAGCTCGATGCCCAACAGCAGGGGCTGGACAGCGCCACGCTGGCCGAGTTTCGCCAGCAGACCGGTAGCGACCTCAGCGTGGTGGCCTCCGACACCACCGCCCGGGAGATGCTGGTCCTCAACCACCGCACCGCCCCGATTGCCCGGTGGCCTGGGCCGTGCGCATGTCCATGAGCATCCCCTTCGTGTGGCAGGAAGTACGCTGGGATGCGGCGTGGGGCAGCTACTGCTGCGCCAACATCGCCGGGCACTATGTCATTGGGGTGGCGGCGGGCGCGTTTGCAAAGTGGTGCACCTCGTAAGGGCCGGGGAAAGAAATAATCGTCCCAAGGTTGCGCCGGATATGGGGTCGGATTCGAGGCGCGGCAGGGGGCGCATCGTCCGGGCTATGTGACGCTTGCCGCAACGCAGAAGACGGCGCCAGAGACCAGCAAAATGGTATGATTATTTCTTTCCGCGGCCCTAACTTGCCGAGCAGATCGGCAAGACCCCTCCCGGCTTGGAGCTCGCCACCTGCTGACCTGCCAGCGCATCGGCCGTCGTCGCCGTCGATTGTGCGAAGATTTTCGGCGGCGCCGTCACGCCCATCCAACGCGGGCTCAAGACTCGACCCAAGTCACCAGGGCGAGTCCCGACACTCGCCCGAATTCGCGGGTGTTGTGGGTCACCAGCGTGGCCTCCTCGGCCAGCGCGTGACAGGCGATCCACAGGTCGTTCGCACCTATCGGCGTGCCGGCGGCCCTCAGGCGGGTGAATTGCTCTACATAATGTTGGCAGATACGCCGGTCTGCCGGGAAAGACACAGGCACCTGGCGGGCCAGGTTATCGAGCCGGCGCAGCACATCTGGCTTGCGGCTACTGCGCTCGGTGCCCTTGAGCAGCTCGGCGTAGGTCACAAAGGACATGCACAGCACATCCTCGGTTGGCAAGGCATCGATCCGGTCTGCGATGCCTGGCGGCCGATTCTTGATTAGGTAGATCAGGATGTTGGTGTCGAGCATGTACCTCACAGGTCGTCTCTGTCCTGTAGGGGCGGCTGGTGTGCGCGGTCCTCTTCGAGTGCGGCGACAAAGTCGTCATCGAAGCCTTCCAGGGCATGCAACAGGGCGCTGCCGCGCCCCTCACGCAGTGGGTGCAGGAGTAAGTCGCCGTTCGCGGTACGGGTGATCTCGACTCGGTCGGTATCCAGCCGCATCTCCGCCGGAATACGTACGGCCTGACTGTTGCCGTTCATGAAGACGCGGGTCGTCAAGGTGGTCATGGATGTCTCCGGATGTACATACGCTGATGTATGTATGCTAGCTGGCGGCCCTGGCTTGCGCAACTGGGCCACAGCGCGATGGAATCAGTATCCCGGGCGGCGTCGCTGCGGCGTAACGCGTGAGGTGTTGCTCGCCTGCTCACTCCATATCCGCGCGGCCCACCCCGGTCGCTCGATGGAAGCGGATGCACGGCTTATCCTGCGCAGCGCCTTGGACGAGCAAGCCGCACTGGTGGGAGGTCTTGCCGAATCAATCCGGCGCCGATTTGCGCCCCTGGGCGGAGTAGAGCTCGACCCGCCACCGCGTGAGCCCATCCGCGAGCGACCGGGTCTCGGTGAGCGATCATCCTGGATTCTGATGTGCTCTCCGAGGGGGGCGGCCCGCTCCGGCCGAGTCCGTGCCGCGCGGGGTCAACGCTCGATCCGGAGGCGGTTCGTCCATCACGACCATCACATAGGCCCAGATCCTTTACCGCGTCGCCATTCTTCCCTCACAGCAACCAGGCACGGCGCTGGAGTGGGCACCAGCTCGTGCTCGAACGAGGCCACCCTACGCTCTCTCCTCGCCCCGAGAGCCTTGTCTGCATTCGGTGCTGCTACGGATCCACCGGTGGTAGCCGTGAACTGCGGTGTATCGCGTGTCCTCAATTCTCATTCCCCGGGGCCAGGCGAAGGCGGTGACCACGCGCCGGCCTCCGAAAGCCTGGTCAAGGCTCAGATCCTCGGAATAAACGACGGCGGAGCCACAGGTGTTGGCGACGGCGGCTATGGTGCAGTCGCAGTGTGACAGACCGAAACACGCAGCTTGACAGCATTGATTGCATTGCCTTCAATGTATAACATTTCCTCACATGGAATCCCGACCATGGCGAGTATCACCATCCGGAACCTTGAAGATGATTTGAAGCAGCGGCTGCGAATCCGCGCGGCCCACCACGGCTGCTCAATGGAGGAGGAAGCGCGGAACATCCTGCGCAGTGCCTTGGAGGAGGAGGACAAAGTCGTGCGAGGTCTTGCCGAATCAATCCGGCGCCGATTTGCGCCCCTGGGGGGTGTCGAGCTCGACCTGCCTCGACGTGAGCCCATCCGGGAGCCACCGGGCTTCGGCGAGTGATCATTCTGGACACTAACGTGCTTTCCGAGTTGGTCCGGCTCGCCCCCGCCGAGTCGGTGCTGCGTTGGGTCAATGCGCAACCCGGGTCCGGTTTGTACACCACGACCATCACACAGGCCGAGATCCTCTACGGCATTGCCATTCTGCCCTCCGGGCAACGGCGCACGGCGCTGGAGCAAGCGGCAACTGCAATGTTCCAAGAGGACTTCCGCCAGCGCATCCTGCCGTTCGATGCCGCGGCCGCGCCGCTATACGCGGCAGTCGCCGCCCGGCGCCGACAGGCCGGCAGACCCATTGCTCAGCTCGATGCCCAAATTGCGGCCATAGTCGCTTCCAGGGACGCACTGCTGGCGACCCGAAATACTCCCGACTTCGACGACTGCGGAATCCAGCTCGTGGATCCGTGGCGCACATAGGCGTTTCACACGGCGGGGCAGAGACCACACGGCGCATAGCCGGGTAACTTGCCGCTGGCGGCAACGATGTCTGGCTGTGGAACCCAGGACGCCTTCCCCGCGCTCCACGCCACGAGAACCCCCTATTCCTCGACGCCGTCGCGGGCATTCTGGCTCGAAGCAGAGGCTCCAGCCAGAAGTCTTGGGTATGCTCAGGTCGCTCCCCTGGGGCGTCACGTTGCGCCGTGTTATGGTGCACTCAGCCGCGGGACTGTGCCAGGGCATCTCGCAGTGATGCGTGTCCGATCGGCGTGAGATGCTGCGGCGCACATGGCCAGGCTTTGCGACGCATCCATGAAGGGCTCTCGCACGTCGATCCCGCGCGCGCCGCAACCCGCTGTATAGCGCACAGTCCGGCAATCATTGTCATCCAGGAAACCTTGACCTACGGCGCGGGTCCCTGCCAAATTGCCTCAGACTTCATCGGCGCAGGGGAGCCGGACGTTGCGAAGTCTTGGATGGATCCAGTCAGGCTGCATACGAGCGGAGGGTTCGGCGCAGCAGAGACGGATTCAGCGAATTGTCGAAGTGAGCCAAGACATTTTGATTGAGGCATGGAATGAGTACTTCGGCGAGCGACGTCAAGGCAACGCGAGACGAGCTAAGGGTCTTCTTGAGCGACGGAAGAGCCATTGCGGCTCCTCTGGCCTGGTACACGCGTCTCCTGCATGAATCACCTCAGCAGCGGGCTGAGTGGAGACTCATTGGCGGGGGCGCAGGGATCCACTGCAGAGCTCCTGACATGGACTTCCGAACTGGTTGAAAGAAGGGTATAATTGCTC
>CAYQDX010000274.1:0-5655 GCA_964416345.1 uncultured Ectothiorhodospiraceae bacterium
GAAGTACTCGTGGCTGCAGAGGCCCAGGAGCCGGCGATAGCCCTCGCTCATGGTCGGCTCGTCGCCCGGTCCGGGCAGGTCCCAGCGGTTGCACATCAGGCTGCACGAGGCCCGATGCTCCAGGCCGCCATAGCCCTCTCCCACGGCCATGACCAGGAACAGGTAGCGCTCCATGGGCGCCGGCTCGCCGAAGAAACGGATGTGCTGCTCGCAGACGCGGCGAAGGTCGGTGCATAGCCGCTCCATGTCGGAGCGCTGGCGGCCGCTGATCGCAACCTCGTGGGGCACTCCGCAGGCGGTGAAGCCGGCAAACCGGATCTCTCCCAGCTCCACGGGGTGGTCCACCAGCTCGGCATAGTCCTCAGCCCAGTAGCGCCCGAATCCCCGCCGCGGCGCGCCGTCTCGGGCCATGGCCGTGGCCACCTGCCAGTGCCGGTAGCACTCCCCCGGCGGCGGCCGAATGTTCAACGTGCAGGACGCTGCCTCCTGGCCCTCGACGCACAGAAAGACGCTGGTGCCGTTGAAATAGCCATGAGTGGCATCCACGTGTGCACCGCGCACTGAGAAGTCCCATGCGTAGACCTCGTAGCTCACGGTCAGCGGCCCCTGGCAGGGCGCACAGGCCCAGGTCTCCTTGCTGAGCTTGCTCACCGCCACGGGCTGTCCCCCACACTCGGCCTCCAGCCGCAGGACGTGCTTGGCGAAATCGCGGATGAGATAGCTCCCCGGAATCCAGTTGGGCAAAAACAGCCGCTGGCCCCCGGCATCCGGCACCTGCACCGTGCAGCTGACTGCGTAGACATGGGCCTCCGGCCGCGACGGCCGAATCGCATAAGCAATTGGCGAGCTCATTGGCGGATCCTACTCCAGTTCACGCCGGCAGGCGCCGACTACTCCATCAAGGTGATACTTACGCAACTATCACCTTGGCTGCCTCCATCGCCGCGCCGCCCAGCGTGAACGCCTGGGCCATGTCGTCGTCGAACAGCTCGGTGGGCTGATCCAGCAGCAGCGCGTGCTCGGGCTTGAGCACCGCCTCCTGAATGAGCTGATCCCGATTCTTGACATGGCCGGGAAAGCGGGCCAGGGTGTGCAGCATCCTGAGCTCGGTGAGGGTTGGATTCACGCGGCTACCCCGCCACGACACCGCCAGGCGGTTCAGATCCAGGGTGAGATCGCCACGGCTGAGCACGGTGTCGGATTTGGGCGGAGTCGCCAGGGCGTCCACCCGGCGAAACAAGGCCGCAATGCGGGCCGTGAGGTGTGGCAGGCCAATAAGGTATGCACTTCGTAGCCCTGCTTTCGCTGCACGGCGGCGTGGTTCTCCGGCGCCAACAGGGAGACCACGGCCCGCCACCCTAAGGGCGACGCGCGCGAGCCGGGTCACGCAGGAGGCGGGCCGCCATGCCACGGACGGCACGCTGGTGCAGGGAGGTATCGGCAATGCGCGGCGGGCGAGGCAGGACTTAGCGCCCGCCGGTCGCGGTGTGGCTTGAGAGGCTGAGAATAATACGTTTGGGCTGGCCATTCTCCGAGGATCTCCCGTACTGGGCTCCGGAAGAGATCGATGGGCTGCGGCCTGCCGTCGAGGCCCCGGTGACACCGTCTGCGGGCGCCGAGGGCGGAAATACCTGGGAGGAGGGGTGTGAGCATGAGCGGTGAATCTGGACGCCTGCGGCGGCTCGGAGATTTGGGGGGGGTGGCCCTGTGGGCCGTGCTGGCCGGCATCGCAGCCAGCGCCGTTCTGGTGCTGCTGGTGCTGCTGCTGACGGCAGCCGACCTGCCCTTAGGGTGAGGTGAGCCGCACCCCGGACGGGAGGGTGACCTCCATGGCCACGGGCAGATGGTCGGAGACCGAGTGGTTGAGCACCTGCACTCGGTTGACTCGCAGACTCGGCGTCACCAGGATGTGATCAAGATTGCGCATCGGTCGCCAGCTCGGAAAGGTGGCCCGGCTGGTGCCCGGCATGCGCAATCTCGTGGCGCTCAAGGGGGAGCCTTCCTCCAGGCGCTCATAGGGGCAGTTCAAGTCCCCCATCACCACCACGTGCTCGTAGTCATGCACCAGCTCCCGGACGTAGCCGAGCTGCATGTGACGCGCCCGCTGGCTCAGCGCCAGGTGCAGCAGCACCAGCACCAGCGGATTGTCCCGATGGCCATAGCGCACCAGCAACGCCCCGCGTCCGGGAATCAGACCGGGCAGCCGGTGCTCCACGATCTCACTGGGCCGATAGCGGCTCAGCAGCCCGTTGCTGATCTGGGCAATCTTGCCCAGGTTGCGATTGATCTGGGCGTGCCAGAAGGGAAACGAGCCCTGGCGCGCCAGGTATTCCACCTGGTTGGTAAAGCCGCTGCGCAGGCTGCCGGCATCGGCCTCTTGGAGCGCCACCACGTCGAAGTCGCAAAGCAGGGCGCCGATGCGATCCAGATTCGTGAACTGGCCCGAGTTGGGCAGCAGATGGCGCCAGCTGCGAGTGAAGTAATGGCGATAGGCGCTGGTGGCGATGCCAGCCTGGATGTTGTAGCTGAGCAGCCGCAGCCGCGTGTGGCCCTGCTCAGACTCGGCCGTGCTCCCGTAGCTGGGCCTTGCCAGGTCTGCGGCTACGGTCGTCATAGCTGTGCCACCATGTCCCCGAGCTTGTTGGCGAGCGTGAGATTCTGCCGGTAGTTTACGGGACAATCGATGATGCTGACCACCGGCCGGCGCATCGCCTCCTTCAATTGAGGCGCCCGTAGTTGTCGGCCATGAAGGCCGCGCCCTGCTCGTGGCGGGTGGTGACGAAGCACAGGGGCGAATCAAGCAAGGCGTCCATGACCCTCAGATTCTCCTCTCCGGGGACGCCGAAGATCAGCTCGACGCCCTCGGGGGAAGTCCGGCCGTCTTCCTGCTGATCGCAGAGCCGGCCCTACACCCGCGATCAGCCGCCGGGCTTGGCGGCGGGTGCGGCCTGCTGCTTGGCGCGCTCGGCCTTCACTTTGTCCACCAGGAAGCTTGCCACCTGCAGGGCCCGCTCGTGCGTGCCGGCGATGGAAGCGCTGGTGCGGTAGCGTCCGTCCACGATGAGGGTCGGCACGCCCGTGATGCCATAGCGCTTCGTGAGATCCTGGGCCCGGGCGACGTTGAGATTGGCCGCGAAGGAATTCAATGCGCCGGTGAAATCTTCGCGAGGCACGCCATGCTCGGCGAAGAAGTCGGCCAGGGCGGCGGGGCTGCCCAGCGGGCGCTTCTCGACGTGGATGGCGCGAAACAGCGGATCGTGAATCTTGTCGACCACACCCAGCGCGTCGGCGGCATAGTAGGCCTTTGCGTACAGGAGCCAGCTGGGCTGGAAGATGACCGGCAGAAGCTTCAAGTCGACATCCTGCTTGTGCTCGGCTCGCCAGCGCTCCAGCAGGGGCAGCAACCGGTAGCAGTGCGGGCAGCCATAGAAGAACGCCTCGATCACCTCGACCTTGCCCGGGGGACTACTCGTCGGCTGGGGTGGCTCGACGAGAAGGTAGTCGGAGTGCTCTTCGAAGGTCTGAGGCTCGCCGGCAGGAGCGAGCAACGGCAGGGCGCAGAGCACCAGCAGCCAGGATATGCGTCGAATCATGGACGGTGTCTCCAGGGTGGCGAGTAACAGGGACGGGCCCGAGGGGCTCGCGACGATTAGACCGCGGGTGGGCGGAATGACTCAGCTCCGGTGAGACGGCGGCGGCCCCAGCTGGCGGGGATTATAGCGATCGGCCGAGGGCGCTGGGTAGGGCACCGGCGGAATCAAAAAGGCGGCCCGGAGGCCGCCCAGGCGTCGGTCAATGCAGCCCGGAGATATACTGCGCGACCTTGTCCATTTGCTCGTCGGACATCTTTCTGGCCACGTCGCGCATCATGCCGTTGAGGTCGTTCTTGCGCTCGCCGCTGCGGAAGGCCTTGAGCTGCTTGACTGTGTAGGGCGCATGCTGGCCGCCGATGCGGGGGAAGCCGGCGGGCCCGTTGCCCAGCCCAGCCGGGCCATGGCAGGCCATGCAGGCCGGCAGGCCGTTGTCCTTGTCGCCGCCGCGATAGATCTGCTGGCCCTGGGCCACTGCGGCCGGGTCCGCCCCGTCGAGCTTGATTGCCTGGCTGGAATAGTATGCGGCCAGGTCGGCCACGTCCGCCGGGGATAGGGGCGCGGCCATGGGCGCCATGGTCGGATCGGTGCGCTCCTGGCCGGCCTTGAATGCCTGCAGCTGCTTGGCGATGTAGCCGGCATGTTGGCCGGCCAGCTTGGGCCATAGGGGATTGGTCGGGCTGTTACCGTCCGGTCCGTGGCAGGCGGCGCAGGTCGCCGACTTGGTGTGGCCCGCAACCGGATCACCGGCAGCGTGGGCGCTTGCCGCAAGCAGGAGGATGCTGAACAGTGCGATGATTCTCATAACAGGCCCCGCGTGGCTTGGCTTCTTCTCATGACTGGCTCCTAACGGTTGGGCTTGAGACGGGCCGGCACCGCCGCATGCTATGCTTTGCGCAGCAATCGTCGCGCCGCAAAAATGGCCGCCTTTTATATCAGGAAATCCTTATTCGGTCAACCTGTGGGGCACTTACCGGCAGGGGGCGCCTTCTGTCATCGCTTCGCCTGGAATTGGGCATGGCCAGCCATCTCTACTGCCGCGCCCGGTTCCTGCTGAGTGCCGCCAGCCAGGCCCAGCTGCCGCCCGACTATGGCCGGGAGGTGGCTTTCGCCGGGCGCTCCAACGCGGGCAAGTCCAGCGCCATTAACGTCATTACCGGCATCGCCAATCTGGCACGCACCAGCAAGACGCCCGGGCGCACCCGCCTCATCAACTTCTTTGACCTGGACGGCGAGCGTCGTTTGGTAGATCTGCCCGGCTACGGCTACGCTAGGGTGCCGGATACCATGCGCAGGCACTGGGGGCTGCTGGTCGGCGGCTACCTGGGGGCGCGCCGGTCCCTGCGCGGCGTGGTGATGGTGATGGACATCCGCCATCCTCTCACCGAGCACGACCGGCAGTTGCTGGAGAGGTGTCGCGTGGCCCGGCTACCTGCCCTGGTGCTGCTGACCAAGAGCGACAAGCTCAAGCGCGGTCCCGGCCTGGAGGTGCGCCGACGGGTGGCGCACCAATTGGCACAGAGCGACGGGGATGCGGTGCAGGTGCAGCTGTTCTCGGCCCTCAACCGCGGCGGCGAGCAGGAGGTCCGGGCCTGGCTGGATTTGCATCTGGTCCCGGACGACGGGCAAAAAAAGGCCCCGGTCTCGTAAGGGGGAGGGAGGTCCCGGGGCGAAGGGCTACCCGGCTGGGGATGCCGGGTGGGGTTTCCCGCTCAGGGAGGGGTTTGCGGGAAGCAACGTCCGCGGTGGACGTCTGTATATTGTGACCGAGCCCCTCTGCAAAAGTTCAGTGGCTCTCATCCCAATTGCTGCCTATCCCGATGTCCACCACCAGGGGCACGCTCAGCTCGGCAGCCCCCTGCATGCACTCCCGCACCCCTGAAGCCACCGCATCGGCCGATTCGGCGGGAGTCTCCAGCACCAGCTCGTCGTGCACCTGCATGATCATGCGGGCGGCGGTCCCGCCTTCCCGCAGCCAGGCATCCACGCGCAGCATGGCCCGCTTGATAATGTCGGCGGCACTGCCCTGCATGGGTGCGTTGATGGCAGTGCGCTCGGCGTACTA
>CAYQDX010000275.1:0-5636 GCA_964416345.1 uncultured Ectothiorhodospiraceae bacterium
CGGTAAAGGCACCTTTGACATGCCCGAACAGCTCACTCTCCATCAGATCGTAAGGGATCGCCGAGCAGTTGATGGCCACCCACGGCTGGTCCACCCGTGGCCCCCGCTCGTGGATGCGGCGGGCGACCGCCTCCTTGCCTGTGCCGCTCTCCCCGGTGATGAGCACGGTGGTGCGGTAGGGTGCAACCTGGTCGATCTCCTCCAGCAGCCTGCGCATGGCGGGGCTGTTGCCCACCAGCCGCCGGCGCGGCCTGGAGTCACTCACGGCGGCGTGCAGCTGCTGATTCTCGCGCAGCAGATCGTGCAGTCGCACCGCCGCACTTACTGCGAGCTCTAGGTCCTCTGGCTCGAAGGGCTTGGTGACATAGTTGACCGCGCCGGCCTGGATGCATTCGATGGCCGAGCGAATGGAGCCGTAGGCCGTCATCACGATCACGGGTAGCTCGGGGCGCTCCCGGCGGCAGTAGCTGATGAGCTCCTCGCCACTCATGCCCGGCATCTTCAAGTCCGAGAGCACCACATCCAGGTCCGGGTCCTGCACCAGGGTCATCGCGTCGTCGGCCCGCTCCGCCTCCAGCACCCGGTAGCCGGCCTCCTCCAGGGTCACGCGCACCACCATGCGCATGTTGCGCTCGTCGTCGACGACCAGCACGGTGCGCTGCATCAGAGCTGCTCCTGCGCCAGCCTCAGCCGCATGGAGAAGCGGGCACCCTGCCAGTCCCCCGGCACCAGCTCCAGGTATGCGCCGTTGGCCTCGACCAGGGTGCTGGCGATAGTCAGTCCCAGGCCGCTGCCCTGCTCCTTGGTGGTGTAGAAGGGCTCGAACAGGCGCGTGACGGTCTCCAGCGCGACCCCGGGACCGCTGTCCTGCAGATACAGGCTCACCTCCCCGTCGCTGATCTCCGAGCCCACCCGCAGGGCTCCGGGTCCGTCGCCCATGGCCTCCAGGGCGTTGCGCACCAGATTTACCCACGCCTGGCGCAACAGATCCGGGTCCGCCTGCACGCGCCGGCTATCGTGGCGGAAGTCGCGCTGCACCACGATATCCTCCCGTCCTGCCAGCATGACGCGCAGTGCCCCCTCCAGGGGCTCGGCCGGGTCGATGGGCATGAAGATGGGCTTGCGGTGCCGGGCCAGCTGCTGGAAGTCTTTCAGCAGGTGATCCAAGCGCTGGCTCTCCTCGTGGATGACCCGGCACAGCTCGGCGCGCCGGTCGGCGTTGACGCCCTTGTCCCAGAGTTTGGAAGCGGCGTTGATGACCCCGATCGGGTTGCGGATCTCGTGGGCCATGGCCAGGGACAGCTGGCCCAGCGCGGCGATCTTGTCCCGTTGGAATTCGCGCTGCTGCTCGTCGCGGGCCTCCCGCAGCGTTCCCGCCATGGCGTTGAAGGCAACGGCCAGCTCGCCCAGCTCGTCCCGCGAATGGATGGGCACCGTGGCCCGGAAATCCTGGGCAGCCACCTTGATGACGGCGTCACGCAGGTATTCCACGGGGCGCACCACCACCCGGCTGAGCACGATCCCCATGGCCGCTGCCGTCAGACTCCCCAGCAGCACGATGGCCAACGAGAGCGCCAGCTGATCGGTCAGCAGGCGGTTACTCCCTTTGTGGGCCAGGCCGCTGAACAGCACCGCCTCCACCTGTCCACTGGAGTCCACCACCGGCGTGTAGAGACCCCAGTACTGACCATTCTCCGCCTTCGGGCTGTAGACCTCCTCGCGGCTCTTCAATCTGGAGTAGGCGGAGGCCGGCAGGCGCACCTTGAGCGGCCGGGCCTGCTCGGAGAAGCCCTTGGCGAAGTCCCCTTCGCGAGGATAGAACAGCCGCGTCTTCAGTCCCGTCATCTTGCCGAAGCGCTGCAGCAGGGATTTGTCGAACATGGTGCCCAGCACCAGATGAAAGCGCGCCCTGCCCCGCCTCGGCACTGGCACGATGGTGACGGCCGCCAGCAGGTTGGTATCACCGCGGCTGGCCTTGACCACGGCCGTGGACTGGGTCGGCTTCCAATCGCCGGTGAGGGTCACCGGCTGTGAGGTATACACCAGCTGCCCAGCGGCGTCGTAGACCTGCACCAGAGAGATGCCCAGCTCCCGCGCGAGCGGGGCCATGCGCTTCGGCAGCGGCGACCGTCCCGGTCGAATCTGCAGCTCCCCCCGGTTGACCTCTTCCAGCGCATCCGCCAGGAGCTGTCCATTGCCATGCAGCGTCGCCAGCCAGTTCTGATTCAGCTGCGCCGCCTCGCGTATCCAAGACTCTATGGAGTCCTCCATGCGCGCCGTGATCCAGGAGGCCGAAAGCACTCCGGTGACAAGCATCGGCACCACGACGATCACCAGAATGACCAGCAGGACCTTGCGCTGCAGCCGGTTGAGATGAAGCCATGAAAGCATGTTACGAAATCCGGGGATTCCTACGCGTTGCGGCGTGCTGCGCCGAGCTTAAACTCCTCAGCCGGCCCATGGCAGACGCATAACCATCTGACAGAAAGACATTCTACAGTATACGCCGAGAGCGGCACGGTGTTTGCTCGGAGTAGCAGACCCATTCAATCCGATCAGGGAGCTTACCGTGTATCTTAGCCTCACTCATTCTGCCAGAAACCTCTATTCGACCGGCCACAGCATCAAGGCGCTTGCGGGGCGAGCCCGGACCGTCGGTCCCTGGATGCTGACGGCCGTCGCCGCCGGCCTCGCCGCACTGATAGCCGCTCGCGGCGCTCCCGTGCCCGGCGACCAGGAGGTCGCCTGGCTGACCCGTCTGGCCAACTCCGGCGACGCCGGCGCCCAAACTCAGCTCGGTCTCGCCTACCTCGACGGACGCTACGGTCTACGCACGGATCCTCAGACCGGGGTGCACTGGTTGACGGCCGGGGCCCGCAACGGGAGCTCCTATGCGGCGACTACGCTGGGCGACGCCTATGAGCAGGGCCGGGGCACGGAGAGCGACCACATGCGGGCCGAGCAGTGGTGGCAAAAGGCCGCGGCGGCGGGGGATCGGCGGGCCCAGCGCCGGCTGGGCGAGGCCCTCATCACGGATGGCAGGTCGCAGCAGGCGCGTGAGTGGCTGGGGCAGGCCGCGGACCGGGGCGATGCCGAGGCACAGGCCACCCTGCGGGCGCTCACCCGGGCAGGCCTGGCCAGCGTGACCGACGCACGCCGAGGCGAGAACCGCCTGGCGACCAGCGCCAAGCGGCTGAATTCCCCCAGCCTCGGGATCGTGGCGGCGGCATGGGACGCCTTGGGTCACGAGGCACCGGCCGGCGAGCGCCTCAGCCGCCTGCAGCGCGAGGCCCGCGGCGGTGACCCGGTGGCGCAGTACCAGTTGGCAGAGCGTTATGCCGATGGCGCCTGGGGGCTGGCCCAGGACGATGTCAGGGCCTTGTACTGGCTGCGGGCCTCCGCCGAGGCCGGCAATGGCATCGCCATGGAGACCCTGGCCGACGTCTATCGCCGGGGCACGCTGGGGGTTAGCCCCGATTCTGCCCGCGCAGCCCAGTGGGATGCGCGGGCCCAGCAAGCTGCCGGCGCACTCGAGCACTAAGCCATATTTTTTTACCCAGAGTCGAGAACATGCTTCATTTGCACCTAGTCCATTCCGTTTCCATGGAGTTCATCAGCCTCGCGACAAGCGCGCTACTGGTCGTCGGTTACGAGCTGTACCTGCGCTCGCGCCTTGGACGCGACCCGGACTACACCATTCAATCAGTCAACATCCGTGCCCGCGAGGTTTGGGTCAACAACATCATGACGGGCGACGGGAAGGAGATCCTGGGCGTACAGACGCTGCGCAACTCCACCATGGCGGCGACTTTGATGGCATCCACCGCAGTCCTGCTCATCTTCGGCGTGCTCAACCTGAGCGCCAAGGATCAATCCCTGGGCACGCTGGTGAGTGCCGTCGGCACCCGTGCGCTCACCGAGAACATGCTATGGGAGCTGAAGCTGCTGCTCATGCTGGTGGCCTTCTTCTGGGCCTTCTTTTGCTTCTCGCTCGCGGTGCGCATGTACAATCACGTCGGCTTCCTCATCAACGCTACGGGTCACGCGTGGCACTCGCCATCGCCGGCCTACGTGGCACGCATGCTGAATCGCGGCGGCCGCTATTACAGCTTCGGTATGCGTGCCTATTACATGGCTGTGCCACTGGTGTTCTGGCTGTTCGGCCCACAGTATCTGCTAGCGGCCACCGGGGGCCTCATTCTCATGCTTTATCACGTCGTGGACCGCGCGCCCGAGACTGATGATGACGCCGAGATGACGATGGGGGGCAATAAGGAGGAGCACAAGATTCCGCCGCGGACGGCGCCCCAGGGCAGCGATGGCATCCGCCTGGTCGGCGGGCACTAGGCCCCACCGGAGGTATCGGGACCGCATCTGCAGCGTCAGCAGGGACGCGCGACTGTGGCGCTTGAGCCCGATTTCAGCTTGTCTTGCCAGAGTCGTCTGTACCCAAGCCTTTCCGGAGGCAGGCGCCCCATGCGGGCATGCTACTGTCAAGGTATGGGACCCGCCGGTTCGCATCCTCCACTGCTGGCTCGTGGCGAGCCTCACTTCTGCCCAGCTCAGCGGAGACTAGGAGTCCGGCCTGCCTGTTTGGTCAGGATACGTTCTGGCTGACCTGAATGTCGGTTGGCCGGCGCGCGGCGGTCACGGGATAATGTGAGGGGGTGGCCACCAGCGAGCCGGATGCAATGCTGTGGCGGAGATTGCGGAAGACCAGCGGATAGCCGGCGCCTCGCAGAGCGCGATATTCCTCTGGGCGGGGCCGAGTAACGGAGATGTCGCCCCAGAAGTCGACCTCGTACGTGTCACCGAGGCTGTGGCCAACCTGCCACTCGTTGGACGAGCGGAGGAACCGTATATCGCGACCCTGGCTCCCCTTCACCTCAATGCAACGCTCGGGTGATGTCGCGGCTCCAAAGCGGCTGCGCTACCCCCTCCCTCATGACCGCGAAGCCCTCAATGCCGTCCTGTGCCTCTTCCTCGATCCAATCGAGCACCACTTGCGAGCGCGGAGCCCGGAGGCGAGAACGCATGCGCGAGCCCGAGCGGCTGCGGCGCTACTGCGCCAGTACAGCGGGCTCTCAACCCCATCGGCGAGCCCGCTACGGCGCCGAGAATCGCTCCGGCGCGCAGCCTCCGCCGTGGGAGGAGAACGACTCCGTGGCCATCTTGCTCGATGCAGAAAGATTTGCAGGCGCTCCCCTCGCCCAGCCGCAGCAAGAACTCGCTCAGCGCCTCACCTGGTGAGCGGCGCTTGGGTGGCCTGCCCGGCCCGCTGTTGCCTAGTCCATGAAATCCGCTTTCCCGCCCGAAAACCCGCTTCCCCATGCTCCTGATCGCCCGGCTTGTCCCTCAGAGCACCCCTTCTCGCCCTGCAAACGTTCAGCGGGACCTCGATCGGGCGTTCAGAACGGAGGGATATTTACGCATAGGCGGTTGGATTTCCTAATCTCAGAAGACCTGATCTCGGCCCCCTGGTCTTCTCGCGAGGGTCTTCCGGAAAACCTTGAGAATTCAATCGGAAACAAGCCGAATGTGGCTTTAGTGCCGATCCGCCTTTGGCATAGGCTCGGATTTTGGGAAGATACCGGTTTCGGCGCGCCGGTGCGCCGAGCTTTGCGATTTCCCCTGCC
>CAYQDX010000276.1:0-5623 GCA_964416345.1 uncultured Ectothiorhodospiraceae bacterium
TCGGTCTGGATGAAATCCTCGTAGCCCTCGATGCCCAGTCCACTGCGGCCCAGGGCGCTGACGATGCCCGAGGTCACGGTCTGGCTAAGACCAAAGGGGTTGCCGATGGCGACCACGAAGTCTCCCACCTGCACTCGGTTGGAATCGGCCAGGGGGATCGCCGTTAAGTGGTCGGCGTCGATCTTGAGCACCGTGATGTCGGAGTCCGGGTCGCTGCCGATGACCCGCGCCTGGAGCGTGCGTCCGTCCTTTAGGGTCACGGTGATCTCATCGGCTCCTTCTATGAGGTGATGATTGGTCAGTATGTGGCCCCGGCGTGCGTCGACGATGACACCGGAGCCCAGGCTTTCGCTGCTCTGCTCGGTCTCGGGCAGATCGAAGAAGCGACGAAAGAAGGGGTCGTCGAGCAGCGCGCTGCGCCGGCGCATGCGCGTGGTGCTGGCGATGTTGACCACGGCCGGCGTGACCCGCTTGAGCATGGGTGCCAGGGTGGGCACCGGCTGGCCATCCACTGCCGCGGGCATGGACGCCACCGCATCGCCCGGTGCGACGGCCCACAGGGCGCACGCCGCCAAAATGGAGCACAGATCGGTGTTTCTCGACATGACCAACTCCCTGCGGATAGGGGCAAGGTTGAAATCACGCCCGCGACGCCCAACTATCAATTTAGTACGCCGTTTGACACGATCCTGCGGGCGGAGACTTTGGAGCCCCGGGCAGGATCACCTGTCTCGATGAGGTGCGCTCAGGCACGCATGGCCGCGGGAGCGTGGCAACAGGTCCCGGCGGTAGAGACCGCCGGGACCGTCACTAGGTTCCCGCGCTGCCCTGGGCGCCTTGGTACGAGGAATCCGCGAGGTGCGCGAGCTGCTGCGACACAGGCTCGGAAACTGGCTTCACTGCGTGCTGCTGCTGGGTGGCATGGGCGGCCTGCTGGCGCTGCTGGGCTGGGTGCTCGGCGGACCGGACGGCGTGCTCTGGACAGCCATCCTGGGGGTGATTGCCTTGCTGCTCAGTCCCCGTCTCACCCCGGGACTGATCCTGCGGATGTACGGCGCCCGACCCTTGAGCGGCTGGGACGTGCCCGAGCTGCAGCAGCTGCTGCGAGTAATCGCCCAGCGGGCAGGCCTGCCGCGACCGCCTGCCCTCTACTACGTCCCCTCCCGGGTGATGAACGCCTTCGCCGTCGGCCACCGCAGTGAGGCCGCGATCGCGCTGTCCGATGGTATCCTGCGGGGACTCGGACTGCGCGAGCTCGGCGGAGTGCTGGCCCATGAGCTCAGCCACATCCGCAACAACGACATGTGGATCATGGGCCTGGCGGATGCGGTGAGCCGACTCACCGGAGGCCTGGCACTGGCGGGCCAGATCCTGCTGCTGGTGAACCTGCCCCTGCTGCTCCTGGGCCAAGCGACCGTGCCATGGTTGGCCGTGGCATTGCTGGTCGCGGCACCGGCCCTGAGCGCGCTGCTGCAGCTGGCCCTGTCACGCAGCCGCGAATACGATGCCGACCTACAGGCCGTGCGGCTCACCGGCGACCCGCGTGGCCTGGCCGCGGCGCTGACCCGCCTGGAGCAGCAGCACGGCGGCTGGATCGAGCGCATCCTGCTACCCGGACGGCGGGATCCCAACCCCTCGGTGCTGCGCACCCATCCGGCGACCGCCGAGCGGGTGCGGCGGCTGCTGGCGCTGGAGCGCGAGCTGGAGGCCGAGCCGCCCCTGGGTTTGCAGGAGAGCTTCAGCCTGCGGGACTTTCCCCCGATCACTCGCCGACCACGCTGGCGATTCGGTGGCAGCTGGTACTGATGGCGGAAGTGCGCGAATGCCGGCTTCCTTGACATTGTCCCCAGGTGTACTCTTGCGACCAACCGAGCAGCCGCGGACCGCCCCACCCCACCGAAGCGAGGAGCGCGCATGTCATCATCGAAGACCGGCGCCGAGCCGGAGCACTCGAGCGCCGATATCGCCAGGTCGATCGTCGCCAAGGGAGCGCTGGAAGACTACCAGCAACTGGCTGCGGCGCTGGCCCACCTGGGGCCGCTGCTGCCGGCGGCGGGCCTGCGTCCCGATCCGAAGACCACCGGCAACTGTGTGCAGATCGTGGATACGGTGAAGGACGGCAACGTCACGGTGGCAACCAACCTGTCCGCGGCAGCCCGCCAGATCGACCGCATCTCGCGCTCCTCCCTGCTCAGCGCCCGGCAGCGGGATGCCCGCGCGCGCTGCGCTCAGTACCTCCGGGAGATAGCCGTCCACGTCGCCAATCCGCCGCCGGAGCCGGCGGCCGATGAGCCCGTGGAGCAGCCGGGAGAGGCTGCCGGCCAGCCGGCCGAGGTGCCGGCTACCGCGTCCGGCGCGACGGTGGCCGCAAAACCGATCAACGTTCGGGGAGTCGCCCGTGGCAGCTCCGCCGAGCCGCACAGGCGTGCGCCCAAGGCCCCCGCCCATAGAAAGCCGCCGGAGCTGACACAGAACCCTCTGATCGTATGGGACGACGTGCTGAGCCAAACCCTGTCTGACACCGCTGCCCTCAGCATCCGCCCAGAGGCCATGGACGGGGCCGAGCCCTCTCCGGCGAGCGAGCCAGCCGCGGAGCGCGCTGCGCCGGCCGGCGGCGGTGCCGACGCCACCGAGCTGCTGGAGCCCACGCTCGCGGCCGAGCCACCGGCGGCGCCAAGCCATGGGCAGAAGGCGCGGGAGCCACGCCTGCGGGAGCTGCTGCTGCCTCTGCTGCCGCCCGGCCCCACAGAGCAGCAGATCACGCAGCTGATGCTGGAGCTGCTGCGGGACGAAGAGCTGTGCGGGGTCCCGGTGCCGGGCCCGCTGCTGGCCGCGGCACAAGAGATGACAACGCTCGCGGCACTGCGCGACTTCTTCGCCGACTGCCTGCAGCGGCTGATACCGCCACGCTCTCCCCTGGCCGCGCTATTCGACGACGCAGCCAAGAGCCTGGACCGCGTCTCCCAGGAGTGGCGTGACGGGGCGCTGGCCTGAGTCGGAGCGGCCGGTCAAGCCGCCGCCGGGATCCGCGCTGCGAGGCTGTCGTGCCTGCGGTCTGGTGCAGGCGCTGCCGCCCGTGCCTCCGGGTCAGGAGGCCATCTGCAGACGTTGCCGAACCCCCTTCCCCCGCTGCCGCCCTGTGTTGAACCGGCTGGCGGCGGGCACGGCATCCGCCGCCCTCGCCCTGTACCTGCCCGCCGTCTCCCTGCCCCTGCTGCGGGTCGAGAAGCTCGGTCATCTCAAGGAGGACAGCCTGCTGTCCGGGGTCGCCGGTCTGTACACAGAAGGCTACTGGACCGTCGCCCTGGTGGTGCTGCTGTTTTCCGTGGTCCTGCCTCCGCTCAAGCTGCTGGCGCTCAGCCTCCTTGCCGACGGTCGCTGGCTGCGGGCTCACCGCTCCCGGGCGGCACTGTACCGCGCGGTGGAAGCTCTGGGCCGCTGGGGCATGCTGGACGTGATGCTGGTGGCTATCCTGGTGGCCTACATCAAGCTGGGGGACCTGGTGAGCATCAGCGCCGGGCCCGGGCTCCTGGCTTTCACCGCCATGGTGCTGCTGAGCCTACTGGCCAGCCTGCTGTTTCACCCCCACTGCCTGTGGGACGCGCCGCCGTGAGCACCCCCGATCCGGTTCCGGAGGCCGCCCTGCGGCGGCGCCGCAGGCTGCCTCTGTGGCTGGTGCCGCTGGCCGGAGCGCTGCTGGCAGGTGCGCTGGTGTATCAGTCCCTGAGCCAGCGCGGCATTCCGGTGAGCGTGGAATTCGCCCAGGGCCATGGACTCAAGCCCGGGGACTCGCTGCGCTACCGGGGCATCGTGGTGGGCAAGGTGGAGAGCGTGGTGCTGGCCGAGGGCCTGGGCGGCATCGACGTGCAGGTGCGCCTGATGCCGGAGGCCACCGACCTGGCGCGCGCCGGGAGCCGGTTCTGGATCGTGCGCCCGCAGCTGGATCTCAGCGGAGCCACCGGACTCGACACTCTGCTGGGCGCCAATTACCTGGCCGTGCTGCCCGGCCGGGGCGAGCCACAGTATCGATTTCGCGGACTTGAGGAGCCTCCCCTGGGCGAGACCCTGGAGCCGGGCGGCCTCGAGCTGGTGCTGCAGGCGCCCGAGCGCGGCGGGCTGCGCGCCGGCGCCGGCGTGACCTACCGGGGCGTGCGGGTGGGCACGGTCCTGTCGGTAGCCCTGGCCAGTGACGCCAGCGCGGCAGAGGCCCGGATCTACATTCAGCGGGCCTACGCGCCGCTGGTCAGGGAGCGCACCCGTTTTTGGCAGACCGGTGGCCTGCGCCTGTCCGGCGGACTCACTGGCTTCAGCCTGGACGTGCAGTCTCTGCCGGCCCTGCTGGGCGGCGGGGTCAGTCTGGCCACCCCGCCGCAGGCCGGGGAGGCGGTGCGCAACGGCCACCGCTTTCCCTTGCAGGAGACGCCGCAGCCCGAGTGGCTGGAGTGGGCACCCGCGCTGCACCTGGGGCACCCCTCATTGCCCGAAGGCCGCTCGCTGCCCGCTCCGCTTTGGGCGGTGACAACCTGGGCGCAGAAAGACCTGCTGCTGTTGACCCATCGCCCTCAGCGCCAGGGCTGGGTGCTGCCCCTGGCGGACGGCCTGCTCGGCCCTGCAGATCTGCTGGCTCCGCCGGTGAAAACGGTGGCGGGCAGCGCCTATCTGGAGGTCGCGGGACGACGCTTGCCCCTGCAAGCGGAGGCCGCCACCATGGTGAGCGCGGTAGCCCTTCTGCCCCATGTAAGCGTGGGCCAACCCGCCGCAAAGCTCCCGCAACGCCGCGCCGAGGCCCCCGAGGACACGCTGGTGGTAGGCGACCCGCGCAGCGCACCCCGCTTTGTGTCGGCGGCACGCTATACCCCAAAAGGTGACCACTGGGAGGTGGATGCCGCCGAGCCCTTCGGGCCGGAGTGGCACGGCGCGGCCGTGGTCGCGACCCGGGACGGCGCGCTGCTTGGTGTGCTGGTGATGGGAGACGCCGGCGCCGAAGTCTACCCGCTGCCCAAGTATTAATCGTCCCGAAAGTTCTTGCATGGGGCCTCCGCGACACGCTGCAAGTACGTCCCTGTAAGCTCGACGGCGGGCTCCCTCCCGCCGACGGTCGCTTCGACCCGATGCAAGAACTTCCACAATGATTGATGCTAGGCAAACTGGGCGCGGAAGCGATCGACGAACTCGACGTAGCGATCCTCGGCCAGCAGGTTGATGCCGGCCGCCGCCTGGCGGCCGCCGCCGGTGGGGAACTCCCGGCACAGGTCGTCGGCGCCGGTACGGGTGGCCAGCGGCGCGCGCACGCTCACTCGGTAGCCGCCGTCGGGCAAGCGGCTGAGCAGGGCGTGGGCCCGCGCCGGCGCCTTACGGGCCAGGGCATTGCCCAGCACCCCGCCGACCCGGCGGGCCCAGGGTGCATCCGGCAGCACGTAGACCGCATAGCGCTCGCCGCCGGTCTCTGCATTCAGGCCCTCCGCCATCAGCATGTCCTGCCGATAGCCATCGCGCAGCACTGGATAGGCCTCGTCCTCGGCGATGAATGCAAATGGGTCGGGATAGGGCCGAAGCCGGCGGTAAAGCTCGTCGGGGTGGAAGAACAGATCCTCCAGAGTCGCGCCGTAGCCGTTGTAGTTCA
>CAYQDX010000277.1:0-5594 GCA_964416345.1 uncultured Ectothiorhodospiraceae bacterium
GCCGGTACTATCACGCCAGTCTGCTCATCGCCTCCCTGCTGGCGACGTACCAGCTTTCCTTGGTGTGGACACGGGATCGCGACGCCTGTTTTCGCGCCTTCCTGAACAGCAACTGGCTGGGCGGGGTGGTGTTCGTGGGCATCGTTTTGGACTACCTGTTGCGCTAGCCCGCACGTCTCGTCGGCGGGCGAGATGAACGGGCAGTCAATTGAGGCGCCAGGGGAGTTAGCCTAGGCCCGGGCGCAGCACCACACTTCGATATCCGTCGCCCCGGCGGCTCGCAGCACCCGCGCCAGCTCTGCCACGGTGTTTCCGGTGGTCACCACGTCGTCGAGCAGGGCGATACGTCGCGCCTCCAAAGGGCGAATCACGCGGAAGGCGCCGCGCACATTGCGTCGGCGCGCACCGGCGGGCAGGGTGGATTGGGCCGGCGTGGGCCGTATCCGCTGGCAGCAATGCCAGTCGATAGGCAGTCCCAGCATCCGCGCCACCGGGCGGGCAAGCTCCAGCGATTGGTTGTAGCCGCGCTCCCGCAGACGCGACCCGTGCAGCGGCACGGGCACGATGAGCTCGGGCCAGGGGCCGCTGCGAGCCGCCAGCGACTGTGCCAGCAGGGCACCGAGCAGGCGCGCGCGCGCCAGCTTGCCGTGGAACTTCAGGTCCAGTAGCAGACGGTCCACCGGAGCATGGTAGCGAAACAGGGCGAAGGAGCGTTGATAGGGGGGCGGCCGGCTCAGGCAGCTGCCACAGACCCCTGGCCGCGGCAGGACGGCGGCGCACACCGCGCAACAGCTTTGAGCGACGGGCAGATCGGTACGACAGCCGGCGCAGATGTCCAGTCCCGCCTCTCCCCGGGCGCCGCAGAGCACGCAGCAGTCCGGATAGAGCAACTGTTGGACAAATGATGACCAATTGTCGACCATATTGCCTCCCTGCGGTTGACAGCAGCCGCCTCGGCGTTAACATCCTGCAACCTCAACGCTCACGCAGTATGCGTGCCCCGACCGCGCTCCGGCAACCTTGGTGAGCATCATGACACAGCATCTTCCTGGCTCTGGCCCCACACCCGCTTTGCGTCACGATTGGCACCTGGGTGAGGTCGAGGCATTGTTCGACCAGCCCTTGTTGGAGCTGCTGTACAACGCGCAGACCGTCCATCGCCGGTACTTCGAGCCCAACGCGGTGCAGCTCAGCACCCTGCTCAGCATCAAGACCGGCGGCTGCCCGGAAGATTGTGCCTATTGCCCCCAGAGCATCCGGCATGATACGCCGGTGGACGCCCAGCCGCTCCTAGAGCTGGGAGAGGTGCTGGAGGCGGCGGGCCAAGCCAAGGAGGCCGGTGCCACTCGCTTTTGCATGGGCGCGGCCTGGCGCAGCCCCAAGCGCAAGGACTTTCTGCGGGTATTGGAGATGGTGCGAGGGGTCAAGGCGCTGGGCCTGGAGACCTGCGCCACTCTGGGAATGCTGAGCGGCGAGCAGGCGGAGCAGTTGCAGGAGGCCGGGCTGGACTACTACAACCACAACCTGGACACCTCGCCGGAGTACTATGGCGAGATCATCGGCAGCCGCAGCTACGCCGATCGCCTGCAGACCCTCGAGCACGTACGGGAGGCGGGCATTAACGTCTGCTGCGGGGGAATCGTAGGCATGGGCGAAGATCGGCACGACCGGGCCGGGCTGCTGGCGCAGCTGGCGAACCTGCCGCGGCATCCCGAGAGTGTGCCCATCAATCTCCTGGTGCGAGTCAGCGGAACGCCATTGGCCGATGAGCCCGCGCTGGAGCCATTCGAATTCGTTCGCACGGTGGCCGTCGCCCGAATTCTGATGCCGCGCTCATTCGTGCGGCTTTCCGCCGGGCGCAGCGAGATGAGCGACGAGCTGCAGGCCTTGTGCTTCCTGGCGGGTGCCAACTCGGTCTTCTATGGTGAGAAGCTGCTCACCACCGGGAACGCCGCTGCGGCGGCGGATCGGGCTTTGCTCGCCCGTCTGGGCATCCATCCGCTGGAGGTCGTGGAGCCGGAGTCGCCCGCTTCCGCGGCCGGCGCCTGAGCACGGTGCCTGGCCCGGACCATGCCGGCACGCTGAATCCCGAGGCGCTGCGGGCCGCCCTCGAGCGCCGGCGACGCGATCACCTGTACCGGAGGCGACGGGTCGTCGAGGGCCCCCAGGGCGTGGAGCCCACCGTGGATGGGCGGCGGGTGCTCGCCTTCTGTTCCAACGACTATCTGGGGCTCGCCAGCCACCCGCAGGTCATAGCCGCCTGGCAGCGGGGAGCCGCGGAATACGGCGTGGGCAGCGCTGCTTCCCATCTCATCTCTGGCCACAGTCGGGCACACTATATGCTGGAGGAGGAGCTGGCGGACTGGCTCGGCCGACCGCGCGCGCTGCTGTATTCCACCGGCTACATGGCCAACCTGGGCGTCCTGAGCGCCTTGCTCGGCCCGGGCGACACCGTGGTGGAAGACCGGCTGGATCATGCCTCGCTGATCGATGCCGGCCGTCTCTCCGGCGCGCAGATCCGCCGCTACGCCCACGCGGACGTGGCGGCGGCCCGAGGCCAGCTCGCCCGGGCCCGCGAGGGCCGGGTGCTGCTCGCCACCGACGGGGTATTCAGCATGGACGGCGATCTGGCGCCATTGGTCGAGCTGGCCGCCGCCTGCCGCCACGAGCGGGCCTGGCTGATGGTAGACGATGCCCACGGGCTGGGGGTGCTGGGCCCGGAGGGTCGCGGCACCGTTGCTCTGCAGAGGCTGGGAATGGCCCAGGTGCCGGTGCTGATGGGCACCCTGGGTAAGGCGCTCGGCACCTTCGGGGCCTTCGTTGCCGGCGATGAGATCCTCATTGAGACCCTGATACAGTGGTCCCGGAGCTACATCTACACCACTGCCCTGCCACCGGCCTCGGCCCAAGCCACCCGGGCCAGCCTGGGGCTGGCGCGCCAGGAGAATTGGCGCCGCGCCCATCTTCAGTCCTTGCTGGCGCGCTACCGTAGCGGACTCCGTGAGCTCGGATTGCCGCTGGCCGATTCCGCGACCCCCATTCAGCCATTGGTGCTGGCAGATGCGCAACGCGTGCTGCACTGCAGCGCAGGCCTCTGGGAGCGGGGCATCCTGGTGCCGGCGATTCGACCGCCCAGCGTGCCCCGGGGACAGGCCCGCCTGCGCGTGACGCTGAGTGCTCTGCACCAGGAGCACCAGGTCGACAGGCTGCTGGAAGCCCTGGGTGAGATATGCGCGCCGGTCTGACGGCGACGCTGCTGGCCGGCGATGGACCGCCGCTGGTGCTGGTCCATGGCTGGGGAATGCACTCGGGCATCTGGCACACAGTCGCCGGTCTGCTAGCGCGCTCGCACCGGGTCATCGGCGTGGATCTGCCGGGGTATGGCGCCAGCGCCGGCGCAGGGGGCCCCTATGGTCTGGACTCGGCGGCGCGGCTGTTGGCCGCCGTCGTGCCCGAGGGGGCCGTATTGGTCGGCTGGAGTCTGGGCGGACTGGTGGCCATGCAGACCGCCTGCAGCCTGCAGCCGCGGCTGGCCGGGCTGGTGCTGGTGGCCGGCACGCCGCGCTTCGTCGAAGGCGGCGACTGGCCCCATGGAATGTCACCCGCCTTGCTGGCCGGCTTCGCCGCCGAGCTGCAAACGGATTTCCGCGCCGCCCTGATGCGCTTCCTGGCACTGCAGACCCGCGGCAGTGAGCACGCCCGGGAGGATCTGCGCCGGCTGCGGTCGCTGCTCTGTGCCGGTGGCGAGCCGGTCCCGGCGGCCCTGGCCGGCGGGCTCGGAATCCTCGCCCAGGCCGATTTGCGCGCCGTTCTGCCCGCCCTGGAGCTGCCCACCTTATGGATCATGGGCGCGCGCGACACCCTGGTCCCACCGGCTGCCGCCAAGGCCGCGGCGGCGATTCAGCCCAACGCCCGGGTGGAGATCATCCCCGGGGCCGGCCACGCCCCTTTCCTGTCCCATCCGCAGGCGTTCGCGGCGGCATTGCAGGGCTGGCTCGACCCGGGGTCGGCGCAGGAGTCGAGTGCATGAGCGAGCGCGAGCCACGACACCAGATCGACAAGCGACGCATGCGGGCGGCCTTCGACCGCTGTGCCCAGGGCTACGACGCCGCGGCGGTGCTGCAGCGCACCATCGGCGAGCGTCTTCTGGAGCGCCTGGACCTGGTGCGCCTGGAGCCCGGCTGGGTGCTGGATCTGGGCACCGGCACCGGCGATTGCCTGCGTCCTCTGCGGCGCCGATTTCGGGGCGCAAGGGTGCTCGGCCTGGACATCGCCTACGGTATGCTGCGACACGCCCGCGCCAAGACCGGCTGGCTCTCACGCCCGCATCTCGTTTGCGGCGACGCCGAGTACGTGCCGCTGGCCACGAGCAGCGTCGACCTGGTGTGCTCCAACCTCACCTTGCAGTGGTGCAACGACCCGGACCTCATCTTCCGCGAGCTGGCCCGGATCCTGCGCCCCGGCGGGCTGCTGCTGTTCAGCACCTTCGGTCCCGATACGCTACGGGAGCTGCGTGCGTCGTGGGGGGCGGTGGACGGCTACAGTCACGTCAGTGCCTTCGTCGACATGCACGACCTGGGGGACGCTCTGCTGCGTGCCCGCCTGGTGGAGCCGGTCATGGATTTGGAGCACTTGACCCTGACCTACCAGGGACTGGACAGCCTGATGCGCGACATCAAGGCCTGGGGGGCTTACAACGCCACGGCAGGCCGGCCTCGGGGCCTCATGGGCCGGAGCCGGCTGCAGGCCCTTAGACGGGCCTACGAGGCTTTCCGGCGGGACGGCCGACTGCCCGCCACCTACGAGGTTGTCTACGGGACGGCCTGGGCGCCGTCGGCACACGGCGTCACGGAGCAAAGCGTCGCGATACCGCGTCTGCGAAGGGAGCACCCACCGGCCTGAGCGGGGACACCGTAGGGAGGGCGCGCTGCGCTCGGAGGGCGGCGTGCCCATCATTAAGTCCAGATATGACAAGAAAAAAATCCTTATATCAAAACATCAGCCGATAATTATTGACCCAGATCATTTCTTGCCCGCTTTCCTTGCGTCTCATACCCGCATCGGGTAGCATGCGTCGCGCTGTGGCATTTGGCTCAAGTCGAGTGCCTAGAGCCGATTGGCCCATCGCATTTGGTAGAGAGGATACGTGGTCGAATCCGACTGTGACTCCGCATCCGCGAGTTGTCGTTTCGTAATTCGACCCAATCGGTCTCTATCCTGGCGAGGAACTCTTCTGTTCTTCGTTGGTGCTTTCCTCGTCTCCGTGACCATTGCCACGGGTTTCGCGACGATGGGGTTGTGGCTGGTCTTTCCCTTCGCCGGCCTGGAGATGCTCGCGCTGGCCGCGGGTCTCTACGTGTGCGCCTGTCGGGGCCACGAGTGCGAGGTCATCGTCATCGACGGTGACAAGGTGGAGGTCGCCTGGGGACGGCGCCGACCGGAGAGGCGCTGGGAGCTCCAACGCAGCTGGGCGAGAGTGGTGCTCCGCCGATACGCCCGCGGGCGCAGGCCGAGCCGCCTGACGATTCGCTCCCACGGGCGGGAAGTCGAGGTCGGGGCGCGCCTCAATGAAGAAGAGCGGGAGCGCCTGGCGC
>CAYQDX010000278.1:0-5594 GCA_964416345.1 uncultured Ectothiorhodospiraceae bacterium
GGCGATCAATAACTTGAGCTGAGACTGCTGTTCCTCGTGATTCATGGTGCTCCAATACCCGTCAGTCGAAGAAAAGATACCAAACTGTTCAGTTTAACACGCTATCCGCCATTTTCCACTGCAGCATCCGCGGGCAGCGGGGCCTGGCCACCGGCGCTCAGGAGGCCACGCAGCTCCGCCCGCTCCTCGGCGCTCAGGTCCGCCCTTGGCTTGAGCCGCAGGGCGTCGATGCGCTGATCACGCTGCCGCTGCGCCAGCCGCTGTAGCGCGCCCCGCAGCTCGGCCGCCAGACCTTCCTCCGGTGTCGCCAGTCGCCAGGAAGCCAGACGGCCCAGGTGCGGCCATTCTTCCCAGTCCCGGCAATGCTCAAGCAGTGCACCCGTGCTTAGATGGGGGCGCTGGCGGGCCAGCTCAAGGAGCCGTGCCAGCAAGGAAGCGCCGGGGAGGTTCAGCGACTCCAGGCCAGGGGGCGGCTCCACGTCGGCCCCGAGTGCCGGATGCTGCAATAGGATGGCGATGGCACTGCGCACCGCCGACGGCGCCTTGCGCTGCGGCTCCGGACGTCCGTGCCGGGCGCCGATCCGCCTGCCCGCCACTCCCAGGAGCTCCGCCAGGCGGGATGAGGAGACGCCACTGATGCTTGCCAGCCGGTCCAGCATCATCTCGCGAAATACTCCCGCCGGCAGGCGCTGGATGAGGGGACGACTGAGCTCCACCAGACGTGCCCGCCCGTCCAGGCTGCGCGCGTCCGTCTGCCGCGACAGGCCCTCGATGAGGTAGTCGGACAACGGCATGGCCTGGGCCATGCTGCGCTCGAATGGCTGGCCACCGACGCGGCGCACCAGGGTATCGGGATCCTCGCCTTCCGGCAGGAACATGAACCTGGCCTGGCGCCCCTCCTGCATGAATGCCAGACTCTGCTCCAGTGCACGCCAGGCTGCCTGGCGTCCCGCACGGTCGCCATCGAAACAGAACACCACTTCCGGCGCGGTGCGAAATATCTGCTCCAGATGCTGCGGTGTGATGGAGGTGCCCAGGGTCGCCACCGCATAACGCACGCCGTGCTGGGCCAGTGCCACCACGTCCATGTAGCCTTCGACCACCAGCAGGCGGGAAATTCCCCGCAACGCCTGGCGCGCCTCGTGCAGCCCGTACAGCTCGCGGCCTTTGTGGAAGACTGAGGTCTCGGAGGAGTTCAGATACTTGGGCGTGCTGTCGTCGAGCACCCGGCCACCGAAGCCCACTGTGCGACCCCGGCGATCGCGGATCGGGAACATCAGCCGGTCGCGGAAGCGGTCGTAGTGGCCGCCCCCGTCCTTCTCGATGGCCAGCCCCGCCTCCACCAGGACCCCGCCCGGGACCCCCAGGCGGGCGCTCAGGGTGTCCCAGCCGGGTGGGGCATAGCCGATGGCGAAGGTGCTGGAGGTATCGGGGTCTATCCCTCGGCGCTCTAGGTAGGCAGCGGCCCGCCTGCCCGCGGGGTGGCGTTGCAGCTCGGCCCGAAAGAGCTCGGCCACCCGGCCCAGCACTTCGTAGAGATTGGACCCGCGGTGCACCGCGGGTCCGGGCTGCTGCTCCCGTGGCACGCTCACGCCCAGGCGGGCGGCCAGCGCCTCCACGGCCTCGGGAAACTCGAGCTGGTCGTATTGCATCAGGAAACCGACCACGGTGCCGTGGGCACCGCAACCGAAGCAGTGGTAGAACTGCTTGGTGGGGCTGACGGTGAAGGACGGCGTCTTCTCGGCGTGAAACGGACAGCACGCAGTGTATTCGCGGCCCGCTTTCTTCAGCGGCAGGTAGGCGCCTATGAGCTCGACGATGTCCGCCCGGCCGACCAAGTCATCGATGAACTGTTGGGGAATGCGCCCGAACATTCACTACCGCCCGCCGCAATTGGGCAGCGGCTCGCTCCCCGCGGGACGCCTGAATGATCCCACTGTAGGACAGCCGGAGACCCGTGAATCAAGCCTATGCTCAAGCATAGACGCAAGCTTTCGGATTACCAGGAATTGTGCGGCTTGCGGGCGCCCGGCGGCGCGGAAGCGGGTCAGGGGCTGAGTCGCTGCTTGACTAGGCCGCTAACCTGCGCCATGTCGACGCGGCCCTGCACCCGAGGACGCAGTATTGCCATGACCTTGCCCATGTCCTTGATGCTGCTGGCGCTGCCCTCGACGATAGCGTCGGACACCAAGGCGTCGAGCTCGGCGGCGCTCAGCGGCTGCGGCAGGTAGCCTGCGATCAGGTCCAGCTCGAAGGCCTCTTGATCGGCGAGATCATCCCGTCCCGCGGCGCGATACTGGGAGACGGAATCGCGCCGCTGCTTGCTCATCTTGTCCAGCACGGCCAGGACGTCGGCATCGCTCATGGGGCGCCGCTCGTCCACCTCCCGTTGCTTGATGGCAGCCAGGATAAGGCGGATGGCGCCCAAACGCTGCTTGTCCCTGGCGCGCATGGCGGACTTCATGTCCTCCTCTATGCGCGGCTTCAGCGTCGGGGTGTCGGTCACGGTGCGAGGCGCCAGTGCGCGAGGTCTCAGGCCGCCATCGGGCGCTCGCGGCGAAGCTGCTCGCGCGACAGCTTCTTCAGATGGCGCTTCACCGCCGCTGCCGCCTTGCGTTTCCGCACCGCGGTGGGCTTTTCGTAGAATTCCCGGCGCCGCACCTCCGACAGGATGCCCGCCTTCTCGCAAGCGCGCTTGAAGCGGCGCAGGGCGACTTCGAAAGGCTCGTTCTCTCTCACGCGTACCGCTGGCATAGAGCTCCCTACCTCATGGACTGGACAGTCGACGACCAGACCGGCATCCAGACTTAGCCACGTCGACCGACAAAGCCCGCCATTCTATGGACTTCGACATGAAAAAGCAAAGCGCTTGCGGGGCCCGGAGCCCTGCTCAACAATAGTGCGATGCGCGTGCTGGGTATCGAGACTTCCTGCGACGAGACCGCGACGGCAGTCTACGATCCCGCCGCGGGCCTACTCGCCCACGCCGTCCACAGCCAGGTGGCGCTGCACGCCGACTACGGGGGGGTGGTGCCGGAGCTGGCCTCGCGGGATCACGTGCGCAAGCTGCTGCCCCTGGTGCGCCATGTCATGAGCCGCTCGGGCAGCAGGCCGCAGGACATCGGCGGGGTAGCCTATACCGGCGGGCCGGGACTCATCGGTGCGCTGCTGGTGGGGGCGGCCTTCGGACGCAGCCTGGCCTGGGCCTGGGGTGTGCCGGCGGTGGCGGTGCATCACATGGAGGGCCATCTGCTGGCGCCCATGCTGGAGCCCGCTCCCCCGGAATTCCCCTTCGTCGCGCTGCTGGTCTCTGGCGGCCACACCCAGCTGGTGGCGGTGCGTAGTCAGGGCGCCTACGTGTTGCTGGGTGATACCCTGGATGACGCGGTGGGCGAGGCTTTCGACAAGACTGCCAAGCTCCTGGGCCTGGGATATCCAGGCGGACCGGCCCTGGCGGCACTGGCTGAGCACGGGGATCCGGCGAGGCTCCGATTTCCTCGGCCGATGACCGATCGGCCCGGTCTGGATTTCAGCTTCAGTGGGCTCAAGACCTTTGCCATCAATACCCTGCGGGCGAGTGCCGGGGATGCGCAGAGCCGGGCCGACATCGCCCGGGCCTTCGAGGAGGCCGTGGTGGATACGCTCACCATCAAATGTCGCCGGGCGCTGCGCCAAACGGGGCTCAAGCGGCTGGTCGTTGCCGGTGGCGTGGGTGCCAACCGCCGGCTGCGCGATCGCCTGCAGGTAATGGTGCGGGTCGAGGGGGGCCGGGTTTACTTCCCCCGCCCGGAGCTCTGCACCGACAACGGGGCGATGATTGCCTATGCCGGCTGTCTGCGCCTGCAGGCCGGCGCCTCCCAGCCGCTCGCCTTCGGCGCCACGCCGCGCTGGCCCCTCGCCGAGCTGCAGCTGGTCTGAGGGCTGGCGCTACTTGCGCTCTGCGCCGATGGTGTCCTCGGTCCCGGCTAGGATGCTGCGGATGTTCGAGCGATGGCGCCAGACGAGCAAGATGCTCATCACGGTGCCGGCCGCGACCAGCGGTAGTCTGCCGCTTAGCCACCACAGGTAGAGCGGGGCCAGCGCCGCGCTGGTGATGGCGGCCAGGGACGAGATGCGGCTGACGGTCGCCACCAGCAGCCAAGTGGCAATCCCGGCGATCGCCACCGGCCAGGACCATCCCAGCAATGCTCCGATCGCCGTAGCGACTCCCTTGCCACCGGCGAAGCCGAAGAACACAGGATAGAGATGGCCGAGGAACGCCGCCAGCCCCACGGCCGCCAAGGTGCGGTCGCCGACGCCCAGGGCCAGTGCTACCAGCACCGGCAGCAGGCCCTTCAGCACGTCCCCGCTGAGGGTCACGGCGGCCGCCCGCTTGCCGCCGAAGCGCAGCACATTCGTGGCGCCGGGATTGTGCGAGCCCTGGCTGCGGGGATCCGGCAGGCCCATGGCACGGCAGACCAGGATCGCCGAGGACACCGAGCCCGCCAGATAGCCTAGCAGCACCAGGGAGACTTCCAGGATCATCTCAGCGCCCGTCTGATCGTGGTTCGGGCTCCGCAGTTTAGCGTATCTGCAGACCCGGCGATACGCCGGGCGATCTTGGCGAGCGGGCCGCAGTGGCTTAAGGTGTGCCGCTCCTAGGGCATGGCGAGGCTTCCATGGACATCATTTTCCTGCACCAGCTCAAGATCGAGACGGTGGTCGGCATCTACGACTGGGAGCGTCGCATCAAGCAGAGCGTCATCTTCGACTTGGACATGGGGGCCGACACCGCCAGGGCCGCCGCCAGAGACGACATCGAGGACACGCTCAACTACAAGGCCGTGGCCAAGCGGCTGATGGAGTTTGTCGGCGGCAGTGAGTTCTTTCTGGTGGAGACCCTGGCCGAGCGGGTCGCCGCGCTGATTCTGGAAGAGTTTCCCGTGCCGTGGGTGCGGGTGCGGGTCAACAAGCAGGGGGCGGTGCGCGGCGCCCGGGATGTGGGCGTGATCATCGAGCGTGGCGTGCGGTCCTGATGCCCAGGGTCTACGTCAGCGTGGGCAGCAATATCGCGCCCCGCGTGCACGTCCCGGCCGCCCTGGCCGAGCTGCGGGCCGCCTTCGGTAAGCTTACTCTCTCCCGGACCTACGAAAGCGTGCCGGTAGGCTTCGAGGGGGACAATTTCTACAATCTGGTGGTGGGCTTCGATACCGCGGAGTCCCTGGCCGCCCTGGTCGAGCGACTGGGCGGGATCGAGCGTGCCCATGGTCGGGTCGGCAAGGGCGGGCAATTCAATGCCCGCACCCTGGACCTGGACCTGCTGCTCTATGCCCAGGCGATCATCGACGGCCCCGAGCTGAACCTTCCGCGGCGGGAGATCACCCGGCATGCCTTCGTTCTATGGCCCCTGGCGGAGATCGCCGGAAACGAGAGGCATCCAGTGCTGGGCGAGACTTATGCGGCGCTGCGCGAGCGACTCGATTTTTCCGACCAGCGCCTGTGGGTGGTGGACGACTAGTACTCCGTCCAGGTGATAATTACGGATGCAGCGGCCCGCCCAAAGGGAGCTCCCCCACAGGCCTCCAGGCAGCGTTGCCGCCCTTGCCAAGGGCTGG
>CAYQDX010000279.1:0-5584 GCA_964416345.1 uncultured Ectothiorhodospiraceae bacterium
ATGCTCACCTTCAGCCGCGGCCAGCGCGGGGAGGCCCGCTCTCTGCAGCTGGCCCCGGTGCTGCGAGAGGCGGTCAGGCTGCTGGGATCGAGCCTGCCCTCCAGCGTAGAGATCCGCACCGACCTGGCGGCGGACTGCCCCTGCGTGCTGGTCGATCCGCTGCACGTCGAGCAGGTGCTGATGAATCTGTGCATCAACGCACGCGACGCCATGCAGGGCAAGGGGACATTGAAGATCACCCTGCGCAGCGCAAGCTGCCGGGGCTGCGTCTGTGCCTCCTGTCATCAGCCCGTCGGCGGCGCCTTCGTCGAGCTGGCGGTCCAGGACTCTGGTAGCGGCATCGCCCCGCAGGTGCTGGAGCGCGTCTTCGAGCCCTTCTTCTCCACAAAGGAGGTCGGCAAGGGCAGCGGTATGGGCCTGGCCATGGTGCACGGCATCGTCCATGAATACGGCGGCCACATTCACGTGGATTCCAATCCCGGCAGTGGCACCACCGTCAGGGTTTGGCTGCCGGCCTGGTTCCCGGCGGGCGCCCAGGTGCCTGCGGAGTGCGCAGTCGACGGGGCCGAGCCCGAGCACCCGGCGCCCGGCCTGCGGGGCCGGGTGCTGCTCACCGACGACGAGCCCTCGGTACGGGAATTCATGGAAGACTTGCTGGCGAGCTGGGGTCTGGATGTGAGCCTGGCCGAGACTGGTGCGCGCGCCTGCGAGCTTTTCGCGGCCGAGCCGGACCGCTTCGATCTGGTGGTGCTCGATCAGACCATGCCGCGCATGACCGGCCTGGAGGCCGCGGAGGAGCTGTTGAGGCTGCGCCCTGGGATGGCGGTCATACTCTACACCGGCTACAGCGAGCACATCACGGAGACTCAGGTCTCCGCCGTGGGCGCCCGCGCCCTGGTGCGCAAGCCGCTCGATATACCTGCCTTTCGCATCCTGCTCGAGGAGCTGCTCGGTCCGGGTGGCGCCATTCGCTGAGGCGGACGCCTGCGGTTGCGCAGGATTCGCGGCTGTCCCAGAGCATGGTGCTCTCGCCAAGGCCTCATGGCTCAAAGCCCGCCATTTCCTCCGCCGCGACATTCTGAAACAAACCACAAACAATGACGCGCCCGACCGGAAATCCGGCGGATACGTCCTCCCCGTAATCTACTCCTCAAGCGCGGCTCGTCAGCTTTATTGCGGGGCCGGCGATAACCCAAATGCCATTGAATCGAGGAGAGACAGCCATGAGCAAGCCATACGTCAACGTCATCGTCCATGTGAATGCCGAGCTGGGTGCTCAACAGCGGGCCGAGCTGCAGCAGGTGGTCGCGGCCCAGCCCGGCGTGGGCCGAGCCGCCGTGAGCCAGCGGGCCGCGCGTCTGATGCTGGTGGACTACGACCCCTACACCATCAGCGCCCGGCGCATCCTGGAGACCGTGCGTGGCCGCGGTGTGGGCGCGCAACTCGTGGGCATGTGATTCGCGCCCGTCCACGAATGATCTGAGCCGCCGGCACCGGCGCCGGCGGCGTCTGACGAATCCCCGACGATTTCCTACGGGAGTACTGAAATGGCAAGCACAGCACCGAGCAGTTTCGACGCGAATTACCTGCGCTGTCAGGTGGTCGCCACCTATGATCGGGTGGCCCGGGAGCCGGGCGCCCACTACCACTTCCACCGCGGGCCGGACTATGCTCGTGATTTTCTCGGCTACGACCGGGAGGAGCTTGCCGCCCTGCCGCGGATCGCCACCGATCGTTTCGCCGGAGTGGGAAATCCGGTGGCCATCGGTCCCATCGCGCCAGGCGCGACCGTCCTGGATCACGCGTGTGGTGCCGGCATGGATTTGCTACTAGCCGCACGCCGAGTCGGGCCCATGGGCCGTGCCATCGGCGTGGACATGACGCCGGCCATGGTGGCGCACGCCCAGGCCGCCGCCCGCGAGGCCGAGCTCGACGGCATCGCCCTGGTGCATCAGGGCTACTACGAGGACCTGCCGGTGCCCGACGCCAGCGTCGACATCGTCATCTCCAACGGCGTGCTCAATCTGGCGCCCGACAAGCGCGCCGTGCTGCGGGAGATCCACCGCGTGCTCAAGCCGGGCGGCAGCCTGTATCTGGCGGACGTGGTGGTGCAGCGGGAGCTGACCCTGGATGCACGCAGCAATCCCGACCTGTGGGCGGCCTGCGTGGCCGGGGCGCTTGTGGAGTCGGAGCTGCCGGAGATTACCGCCGAATGCGGCCTGATCGGAGGCAGGGTCGTGAGACGCTTCAACTGCTTCTACGATACCACCGCCGAGGCCAAGGTCGCCAAAGACCTGTTCATCCAGTCGGTCAACTTTCACGCCACCAAGGGTTACAGCGGCAGCGCCTTGCGCCAGGGATTTCTGTCTTGAGCGGAGTCGACGCAGGCGGAAGGCGCGGCCTCCGCCTGCTCGCGAAGTCACAGGTGCCGCGGTGCAGTGCGCCGATTGCAGGAAGCAGCAGACCAAGCAGAATCAGACCCAAAGCGTTCAGGGTCGGAACCCCGGCCGCCGTCATATCGGAGGTCAGCGCGCCGCCGTTGGGTGCGCAATCCGTGGGCTCGGTCGGAGCCGATGCCGGCTGCGTCCAGCCGCCATTGCAGAAGGAATCGCTTCCATCTGTCCAAATCAATCCTCCAGTGCCCCGTCTCCGTAGGCCGCGCGAAATTCCCGCCACTGCTGCTGCACCAGGCGGCTGTAGTCCACTGACATGTCCAACAGCGCACGTGGCCAGCGCGGATCTCGTCCGAAGTCGATGAGTGCCTGGGGGTCGGTCGCGCTCTGGCGTCCGCTGCCGCGCAGATGGGCCCATGCGCTGATCTGGCCGAGGGTCTGCATGAAGCGCCGCAGCCGCCGAAGCTTGCCGCGGGCCCGGTCGTATCTCACTCGGTCCTCGCTGGGCTGCAGTGCCCGCAGCACGTACGGCACGCCGTCTAGGGTGATGGCCATCAGCCTGGCTGGATGCACGGCCTGCAGCCGGCGCCGCACGGTGACCACGCGCTCGGCTTCATTGTCCCAGCTCGGTTGTGGTCTCGGCAGGCGTGGGGCCGACGCCGGTGCTCGGGCCTGCTTCAAGTCCAGCAGATCGTTGCCGTTGGGAGAGCCGCGGCCGCGCACCAGCAGGATGTAGCGCGCGACACCCAGGCTCCCGGTGCCGCAGATGCGGCGGGCGGCGTCGAGCAGCTCCAGCCCCCGGGGATGGGTATGCCTCGCAGCCAGCACGGCCATGAAATCCTGCAGGTGCCGTCGCTCCCGCGAGTCGATGGGCAGGGCCTTGTCGTTGTCGTAGCGAATTCCCCGGTGGCCACCGTGGCGCCGCGTGCGGGTATCCAGGCAGTCGGCGCGGGAGCGGCGTTTGACCCGGCGCAGTAGGTGGCGCACCAGTCCCTTGGCCGTCGCCCGCTCCACCCAATGAGGCTTGCCGTCGGCAAGCGCCCCGGCATAGGCCGCCACCACGGTGGCCGCGAGGTCGATGGCCTCGCCCGCACTGACCCCCAGCGCCTCTTCGGCGACCACCACGCTGGAGGCCAGCCGAATCAAGTCCCAGCTGCAGGGGGCCAGCGCCGCCTCGTCGAAATCGTTGATGTCAAAATAGGTCAATCCATTGTCGCCTCGGTAGCTGCCGAAGTTCTCCAGATGCAGATCGCCGCAGCACCAGGTCTGTGGGGCGTCCTCCAGCAGGGGGTCCCGTGGTAGGTCCTCGTAATAGAGATGACAGGTGCCCCGCAGGAAGGCGAAGGGACGAGCGCTGATGGCGCGGTACTTGAGGGCCAGGCGCTCGGACTCCCGTCCGGCGTTGTAGCTGCGGATGCGGGTGACGACGTCGTGGCCGGGCATGGCGGCGGCTCCTGGAATATTAACGATGTGATGGGCCACCATAACGCGGAATGCCGGGGGCCGGTAGCCGGGGCCGTGAGAGGCACGTGGATGACACCGGGAGGGGAAGGGTGATGAGCAGAGCCTTGGTGATCCTGGCAAATAGTGGGCGTGGCAACGTTCTTGTACCTCGCCGACCTCTCCGCAGGGGTCCCGTAGGATGGCGCCAAGCGCAGCGCACCGCCCCCCGTGGTAGGCCGGAGAAGGCTCGGCCAGGGGCTGGCCTCCTACGGGAAGAAGGCGACACCCCTGTAGTAGGCGAGCCCTCTCGCCGATTTCTCGTGGAATGGATTGCGTCTTGCGTCCTGGAGGTGGAAGCCCGTCACGGGCACTGTGCTACTGGAGCACACCCTGAACGGAGATCGGAAATAGGAAAGCTCCTGTCTCTCCCAACTATGATCCCCCGACCTCACTGCTCCAGGCCGAAGTATCCCCGCTCTCGAAGCCGTCGGTGAAGATTACCGTGGTGTGCTCGTAGATGCTGCCGAGCCCGGAGCCGTCGGCGATCGATGCGTTGCTTGGATTGCTCAAGGTCACCACGAACTGCTCCGTGCTCTCCACGTCGGCATCGCCGAGCACGGTCACGCCGATGGGCTGGGTGGTGGTGCCGGGCGGGAAGCTCAGTGTGCCCGTGGCTGGCAAGTAGTCGAGTCCGGGGGTGGCGCTGATGGGCTGTACCAGATAGTCGACGGTTACAGTCTCACCCAGAATGGGATTCTGCAACGTGACGGTGAAGTTGGCCGGGGTCTGCTGGCCGTCCTCGGGCTCGGGGACGCCCACGTCGTTGATGCTCAGCCTCGGCAGATCGTCGTCCAGGATGGTGACCTCGGCCTGGGCATCGGCAATCGTCGCGTACTGCGGATTGCTCAGATTGATAAAGAAGTTCTCGTCCGGCTCCGGCAGGTTGTCGGAGGTCACGTCCAGCAGGATGGTCTGCTGGGTGGTCCCGGGGGCGAAGGTCACCGTGCCGCCGGCGGCGGTGTAGTCTTGCCCGGCGAGGGCAGAGCCGTCTGCAGTGGCATAGTCCACGCTCACGGTCTTACCGCTGGGGGCGCTGAGACTCACGGTCAGTCCCGCCTGACTGCGGCTGGTGCCCTCCAGCACCTGAAGGTCGGAGATGGAGATGGCGGTTGGATCGTCGTCGTCTTGGATCGTGGCGGTAGCCAAGGCCTGGCCCAGGCTGGCCGCGCTGGGGTTGGAGAGCTGGATGAGAAGCTGCTCGTCGGGCTCATCCAGGACATCGCCCAGGATGTCCACCAGCACATTGGCGCCGGTGGCGCCGGCCGGGATCATCAGGGTGTCGGAGGTGGGCTGGAAGTCCACCCCGGCGGTGGCGGTCAGCCCGCTCACGTCATAGTCCACGGCCACGGGCAAGGCGGACTCACCGTTCAGGCTCACCGGAATCATCATCTGGCTGCTGCCGCTATTGCCCTCGGGGAAAGGGCTGGGACTGTCCACGCCCACGGTGGCCTCTTCGGTGGTGGCGGTGAAGGTGGCCGAGACCCCATCGGCGGTGCCGATGGTCAGGGTGACCTCGGCGGTGCCGGAGTACAGCATCGAGGAGAGCACCTGCACGGCGGTCTGGGCACCCGGGGCGATGCTGCCGGGACCCGTGGTGAAGTCGATGCCATCGAGCGTGTAGGCCCCGCCGCTGACCGAGATGGGGGCGGAGGTATCAAGGCCCGTCACCGTCACGGTATTCGAGGTGA
>CAYQDX010000280.1:0-5581 GCA_964416345.1 uncultured Ectothiorhodospiraceae bacterium
CTACATCATAGCGGTTGGGTCTTCACCTCACACGCACGCTTGCCGGAAGGACACGCTTCTCCGGCGTCGACGCGGCTAGGCTGGCACCCTCGGTGTGGTCACCACCGCTGCAACTGGTGGCCGGCGGCATGATCATCTTCCTCGCCTACGAAGGCTTCGAGCTGATCGCCAACACCGCCGCCGACGTGCGTGACCCGGCACGAAACCTGCCGCGCGCCTACTACTCGGCGGTGCTGTTCGTCATCGTGCTCTACGTGTTGGTTGCCGCCGTTGCGGTGGGTACGTTGCCGGTGGACAAGATCGTCGCGGCCAAGGATTACGCACTGGCCGAGGCCGCCCGCCCGTTTCTCGGCCAGACCGGTTTCACGCTGATCGCGGTGGCTGCCATGCTGTCGACGGCTTCGGCCATCAATGCCACGGCCTACGGCGCCGCGCGCCTCAGCTATATGATCGCAAAGGACGGGGAGCTGCCGGAGATACTCGAGCGCAAGATCTGGAACAAGCCCGTCGAAGGGCTGCTAATCACGTCCGCCGTGACCCTGCTAGTGGCCAACCTGGTGGACCTCTCCAGCCTCTCAACCATGGGCAGCGCCGGTTTCCTGGTCATCTTCGCGGCCGTCAACGGGGCCAATGCCCGGCTGGCGACTGCCACCGGCAGCCGGCGCTGGCTTTCGCTGACCGGCGCGTTGCTGTGCCTGGCCGCCCTGGGCACGCTGCTGTGGCAGACCGCACAGACCGACCCCGGGCGCATCTGGGTCCTGGTGCTCATCACCGCGGCGGCCTTCGGCATTGAGCTGGCCTTCCGGCTGGTCAGCGGACGCAAACTGAGCCTGCACGAGGCGCGCCACTGACACGACCGGCTTGGCGTGACCTCTGACACCCACGGGCTGCTCCGGCCGGACGCCGCAGCCTGCCTGCGCGGTCCGGCCATGATCAGCCAAGCCGGCGACATCGGTTCCGTGGAGGTGACTACCGTCCTGGAAAACCTCTGCCCGGTACGCGCGACCGGTGTCCGCTGGTATCACCGCCGTCGCCACACGCCGGGGGTACGGGCGGTCGGCGGCGGCTCGGCCGGCTTCCCGATATGATTGAGAATTCGCTGCGCGTCGACCGCGCTGCGGGCCGAGGCCGCGCGCTGCTACACGCCCCGCAGGGCGCAGGCGTTCGGGAGGACGTTGAAGCGGCGCTCAACCACGTGCACTGGGCTTGGGGTGGGGCCTCACTTGCCCCGCTTCTCCTCGTGTCCGCCGAACTGGTAGCGCATCGCCGAGAGGACCTTGTCGGCGAAGTCGTCGAGGTCGCGCGAGGAGAACCGCTCGTAGAGTGCGGTCGTGAGCACGCCTGCGGGCACCCCCTCCTCGATCGCCGCGATCGAGGTCCACCGGCCTTCGCCGGAGTCCGAGACCCGCCCGGCGTAGTCCGAGAGGCTCGGCGAGATCTGCATCGCCTCGGCGGTCAGGTCCAGCAGCCAGGAGCCGATCACGCTGCCCCGGCGCCAGACTTCGACGACCTCAGGGAGGTCGATGTCGTATTGGTAGTACTCGGGGTGCTCCAGGGGAGCCGTCTCCGCGTCCCCCTCCCGCTTGACCTTGCCGGCGTTGGCGTTCTTGAGGACGTTCAGGCCCTCCGCGTAGGCGGCCATCACGCCGTACTCGACGCCATTGTGGACCATCTTCACGAAGTGTCCGGCGCCGCTCGGCCCGCAGTGCAGGTAGCCGTTCTCCGAAGGCGAGGGATCGCCCTTGCGCCCGGGAGTTCGCCGCGCCGAGTCCACACCTGGGGCGAGCGTGGCGAAGATCGGAACGAGCCGTTTCACCGCGCCGACGGGACCGCCGATCATCAGGCAGTAGCCGCGGTCGAGGCCGTAGACGCCCCCGCTCGTGCCCGCGTCCAGGTAGTCGATGCCCTTCTTCGCCACCTCGGCCGAACGCCTGATGTCGTCGCGGTAGTAGGAGTTGCCGCCGTCGATGATCGCGTCGCCCTTCTCGAGCACGCCGGCGACGTCGTTCACCGCCTTCTCGGTAATCTCACCGGCCGGAACCATCACCCAGACCGAGCGGGGCGCTTCGAGCTTGGAGACGAGGTCCTGGAGGGAGTCGGCGCCAACCGCGCCCTCGGATGACAGCTTCTTGACGGCGTCGGGGTTGATGTCGTGGACGACGCACTCGTGCCCCGCTCTCATCAGCCGGCGAGCCATGTTCGCGCCCATACGGCCGAGGCCGACCATCCCTAACTGTGCCACGTTTACCTTCTCTCTGTTTTCTCAGCAATAGCAGTAGGAAATGCTACCGCACGAGTGATGGATTGGGCGGGACGCTACCACCGAAGGAGCGTGCAGGCAAGGGCGCAGCCAGACGCGGGGGGCAGTGCCGATTCTGTAGCACATGGCGTAGTCCTGCTGGAATCCGGCAGCTGTTACGAGCTGGAAACTGACCCCGTCTTTGCTGTTGAACTGGGTCTCAGAACCAGCACTGCCGACGGCACGCCGAAGGGCGTCAGCACCCGCCGGTGCTCAACCTGCCAGCGCTCCCCATCGACATAGGGATCGAGGCGAATCGGCCGGCACCCACCCACCAGTGAGGGGCGCAGTCGAAACACCGTCATCCACAGCGACGACACCATCCGCGATGCCAGGGTAGCCCCATGGGTGAGGCTCGCGAGGCAGAGTCTGCCCCCGGGATCGAGCACGCGATACGCCTCGGCAAAGAACCACCGGATGTCGTCCTCGGAGAGCAGATCGAGCACATAGCAGCACACCACGCGATCGACGGAATGGTCGGGAAGCGGAAACGTGAGGCTGCCGTCTGAGCGGGCGACCCTCGCCCGTTCCCCGTAGCCCTTCAGGCGCTGGGTGGCCAGCCCGACCATGGTGGGGCTCACATCGCACCCCAGGTAGGTCGCGGAAGCCGGCAGCTGCTGCGCCAGGAGCCCGGCTGCAAGCTTGCCCGTGCCGCAGCCCAGCTCGAGCGCCCGCTGCGCCTCCTCGAAGTCGGAGTGGGCGATGAGATCGTCCACTGCCGGATCTTCGTAGAAGCCTTGACTGTCCTGCTTGCTGCCGAAGTGGTCATAGTAGGCCTGGACCTCGGTCGAGCTGAGCACCGATTGTCTGCTTGTCATTGGACGCTACCTTCATCTCCAGAACTGGAGGAAGTGTCATGCCTTCACAAGAAAAGACCGGGGCCGCCTGCCCTCGGTTCCACCGAGCGGGCGTTGCGTCTTCAATTTCAAGGCTTGTCAGCCTCTCGCAGCCAACGTCGTGGCCTCGGAAGCCCGACGAAGCCGTCTCTGGAGCCGAACGGGAAAGAAAAGCTCATCCAGCCTTAGGAGCTGGCGATAGGGCGCCTGCCCTTGTGGCCCGCCTGTGCAGCGACAGGCAGAGAAGACAGGTCTCGACACGACTGCTTGACCCGTACGCGGCAAAATTCGCCGTGCGATGTTCCCACGTACACTTTGCGTGCAGGGCAACCCAAGCCATTGACTGCGTCTTCGGACCTCTGCGATAGTCCCTCAAAAGTCATGGCTAGAAGGCCCGACATGGATCAGGCCACTCAGAGCGCAGCTCTCCCCTGGGCATTGCAGCGCAACGCCTCGGGCGCTCAGCTGCCACGTTCGACTTCATAAGGAAAGGGAATAATGAATCGCGGCAGAATGAGCGTAGTGCAGTGCTGGGACGATGGCGTTACGACGGATGTGCGCCTGGCGGAGATTCTGCGCAGACACGGGGCCAAAGCAACATTCAACCTGAACGCTGGGCTGCATGAAAGTGAGCGCAAGCCGGGGTGGGACTACAAGGGTACGCAGGTCGGACGGCTAGGGTGGAACGAGATGAGGACCGTCTACGCCGGTTTTGCCATCGCGAATCACAGCCTCACTCACCCGAATCTGGCGCAGATTCCCATTGATGCGGCCCGCCGCGAGATTTCAGAAGGGCGCGACCGTCTTCAGCAGTTCTTCGCGGAACCGGTATTGGGATTTGCCTACCCGTACGGATCGTACAGCGAGGCGGTCATTGCGGCGGTGCACGAAGCGGGACACGTTTACGCCCGCACGACGGGCAGTGTCGAACAGCCTTTTCCGCCAGGAAATCCCATGGCATTTCACCCCTGCTGCCACTTCCTGGCACCGGATCTGTGGTCACGATACGAGAACGCCAAGGAGGGCGGGTTGTTCTATTTCTGGGGACATTCCTACGAGATGATCGACGGTGCGATGTGGGTCGCGTTCGAGGGCATGATCAAACGCATCAGCCGTGATCCTGGGGCGCAATGGGGCGAATTGGCTGACCTGTTTACCGACTCAGTTCACAAAGATACTGAGTCGGACCAAGGAGCTCAGGCGACGCGGTGAGCCGTGCGCCTGCATCCCGTTGTTATGTGCAAAATTAAGGTGATAGCAATGAAAAGACCAATCATTGTTCTTATTGTAGTGCTCATCAGTCCTTTCTGTTTTGCGCCCTACTCATTCGCACAATCTGATTCAGCAGGAACGATCAGGGGATACGTCTTTTTGCCAAAAGAGATAGATATGACCACGGTGCCCAAAGAGGCTAAAGTCTATATTTAGTTGAACTTTACGGCACTTCCAGGCGACTATGCTGGTGGCACCAGAGATAACCTGAGTGTCGAGTACAATCAGACAACGGAAGCTTCGATTGGTGAAGGGGTCTACGTGACGATTCCAGAGGGCTATGAGGCCCCATTGTATTCTCCTGAGTAAGGACACATGCGCGATCCGCGCCTACGAATCGCCTATGTGCTGAGGCGATAGCGGTAGGTCTACACGCTCTGGCGGGTGCCAGGCGTTTCGACAGGTCTGTGGAGGGTATTGCTATGAAATCACTTTGTCACTTCGTCCTAGTATTGGCATCGCTCCTCGCTTTGAGCAAGGCTGCGCTGGCCGACCCTATCGAGGCCGAGGGCGGCCAATGTTACACGGCGCGCTGGGTCCAAGCGAGAGCAACCGACTGCGACCGGGTTTGCCGTAGAGTGCACATGTCCGCCGAGAGCATGACTTTGAGCTCGGCCAGCAGGCAGAGGATCTTCGTATGTCGCCATATGGGGCGCGGGCGTAATACGTTCGGAGAGCAAGGGTCCGGCAACTGTCGGATCCTGGATGGCGGCACGCCGCAAAAGCGCACAAAGTATGAATGCCTATGTGTGCGCTCCGGCTGCACGAGCGGCGAGTCCCGACCGCGCCCGGGGCGTCGGCCTGGTGGCGACGCGGCGCGGGGGCCGATGTCATGGGAGGAGTGCGTCGCAAGGGTCCGGCGGGCTGCAGCACAACGGTCGGTTCGGCTGGACAGGGAGACCTACGCCAAGGTGAAGCGCCATTGCGTGCGTGGAGATCTGCGAGGCGCCATGGAGGTGATCCGGGAGGGAAGATGAACTGGGCGTTCGTGATTTGTGAAGACGTGGGCTCTTTGGAGGCGCCGGACAACTCCGAAGCTCAGGTGAGCCCCGTTTCACATTGCCCATGATTCCCGGCACGCCGGCAAGGGGACAGACCGCGCCGGCGTCGGCGGGACTCCCCGACGGCGCTCCCGAGTAGCCCCCGACCAGGGTCCTGCGGGTGCGGTGACCGG
>CAYQDX010000281.1:0-5576 GCA_964416345.1 uncultured Ectothiorhodospiraceae bacterium
AAGCGCAAGAACCAAGCGCAAGAACCAAGCGCAAGAACCAAGCGCAAGAACCAAGGGTCAAGAACCAAGGGTCAAGAACCAAGGGTCAGATCTTTCATTGACGCAAGGGTCAGATCTTTCATTTACGCATGAGTCCAAGACCTGGCGGCGTTGCTGGGGTAAGGGCTCACTACGCAACAGCCTGCAGCTTATTGGCTAAATCTCGTCCGGACGTCACAGGGAAAAGTTTCCGACCCTCGCGGCGTACAACTCAACTGCTTCCTCGACAATGCTGTCAAGGTTCCTCGAAAACCGCCCCCTCGTCTTGCGCTGTGGTAGCCGCCTAAAATCAGTCCAGGCGCGCTGCCTACATAGCATTGGTCCTCCTAGGACCACTCAACGATCTTCGCGTACTTCGCAGTGTCTTTGACTCAGATGCTTCCTCGAGTGCACGTTTCACGGCTCGAATCTGATATTGCCAGGCGCCGACCTTTCCCCGTAGCCGAGGTTCAGGGGGACGTCCACGACCTCTACGTCCGAAGCCGGCTGCTCCAGTGCCATGATCAGGCGGACCTGCTGGCGCCATGGGCCGAAAGCTGGCCGCAGGGAATCCGCCCCGTCACAACGGATGGATCGGCGTCCGCAGCGGAAGGGTGGTGAGAAGTGCGGGCTAGTCCCCCATCGCCTCGCGCAGGCTCTTCGGCCGCATGTCCGTCCAGTTGGCCTCGACATAGGCCAGGCAGGCATTCTTGCCGTCCGGACCGTGGACCGAGTGCCAGCCTTGCGGAATGTCTTTGCTTGCCGGCCAAAGCGAATACTGCTCTTCGTCGTTGATCAGGACGCGGAACAACTCGCCGTCAATAGTCAGGTCATCGACCCTGTCGTCGCTCATGTGCTTCCTCTCTCGCACCGGATCGCTGGGGCAGAGTCCACGAAAAGAACCGACCTTCCCATTCTCGGGTCAGGACGAAGCCGCGCGGACTGTAATTGAATGACTATACCAGTGCCAGGGCGCAATGAGCGAGAGCAGCTCCCTTTGTCTTTCCTGCCGCTGCCACGCGGTCGGGAGGAAATCCGGTGCGTCGGTATGCCCGGCCCATGCGGTTTCGGTTCTAGCGCCGGCCAACGCCTGACGCCTTGGGACGGGCGGCTCAGCTCTCGGCCGCTAGCTCCCGGTGCAGCAGCACCGCCAGCTCCGACGCGTTCGGCTGCTGCAGGATCGTGTAGTGGCTCGCAGTGGTCAGGGAATGGCGGACCAGGCGATCGACCGGCACCAGGCAGCTCCAGCCGTGGTCCGGAGGGCTGTCCAGGCCCTTGCCGAAGGCATGGTCGGCACTGACCAGGACCACCGGGCCGCCGGCGTAGGGCTTGGGCTGGTAGGCGTCCATCGCCGTGGCGTGCGCCCGGAACAGTGGGAACAGATCGGCCAGCGCCTTCGAGCCCGCCTCGGGGGCGGCCTCCCGGAGCCGCGCCAGCAGGGCAGCGGCCGGCTCGCGGCGCGCGGCCCGCTCCAACTCGCCGATCAGCTCATGATCGCCGCCCAGCACGTCGCGGGCGAAGTCGAGCACCAGCTTCGCATCCGGATGGGCGACCCGCCCGGCGTCGAGCCGCCGCTCCAGGTCGCGCACCGCCGCCGGCGTGTAGCTGTCGATCAGGGCGAGGAGCGCGATTTTCTCGCCGGCTCGGGTCAGCTGGTGGGCAACCTCGTAGGCGAGCAGGCCGCCGAACGACCAGCCGGCCAGGTGGTAGGGACCGCTCGGCTGGCGCACCCGCAGCGCCGCGACGTGCAGCGCGGCGAGCCCCTCCAGCGTCTCCGGCACCTCGGTGCCGGCGAGGCCGGGCGACTGCAGGCCGCAGACCGCCAGGTCTCCCGGCAGGCTCTGGACCAGGGGACCGTAGGCCAGCACGCTGCCACCGACCGCATGGAAGCAGAATAGCGGCGGCGAGCCGCCCATCTCCGCGCCGCCCAGGTCGACCAGCAGGGCCGTCGTCTCCGGCAGCGGCTGGGCCAGCAGCTCCGCCTGGGTGCGCAGGGTCGGACGCTGCAGCAGCGCGGCCAACGGCAGGTCGCGCCGGAAGGTAGCCTCGATGCGCGCCAGCAACCGCACCGCCAGTAGCGAATGGCCGCCGAGGGCGAAGAAGTCGTCGGTGGGGTCGACCGAGGGCACGTTCAGGACCTCTCGCCACAGCTCGGCCAGGCGCGCCTCGATCTGCGAGTCGGGCAGCGCGGTCGTCTCCCGCCCCGGCTCGTCGGCCGGCATCAGCAGCCCGAGCGCTGTGCGGTCGATCTTGCCGCCCGCGGTCAGCGGCATGGCCTCGAGACGTCGCAGCTCCGCGGGCACCATCGGCGCCGGCAGCACGGTGCGCAGCTGGCTGAGCAGCGCCTCACTGGACGGCGCGCCCTCGCCGGGCACAATGAAGCCGACCGGCCGCAGCTCGCCCTCGCTGTCCTCGAGCGTCAGCACGGCCGCCTGGGCGACGCCGGCGAGGGCGCCGAGGCGCGCCTCGATCTCGCCCAGCTCGACCCGGAAGCCGCGGATCTTCACCTGGTGGTCGTACCGCCCGACGAACTCGACGAGCCCGCCTCGGCCCGGCAGGACGCGCACCGCGTCGCCGGTCGCGTAGAGTCGCGGCGCGGCGGCCGTCTGTGCCGCGAACGGGGCCGGCGGGAAGCGCGCCGCGGTCAGCTCGGCGCGGTTGAGATAGCCCTCGGCGAGCCGCGTGCCGCCAAGCCAGAGCTCGCCGACCACGCCCTCGGGCACGGCCTGACCGTCGCGGTTCAGGACGTAGGCCGCCGTGCCGGGCAGCGGCCGGCCGACTGGCACGTTCGCTGTGTCGCCGGGCGACCAGGGCTCGGCCGTCAGGTCGTAAACGAGGCTGGTGATGGTCGCCTCGGTCGGCCCGTAGGCATTGATCAACCGCGTGCCGGCCAGCGGGCTCTCGCGGTAGCGGCGCAGGGTGTCGGGTAGCAGGGTCTCGCCGCCGACGACGACCAGGCGCAGCCTCTCCTGCAGGCGAAAGTCGGCGTGCTCCCAGGCGCGCAGGATCTCCCTCAGGTAGCTCGGCGGCAGGTCGGCGACGGTGACACCGGCAGCGGTGACGACGCGGTCGAATTCGGCGACCGTCCAGAGCCGGCTGCCGCGCACGACCAGGCAGGCGCCGGCCAGCAGCCCGGGCAGGATCTGCTCCAGGCTGGTGTCAACGCTGAGGGCGGCGAACTGCAGGATTCGATCGGCGGGCGCCAGGCCGTAGCACTCGGCGATCAGGCGGCAGTGCTCGGCGAGCGCCCGATGGCCGACCTGCACGCCCTTCGGCCGCCCCGTCGAGCCGGAGGTGTAGATCAGATAGGCCGCATCCTCCAGGCGCAGGACGACCGGCTTGCGCCGGGAGCGCCGCGACCGCGCCGGCAGCGCCGACAGCTCGACCAGGGGCAGCGAGTCGCGCAGCTCGGCCGGCAGGCGCTCTGCCGTCGCCGGCTCGGCGACGACGGCCCGGGTGCCGCTGTCGGAGAGCTGGAAGGCGATGCGATTGGCCGGATGCTCGGGCTCGAGCGGCAGGTAGACCGCGCCGGCCATCAGGATGCCGAGCAGCCCGACGATCATGTCCGGCGAGCGGGTCACGAAAAGCCCGACCCGGTCGCCCGGCCTGACGCCGGCGGCAGCCAAGCGCGACGCCAGCGCATCGGCGCGTCTCGCCAGCTGCCGGTAGCTGACGATGCGCTCGGGCTCATCGGCGTCGAGCAGCGCCGGCGCATCGGGCGTCGCCGCGACACGGGCGGCGAAAGCCTCCGTCACCGGTGCCGTCTCGGCCTCGCCCGCGGGCAGCCAGGCCGGTGGCAGCGGCTCGGGCCCGCCCTGGCGGCAGAGCTCGGCGATAGGCCGCTCGGGCGCCTCCAGGGCCTCGCAGAGCAGCGCCAGGTACTGCCCGGCGAGGCTTTCGATCGTCTGCACCTCGAACAGGTCGGCACTGTAGGTGAAGCGCAGCTTGAAGCTCTCGCCGGTCTCGCGGACCTCCAGGCCGAAGTCGCTGTCGCCCTCCTGGCCGACCTCGTCGATCACCGTCCAACCGGAGCCCGGCTCCTCGGCGCCGGAGACCTGGTAGACGTAGCTGACCTCGAAGATCGGTGCGCCTCCGCCGCGCCTGTCCGGCAGCGCGCGCACCACCGCCGGGAGGGGATAGGTGGCGTGATCGAGGCCGTGCATCATGGTCGCCCTGACCGTGCGCGCCAGCTCCGTGAATGGCTGCTCCGGCGCAATCCGGCTGCGCAGGGCGAGGACGTTGACGAAGTAGCCGATCAGCAGCTCGAAGCGCGGCTCGGGGCGGTTCATCGTGGGCATACCGACGATGACCTCGTCCTGTCCGCCGAGCCGGGCGAGCAGGATGTTCAGGACCGTTAAGAACAGCGTCGGTGCGGCGACCCCGAGCGAGCGCGCGAGGCGGCGCAGGGACCGGGCGAGCGCCGGCGTCAGGCAGAGATGCAGCGTGCGGCCGCCGGTCAGGCTGCGCGCCCGCCGCGGATGATCGCAAGGCAGGACCGTGCGCGGCAGCTCGCCGGCGAGGTGCTCCCGCCAGTAGTCTCGGTGCGCGGCGGCCTCCGGGCTCGCCATCATCGCCTGCTCCCAGGCGACAAAATCGGCGAAGCTGGCTGCGGGGCGCGGCAGCGCCGGTGCCTCGCCGCGGCGCAGCCCCTGATAGGCTTCAAACAACCAGTGCGTCACCAGCATCGCCGACAGGGCATCGGAGATCACGTGGTGGATGGTGATCATGAACGCGGTCGGACCGCCGGCGCGCGGGAAAAGGTGCAGGCGCACCAGGGGTCCGTCGAGCTGGAAGGGCATCTTGGCCACCGCCCCCAAATGCGTCCCGACCTCGGCCTCCGAGAGGTGCGAGAGATCCTGCCGGTAGATCGGCAGCTCGCCGGCGGGCGCGATCTCGCGGTACCAGACGCCGGCATCGCTGCGGATCACGCTGCGCAGCGTGTCGCAGTGCTGCCAGACTATCTGGCAGGCGGCGGTGAACGCGGCCTCGTCGAACCCGGTCTCGGTCAGGATGGCGATTGGGATGTTGTAGGCGCCCGAATCCGGGTCGGCGAGCTGCAGCAGCCAAAGGCCCTGCTGGCCGTCGGATAGGGGCAGTCGCTCCGGCTCAGGCTCGGGCTGGGCCGTCGTCGGCGTCTCCGCCGGGGCTGCCACGCCCAGAGCCTGCTCCAGGAAGCCGACGATGCCTGCGATCGTGACCCGATCGAGGAAGTCCGAAGGCCGCAGCACCGGCTCGTGCCGCTCGTTGAGCAGGTTGGTGAGGCGCGTGATGCCGATCGAATCGAGGCCGTGGTCGGCCAGGTCCTCCTCGGGGCCGATCTCCTCGGGCGCGACCTTGAGCAGCTCGGCGACGGTGCGCCAGACCGAGTCGAGCAGCGAGTCCGCCAGCGCGCGGGAGGATCCGGACGTGGCCTCCGCCGCCACTGCCGGTCCCTCGGACTTGGCCGGCGCCGCATCGAACACCGTTGCGCGCAAGCGCGTGCGGTCCCCGGACAAGACGATGGCCTGCGGCACGCCAGCCGCCAGCGCCCGGTAGAGCGCCTCGAAAGCCTGCTCGGC
>CAYQDX010000282.1:0-5571 GCA_964416345.1 uncultured Ectothiorhodospiraceae bacterium
CTGGTCGGCGGCTCCGGAGCGCGCCCCGAATCGACCGATCTATCTGGAGCTCGGCTACCAGCAGGGCGACATCGTGGCCATCGATGGCGTGCCCATGACGCCGGCGAAGGTGCTGGAGACCCTCAACACGCTGGGCGGGGAGCACGGCATCGGACGCGCGGACATCGTGGAGAATCGCTACGTCGGCATGAAGTCGCGTGGCTGCTACGAGACACCGGGCGGGACGATCATGCTCAAGGCTCACCGGGCCATGGAGTCTCTGACTCTGGACAGAGAGGTGATGCATCTAAAGGATGAGCTCATGCCGCGCTACGCGAGTCTTATTTACAATGGCTACTGGTGGAGTCCCGAGCGCAAGGCCCTGCAGCAGCTCATCGACGCCACTCAGTCCCACGTCAACGGCCGGGTGCGTGTCAAGCTCTACAAGGGCGGCGTGACGGTGGTGGGCCGTGCCTCCGACGGGGACAGTCTGTTCGACGCCGATGTGGCGACCTTCGAGGACGACGCTGGGGCCTACGACCAGCGTGATGCGGCGGGGTTCATCAAGCTCAACGCACTACGTCTGCGCATCGCGGCGCGGACCGGACGTTGACGCCGAGCAAGTGCTTGCAATATTGCGTGTGTCGCGGCGCACCGCGCTAGGGGACTCCATTCACCGAGGAGGATGTGACATGTCCATCGACCGTATCGTGCTCGCCGTCGCGGGCGCCATGATTCTGGTGTCCGTCGTCCTGGCGTATTATTTCAGCCTTTACTGGCTGATTCTCACTGCGTTCGTCGGACTCAACCTGCTCCAGTCGGCTTTCACCGGCTTCTGTCCGTTGGCCAAGATTCTCAAGGCCATGGGGGCCAAGCCGGGACAGGCCTTCCAATAGGGGTCGGGCGACTGTGGGCAGGCGGTCTACATTAAAGATTTATCATATAATAAGGTGCTGTTGAGTTAGATCAATGCAGGCGTGTTTGTGCAGTGCAATTCTAGTTGTGTAATGGCCAGAACCGGCTGAAATAGCGAAGAGGCCGGAGAGGTCACAATAGAGGAGTGACGCATCATGAGAACACTGAGCAAGATCGCTGCCGCTGCTGCCATCGCTGCCGCTTCCGCGCTTCCGCTGCAATCCGCCGACGCTTGGTGGGGCGGCGGTCCCTGGGACGGTTGGGGCTGGGGTGGTATGGACTTCGGCTTCCACTTCGGCGGTGGCCTAGGTGGCTGGGGCTATCCTGGCTGGGGCTATCCTGGCTGGGGCTATCCGGGCTGGGGTGGCCCATATGGCTGGGGCGGCCCATACGGCTGGGGCGGCTACCCCGCATGGGGATACCCCGTGGTAGCCGCGCCGGTCGTAGCCGCGCCCAAGGTGACCACGCCCAAGACCTCCACGCAGAAGTAGCACTCTACAATCCCGCGTAGCGAGGCGCCGAGCAGCCCCGCGCCGGTCGCCCGGCGCGGGGCATTCTTGTTCTCTCAGCTGCCAACGCTGAAAGAGGTCCCCGAGGGCCGCAATAGGGTTGCCGCGCTCGATTTTTTGTTCTTGTCGCGAGCTCCGCGGTGCCTCGCGGCTCAGCGGGGGCCGGCCACCGGCGTGTTGATGCCGGTGGGCTCGTCTTGCTGCACCTCACGGTAGACCTGCTGCGGTACGGTCATGGCCACGCTTCGACCATAGGCGTAGCGCTGCTTCAGCACGATCAGCTTGTAGGCCTTGTCCAGCATCAGCGCCCGTTGCCGGGACGGGTACAGCAGCACGGCGATGTCCTGGTGCAGGGCCTCGATCCTGGCGGGCTTGAGCCGGCCCGCGTCGTCGAAAAAGCGCTCCACCACCTCGCCATTGGCACGGAATTCGTCGCCGGCGTCGTTCTGCTGCAGATAATGGGTGTACTCGTACTGACCGTCGGAGCGCATGGGCTCCGGGATCCCGGAGAGACCGCGCTGAGACCAGTCGTACCAGCCGCGCCGGAAGGAATCTGCGGGGAGCTTGCGCGGGAACGCCAGGATGCCGTCGGTGGCGGCCCCTGTGCCACCGTGGCAGCCCACGCAGTACACTGTTTCCTCGTAGGTCTGGGGTCGCAGCGCGCCGTTGGCGTCCTCGATGAAGCCCTGGTACACCCATCCCTGATCGTTGCTCACCCCGGCTTCCATGTCGCCGAGAACCTGCCGCAGGCGATTAGGAAAGGCGTGGGTCTCGACCGACTCGGCCACAGCCGACTGGCGTAGTGCGCTATAGCTGCGCCAGCCCACCTTCCTGGCATAGCGCAGCTCCTTCATCCGGGCTGACAGGGCGATGCTGCCGTCATCGCCGGGGTCGAGGTAGCGCACGGAGTGCAGAAACTCGGTGCCCTCGGGGAACAGCCCCGGGACCAGGTGCAGCTCGCCGCTGAGCTGCAGGGCTGCGGCCTGACCCACATAAGACATTCGGTGCCCGCCGGCCTGCGGTGACCAATAGTAGCCGACCCGGTCGGCCATGCCGAGCACTCCATTTCCATCCAAATTCACCCCCAGGGTGCGCTCGTCTACCGGGTCGACGGGCACGTCGGTGCGCCTTATGAGGGCCTCGACGATAGCCAGGTTGAGCGCGTACACGGTGCGGTCCGGGCGGCCCTCGACGTCCCGTCGGAAAGGCTCCGCCAGCCCGATGAGCACGTCGTCCATGGAGCCGTTGGTGGGCCAGAAAGTGCCGGCCAAGGGGGTGTAGGCGAATGCCCGCCAACCGGTGGGCTGGCCCATCGGATTGCGGTCGAATCCCGCGTCGTCGAAATCGAAGTAGCAGTCGGGCACATAGCCTTCCCAGACTCCGTCGCCGTCGTAGTCCCAGCCTTCGGGCAGGTCAGCAAGCCGGCTGAGCAGGCCGATCTCGCCATCGGCGTCGTGATAGTTGTCGGTGCGCAGGAAGGCCAGGATTGCCTCATCGCTGATAGCCGCCGCCGCGACGGAGCGGTCCTCGAAGAGGTTGGACCAGTGGTTGCCGGTGGCGTCTGCGGGGAAGTCGTAGGCGAGCTGCAGGTCCTGGTCATTGGTGAAATTGGGCGGTGTCGCCTGTTGGTGGCAGGTGAAGCATGGATTGTGGACTCGGCCTGCGGCATCCGTGGTCTTGATGTAGCATTGCGGCGGGATGTAGGCGGCCCCATTCACGAGGGCCTTGCCGCGCAGGTCCATGGCCTCACCGGCAGCGTCTTGTGCCAGCACGCTGCTGCCGGGTGGGAAGGCAATGACCAAGATGATCAAGAAGCAAAGGATCGTCGCTCTCATCGCTTCGTCTACCCCTGGCGTCGGAGCATTCCGGACCGGCTCGGTCCCAAGAAGGGGCCCGCCCCAGCGGCGGGCCCAGGTCGCTTTAACGGTCCCCCTTCGGGCTCAGTTCATGGCAGGGAACGGACCGATGTAGCCGGTGTAGGCTCGCTTGTCGCCCGCACCGGTAGACTTGTCCTGATCGGACTCGCCGTAGGGATGCTGGACCACGCTCATGAGGTATCCCCAGCCGTTGACGTTGGGGTAGAAATAGGGCGAGGTGGTCTCCGAGCCGTAGGGCGTGGTCTCGATGCGGGTCAGCGTCTTGGAGTCCAGGTTGTAGGCCCAGATGGCGTCGTTCTGGTGCCCGATACCGGTGTCCTCACCGATGATCAGAGTCTTGTAGCCTGGAATAAAGGGGAGGTTGTCAGGCTCGGCGATGTGGTCCAGCGAGCATTGGCTCGCGTCCAGCGGCGGATCGTAGGGGGTATCCTCGGCCGCCCCCAGACTCTTCATGACGGGCACGCCGACCACTTCGGCGTGCACGGTGCTGGCGACGTAGTTGCTGTCCAGGGGCATGGCGTAGACCGCGCCGCAGTAGTCCAGGGGCAGCTGGATGTCGCCCTTGGAGTCGCTCATGCCGCTGCGAACTCTGGACATGGCCTGATAGAGCGTGTTGGTCGCCGGGTCGTAGGTGATGCCCTCCATCTTCTCCCACTCGGTGGTGGCGCCCAGGTAGGCGGCGCAGCGCCGGGTCTCCAGGCGGGAGGCCGCCAGCTCCATGCCGGGCTTGAGCTGCAGGCACTCGCCGTCCTTGCCCGCCTCCCGGTTCCAGGTGGTATCGGTCATGACGTAGCCGGTGGGACAGCCGCCGGTGTACGGCTGGACATCGAAGATGTCGCTCAGGGTGAGGCGGGAATCGATGAGGGCGCGAATCTCGGCGTCGGTGGCATGGCCCAGATCGATCCAGCTCAGATCGGCGCTGCCGCCGTTCTCCGTGCCGGTCTGATGCCACTTGGCGGCATACAGCCGGCCGGCACTGAGATCACCCGGGTTGTCGGCGACATAGCGGAACAAGCCGACGTAGGTGCCGTCGTCGGAGAGATAGGCCGTCTAGCGGTCTGGAAGGACATAGCCCAGCTCGTGGGCGATGCGGCCCATGCTGTAGTGTTTGGTGGCGTTTACGTGGGCGAAGTCGTGGACCTTGACCTCGATCTGCCAGCCGTAGTCGTACCAGTTGATGACGTGATAGTCGAAGGCGTCGGGGTCCTGGTACCAGGCGGAGCCGCCGAAATAGGACGCCATGTTGGCGCTGCTGCCGCCGTTGGACTGCCAGCCCGTATAGCGGTTGGTGACGGGGTCGACCTGGGTCCAGTCCGGCTCGTATTCCTCGGAGCCCAGATGGGTGCCCCAGGGGGTGAGCGAGCCGGCGCAATGGATCCAGCCGCCATTCAACTGGGAGAAATCGAGGTGGCGGGTACGAATGGCGCCCAGCTCTCCAGTCTGGGCGTCCTGACTGAGCTCCGTGATGTACATGCTGCCCACATCGTAATTCTCGAAGTGTGAGACCATGTACAGCTTGCCGTCGTCGCCGATCAACAGCGAGGAGAAGTCGTTGTCGTTGGAGATGACCGGCGAGCCGTCGGCGTCGTACAGGGGATTGCCGTATTTGTCGTAGAGCAGACCGAACACGCTCAGCTCGGTGGCCGAGGTGGCGCCCCGGGCGGGCGTGGAATAGCTCTCACCGCTACGCAGGATGGTGTGGTAGCCGATGGAGTAATCCTTGCCGTTGACGGTCGCGGTGGGTGAGCCAACAACCGCCCGCCTCTCCGCGTCGCTGGTGGGCACGGGAACCTCCGCGAAGGACAAGGTATTTTCGGTAGCGGTTCCGGATCCGTCGTCGCCGCTGGAGTTGCAGCCCGTCAGCGCGGCAGCCATCCCAGCCACGATCGCGGCCAGTGACCACGCGGGCTTCTCGTTTACGTAGAACGCCATTGCAATACCCCTTTTTGAGCTAGGACTGTGGTGAAGCACGACGAGGAGGCGGGTCGCGAGATTTGCACCGAAGAAGGCGGCCCCCAGCGTCTCGCGCCGGCCCCGCAAGATGGGCACCGACGCTAGCAAGGGGCGCTGACGGAGCAATGAAGCTTCGATAGCAGTTCGAGGGAGATTCCGTATAAGATTCATGACGGGGTCGGTGTTGGTGCGGTTCTTGCCTTGAGGCCGAGGCACCCGTGGCCCGTGGTCATCGCGCCCCCTCGCACATCCATTAGTGCTCAGGAGCATGAGTAGTACACTTGTACTCCGTCCAGGTGATAATTACGGATGCAGCGGGCCGCAAAGGGGTTGAGCGC
>CAYQDX010000283.1:0-5565 GCA_964416345.1 uncultured Ectothiorhodospiraceae bacterium
CAGCGGCCGCCAGGGCGGCGGCGAGAGGGACGGCGCGGAGATGGAGACGGCGGGTGCGCGGCATCGAAGGTTCCTCCTCCGGTCAGCTTCCCCTTATCGTAGCTTTGAGTCTAATGCATGCGATGGAGCGCTGGCAGCTCCCGGGGCCAGGCTTTCGTTTTGGACCCCCGCGCCCCCGTCATTCATCCATCACCAACCGCCGCCAGAGCTGCGCCCACAATCCCGGCCTGATTGAGCAGTTGCGCCGGAACAACCTCTGTCGTGATGTCGATGTATTGGAGGAATCTATTGTGTTTCTTGCTGACGCCGCCACCAATGATGATCAACTGCGGCGAAAACAACGCTTCGATGTATTGGAAATACTCGTTGAGGCGTTGGCCCCACGTTTTCCAATCCAAATCCTTATCCTTGCGGGTACGGTCGGAGGTGTACTCCTCGGCGTCTTTCTTCTGATTGCGCATGAAGATGTGGCCTAATTCCAGGTTGGGGACGAGACGGCCGTGCACAAACATCGAGCTGCCAATCCCTGTGCCCAGGGTAAAGACCATCACGACTCCCGCATGATTGTGTCCGGCCCCAAATTGCCTCTCGGCGATGGCGGCAGTGTCGGCGTCATTGAGAAGCGTGACCGGACAGTCAGTCGCCTTGGCAAGTTCTTTCTGGCCCGGATAGCCAATCCAGCCATCGTCAATATTGGCCGCTGTTTTGACGACGCCATCGATCACAACCGATGGGATGCCCACGCCAATCGGGCCGCTGTACTCAAAATGATCGACGAGCTTCTTGACGGTTTTGATGACCGCTTCGGGTGTGGCCGGCTGCGGCGTGGCGATGCGGTGGCGCTTGGACGTGAATTCGCCTTTTTCCGTATCGACCAGGGCGCCCTTAATCCCCGATCCACCAATATCAATGCCCAAAATCTCCATGTCTGCCTCCAATTCTGTATGTATCGATGCTATGAGCAATTATACCCTACTGGGTCCCCTGTGGCTGCTCATCCGGCCGCTCGCGGCCGCGCTCATGTGCACCCTGGTATTCGGCAAGATGGCCAAGCGGCCTCCCGGCGGCCAGCGTTATGTGCTGTTTCCTTCAGCGGGTTTCTGGTCTGGAGCTTGTTTTGCAATGGCCTGGTGTATGAGTCATCCCGAAGGTTCTTGCATCGGGCCTTCGCGACACGCTGCAAGTACATCCCTGCACACTCGTCGGCGGGCTCCCTTCCGCTGGCGGTCGCTTCGACCCCATGCGAGGACTTTCGCAATGGTTGATTACTGACTAGACACTTCCGGCTGGCGTCGAGTCTGTAACCGAAGACGATGCCGCTCGATTGCGACGGACGAAGATGTCCAAAGGCCAATTGCAGGCGCAATGGACGCAGTCGGCGCAGCGGAAAAAGCTCACGGGACGATGTCTGCGAGCAAGGACCGACGGAATCTGAATTCAGTCGAGCCAGTCTACGCTGGTCAATCCTGGCACGCGGCTAAGCTCACTCACATTGTGGGTGACGAGGGTGCTGTGGTGTGCCATACCGGGGTCCGCTACGAGCGCCTATGGCCCGAGCGAATCCGGCGGGTCTTGGTAGGGCAGCCGATAGAGGGCGAGGCGGCCCATGGTCAGCGGCACGGCGATCCAGCAATGGCCGGCATGGGGGCCTGAGGCGTCGGCGGGCAGGCAGCGCAGGGCGAAGTCCCAGAGAGGAACACCACGCTCGCGGGTGGCGGGCAGGTGCAAAGAGAATAGGGGTTTGTCGCGGCCAAGATCCCACAGGCGCAGGGTCATGTCGGAGCTTACGGTGGCAAGCTGGGCGCCGTCGGGAGTGTAGGCGGCACGGAACACGGCCTGCTCGTGGCCCACGAGGTGCCCAGGCGGGGCGGGGTCGGGGGCCAGGTCGTAGAGAGTGACGTATTGAGTCCGGCCCACGGCGGCGACTTGCCAGTCGTCTGGCCCGAGGGCGGCCCAGAGGAGCCTGTCTTGGGCTCGGGCGAGGTCACGGGGCCTGGGTGGGGTCTGGGTGAGATCCCAGAGGCGGAGACGGGAATCTTCGTAGCCTGCGGTCAGCAGGTGCTTTCCGGTTTGGTCAAAGGCCACGCTGGCGACTTTGCCTTCATGGGCTACGAATAGCTCCCCTTTTCCGCTCCCTACGTCGAACACCCCCACTCGGCCATCGTAACCGGCGGTGGCGAGGCGCCGGCCGTCCGGGGAGAAGGCGAGGGCGTGGACGCTGTCGCCGTGGCGGTCCAGGGTATGGAGCCGGGTCAGTCGCGGGCCGTCCGGGCCCTGCTCCATGCGCCAGAGCTTCGCGGTGTGGTCGTGGCTGGAGGTGGCGAGAAGGCTGCCGTCTGCGCTGTAGGCTTGACGAAGGATCTGATTATTATGCGCATTACTATGCGCATCCTTGACCTCGAGGATGGAAGTCGCTTGTAGGTTGGGCTGAGCTCCGCGAAGCCCAACGCCTCCCTTGGCCTGGACCGCATCCGTTGGGCTTGTTGCCTCGGCCCCGCCCGGTAAGCGATACATTCGCAAGGCCCCATCACTAAAGCCGACGGAGACCCAGGCCGCATCCGGGGAGATGGCGGCGGAGATGGGCTCTCCGGGCAGCTCCCACAGCCACTGGTTGAGCGTGCCCAGGGTCCAGCGGCGCACCGTGCCGTCGTTGGCGGCGGTGTAGATGTCGGTGCCGTGCAGGGCGATGGACCAGAGGCCGGCGCGGTGGCCCTGGTAGATGCGCAGCGTGGTGCCGCTGGCCGGATCCCACAGGCGCATGGTGTTGTCGTAGCTTGCGGAGAGCAGGCGGCCGTCCGGGGTGAAGCGCAGGCCCATGACCTTGTTGCCGTGGCCTTGCAGCAGGCGCAGCGGGCGGGCGCCCTCCCGCTCCAGGCGCCAGAGCACGATGCGCTTGTCCGTCCCCCCGGTGGCCAGGTAGCGGCCGTCCGGGCTCACCGCCACCGCGTCGACCTCATCGGCATGGATGCGCGCCAGGACCCGCTCGCGGCCGGTCGCCGGGTCCCACAGGCCCACCTCGCCGTTGTAGCCGCCACTCAGGAGGTGGCCGTCCGGGGTGTAGGCGAGAGCTTTGCCGTCGGCGATGGAGCTGGTTCTGCCCTTCAGGGTACGGATCACCTTGCCTTCTGCGATTGACCAGAGGGTGATACCTGCCCCCCGGTTGCCGCTTGCCAGGGTTTTGCCATCCGGGCTCAGAGCCAGCGCCCAGACCTCCGCCGGGGCCTGCCAGGGCTCACCCATCCTCTCGCCGGCCGGCATGGACCAGCGCAGGATGCGGCCGTCGTCCCCGGCGCTGGAGAGGGTGCCGCCGTCCGGGTTAAAGAGCACGGCATTTACCGCCCCGGTTTTGCCGGCCTCGGGATCGTGCCCTTCCAGCCGCCACCGCGCTTCGGCGCTCGTACCAGGCCCAGGCCGCGAAGATGGCGCTCACCAGGAAGGCGGCCAGGGAAACCACGGCCACCGTGCGAGTGAGCCGAATCTCCTTGCGGCGTCGCCGTTCCTTGGCCTCTCGCTCGGTGTCGCGGGCCTCGCGGCTCTTCTCCAGGAAGCCCATGGCCTGGCTGAAGTCGCCGCCGTAGCGCGCGGCCCAGTGCTCCGTGGGCCGGTGCTTGTCGCGCCACTGCAGGGTGATCTGCAGGTCCGGGTCGATCCACGGCGCCCCCTCGCCTTGCCGGTGACGCCGGGCAGCGGACTCGAGACGCTGGTACAGCTCGGCCTGCTCGGCCTCGTCCTGGGTCCATTGTTTCAGCTGGTCCCACTGGCGGATCAGGGCCTCATGGGTGATGTCGAGCACGCTCTCCGGGGTGAGCGGCGTGCCGGCGGGGGGCACCAGAAAGCTGCGCCCCGGCTCGCGGAAGTCCTCGACCACGGCGGCGACCGCCGCCGGCTCCACTCCGGCCAGGGCGGCGATCTCCCCCAGGTGCACCGGGCGGCGGGTGTCGCGCCCGGCGCCGCGCTCGGTGAGGCCCCGGAACATGACCTCGGCGATGCGCCTCTGCTCTTTGTCCAGCGAGCCGTAGGCCTCCTCCACGTGGGCATCGGGGCAGTGGCTGAGGCCTCCGAGATTCGCGAGTCCTCTCGCGCCGATGTGCTTGGAGTCGCCGGCCCGGTCCCACAGGCGCAGCAGGGCGTGCTGCAGCAACGGGAGCTGGTCCGTCTGGCCTTGGGCCTCCTTCAGCATCTCTCCCACCAGAGCCGATTCCACCTCGCCGCCGAACTGGGGCAACTGGGCCGGGAGCTGGATGGCGTCGGCCATCTGCTCGGGGGTGAGAGAGGGGGTCAAGAATAATCCCGCGTTGATCGCCTCCGGCAGCTCCGGATACAGGGCGCAGTCGCCCAGGAATTCGGAGCGCAGGGTGATGACCAGGTAGACGTCCGGATGGGTCGCGGCGCCGAGGAGCAGGGCGACGAAGGCGGCGGCCTCGCCTGCGGCCCCCCGATGGTAGCGGAACAGCTCCTCGAACTGGTCCACCAGGATCAGCAGCCGGGTCCCTGCGGGCAGGGGCCGCAGGCCGAGGCGCCAGTTGAGTGCCAGGCTGCCACTTCGCAGGTCCGCCTCGAGCCCGGCGACGGTGTCCTCGGAGGCATCGCCCTGGTCTGTCTCGGCAGCGGCATCCTGCCGTGATGCCCGGGGCTTGCCGAAGCCCGCGTCCTCGATCAGCGCCTTGGCCAGGCGGTGGAAGGGCCGGTCGCCCGGGCGCAGCTCGGCGATGGCCCAGCGGGGGCCGGCCCCGGCCAGGTAGCCTCCCTCCAGGGCCGGCAGCAGGCCCGCGCGCACCAGGGACGACTTGCCTGAGCCCGAGGTGCCGAGCACCGCCAGGAAGTGGGTCTGCGCCAGCTTGTCCAGCAGCTGGTCCACCTGCTCGTCTCGGCCGAAGAACAGGATGTCCTCGTCGCGCTCGAAGGGGCGCAGGCCGGGGTAGGGACCGGCAGGCATCATGGCAGCAGCGAGGCGAGCTGCCGGCAGCAGTCGGCGGTCCAGTCCGGGCCGCAGGGGAAGTCACGCACCTGCGGCAGATTCATGCCGATCGACGGGCTGCCGTCCGCCGGGTGGCATAGGTCCAGAGTCGGCACAGGGTGGTGCTTGGGCCGCTGCGGCACGCTCCTCAGGAACTCGGTGATCTGGCTGTGGATCTGATGCACGGGACCGTTCTTGTACACCATCAGCACGGCGCTGCAGAGCTTGAGCTTGTCCCGCAGGTCGCGCCGGATGGCGGAGCTCGTGATCCCGTTCGCGTCCGGTAAGGCCGACAGGGGCACCATCGTCCCCGGGCCGTGATTCTGGTAGAGCCGATCGGCTACCTCCCGCACCAGGGCGGCATCGTCGTCGCCGCCGTTGACCAGCACCAGGTGTTTGCCTGACGGACGGTGACTGGTCGCAATGGGCTTGGGTGCGACAGTGCCCGCGCTCGGCTCGGCGGACCTGATCTCCACGAGCCGTTCGGCAAGATCCCGGGCCAGGTCTTCCTGCAGGCGGCCATGCTCCCGGTCGGTGGCGTCGATATCCGGAAACCAACGGGTGCGGGGCTGGTTGCGCTCGTCCTCGTACCAGAACTTGTACTTCAA
>CAYQDX010000284.1:0-5562 GCA_964416345.1 uncultured Ectothiorhodospiraceae bacterium
CGATCTTTCGGACGTGATGTTCGTGGCGACGGCCAACACCCTGAACATTCCCGCGCCCTTGCGGGACCACATGGAGGTCATTCGGCTGCCGGGCTACACCGAGGACGAGAAGATCAACATCGCCGATCGTTATCTGGTACCGAAGCAGATTGCCGCCAACGGTTTGGTGCCTTCCGAGATTACTATCTCGCAGTCGGCGATACGGGACATCATCCGCTACTACACTCGGGAGGCGGGCGTGCGCGACTTGGAGCGTCACATCTCGAAGATCTGCCGCAAGGTGGTGAAGGACGTGCTGCTCCGGCATCCGGACAAGAAGTCCACTGTGGGTGCGCGGAACCTGGAGAAGTATCTGGGCGTCAAGCGCTTCCGTTTCGGACGGGCCGAGGAGCGCGATCAGGTCGGTCAGGTGACCGGGCTTGCGTGGACGGAGGTCGGCGGAGATCTGCTCACCATCGAGGCCGCCGTGGTCTCGGGCAAGGGCAAGCTCACCATCACGGGCCAGCTCGGGGACGTGATGCAGGAATCCGTCCAGGCAGCCATGACGGTGGTCCGCAGCCGCGCGGCCTTGCTCGGCATAGACGGGGCATTCCACCAGAGCCACGACGTGCACATCCATGTGCCCGAGGGTGCCATTCCCAAAGACGGTCCCAGTGCCGGTGTCGCCATGTGCACGGCCCTGGTATCTGCGCTCAGCAATATTCCGGTGCGTGCCGATGTGGCCATGACCGGAGAGATAACGCTGCGCGGCGAGGTGCTGCCGATTGGAGGACTGAAGGAGAAGCTGCTTGCGGCACACCGCGGCGGAATCAACATCGTTCTGATTCCGGAAGAGAACCGCCGGGATCTGAAGGAGATCCCGGCGAATATCAAGCAGAGCCTCGATATCCGCCCGGTCCGCTGGATCGATCAGGTCCTGGCCGTGGCGCTGCAGCACATGCCCGTCCCTGCGGACGAAAAGGGGAAGCTGGATGCAGTCGTGAGCAAGGAGAAAGGTGCAGAGGAGCCGGCGGGAGATCGGGTAAACACCCACTGAGCCGGGATCCGGTCCTTCCTTGACAGCTCTTCTGCGCTGTTGGTATAAGAACCGCTTCGCCCATGGGGCCAGGGAGGGGGCACACCGACCCTTGCCGAAATGGCTGGAGATCGAGCGGTTCTGGCCTCCAGGACAGCGCGTACGCCCTTACGAGAACATAAGTTTACAGCGGAAGGGGAGGAATCTTGTGAACAAGTCAGAGCTCATCGATTTCATTGCCGAGTCTGCCGAGATATCGAAGGCTGCGGCGGGGCGCGCCCTGGATGCCATAGTCAATGGCGTGACCGGTGCCCTGAAAGATGGGGAGCAAGTATCATTGGTCGGTTTCGGGACGTTTTCAGTACGCGAGCGTCCGCCGCGCACCGGGCGGAATCCTCAGACCGGTCAGGCTATCGAGATCAAGGCGGCCAAGATTCCGTCGTTCAAGCCTGGCAAAGCACTGAAGGATGCATTAAACTAGCGCGCCTTCTGGGTCGGGTGCTTAGCTCAGCTGGGAGAGCGTCGCCCTTACAAGGCGAAGGTCGGGGGTTCAAACCCCTCAGCACCCACCATCAAGTTCTTGGAGTGGTAGTTCAGTCGGTTAGAATACCGGCCTGTCACGCCGGGGGTCGCGGGTTCGAATCCCGTCCACTCCGCCATAGTTCCAGATGCGAGCAGCGCACTCCGGCGGGGTGCGCTGGCGCCGCCCTCCTTCGATCCACCACCAACCGCTCGAGCCCCCATGCTGCAATCCATTAGAGACCGTGCCCAGTCGTGGTTCGCCTGGGCCATCATCATTCTGCTCATCATTCCGTTCGCCCTTTGGGGTGTCTACGACTACTTCGGCGGTGGCGAGGAGCTGGTGGTGGCCAGCGTCAACGGCCAGGACATCACCCTGCGCCAGTTCCAGCAGGCCTACTACCAGCACATGCAGCGTCTGCGCTCCATGCTGGGGGCGAGCTTCCGCGCAGACATGTTCGATGAAGGGCAGATGAAGAAGACGGTGCTGCGGCGCATGGTGCGCGAGCAGGCCATGGGGCAGGCGGTGCTATCGGACGGATTTCGGGTCGGCGACGCGGCTCTGGCCGCCGAGATCCGCAGCATCAACGCCTTCAAGCGCGACGGTAGGTTCGATCAGACCCAGTACGAGGACCTGCTGCGCAATCGTGGCTTGTCCACCGCTCAGTTCGAGGACCAGATGCGGCGGAGCATGGTGCTCCAGCAGCTCGAGAATGGCGTCGCCGCCACCGCCGTGGTGCTGCCATGGGAGGTCGACGCGGCGATCCGACTGCAGCACGAGCAGCGGGACGTGGGCTATCTGATCGTGCCTCGCAAGCGGTTTCTCGCCGCTATCACGTCCGACGATGCGGCAATCCAGCACTACTACGACGCGCACAAGACCGGCTTCATGACTCCGGAGAAGGTGTCGATCGAGTACTTGGAGCTGTCCCTGGATCAGCTGGCAGCGGAGGTGCCGGCGGATGAAGATGAGCTCAAGAAGACCTATGCCGAGCGCGAGGCCGAATGGACCACCCCGGAGCAGCGCCATGCTCAGCACATACTGGTACAGGTGCCAAAGGATGCCGACGCGGCGACCGTCGCCGCGGCTCGGAAGAAGGCCGAGGCGCTGCTGAAGCGCTTCAAGGGTGGAGAGGACTTCGCAGCGGTCGCCAAGGAGGCCTCCGACGACAAGGGCTCGGCAGCCCATGGGGGAGACCTAGGCTTCTTTGGCCGAGGGATGATGGTGGCCCCATTCGAAGATAAGGTCTTCAGCATGAAGCCGGGGGAGATCAGCGATCTGGTGCGCACGCCCTTCGGCTTCCACATCATCAAGCTGCTGGAAGTGAAGCCGGCCAGCCACAAGCCCTACGAGGAGGTCCGCCCCCAGCTGCTGAAGGACTATCAGCGCACCCGCGCGGAGAATCGCTTCTACGAGCAGGCGGACATGCTAGCCAACCTGACCTACGAGCAGCCGGATTCCCTAGCACCGGCGGCCAAGGCACTGGATCTGAACGTGCAGGAGGCCGGTCCTTTCGACAGCAAGGGAGGCACCGGCATCGCCGCCAATCCCAAGGTGGTCTCTGCCGCTTTCGGCGACAAGGTCAAGAGCGAAGGGCTGAACAGCGACGTCATCGAGTTGGACAGCACTCACATGGTGGTGCTGCGGGTCAAGCAGCACGACATGCCTCGACAGCGCTCCCTGGAGGACGTGCGTGCGGTAATCGTCACGACCTTGAAGCAGCAGCAGGCCCACGCCAAGGCCCAAGAGCTGGGTGTGGAGATCCTCGACGGCATCCGCGCCGGCAAGGTTCCCGCCGAGCTGGCCAAGACGCACGAGCTGGAGTGGCACGCCCCCCGGACCCTGGGTCGGGACGATTCCAAGCTCGATCCCGCGCTGCGGGATGCGGCCTTCCGGCTGTCCCGGCCGGAGGAGGGCAAGTCCAGTAGCATAGGGCTGTCCCTCGCCGACGGTGACTACGGCGTCGTCCAGGTCACCCAGGTGAAGGATGGCGATCCGGCGTCGGTGGGGAGGGACGAGCGCAAGGCTATCGCCGACGGCGTGCGCCAGGCGCGCGGTCAGGCCGAGTACGACGGCGTGGTCGAGGCATTGACGGCGGCGGCCGACATCAAGCTGTTCGAATCCAAGCTCTAGGCTCCACACGCCGGCTCCACCGCATCCCGGGAGGGCGTCATGCTGAAGCTCAAACTTCACTGGCAAATCCTGATCGCGATGGGGCTGGCCGTGGCTGCTGGACTCCTGACCGGGAGCGAGACCCGGCTCCTGGGCGTCAGCGTCACCGGCGCCTACGCGCTCGTCGGATCTCTGTTCCTCAATGCGCTGAAGATGCTAATCGTGCCTCTGGTGGTCTCCTCCATGATCACGGGCATCGGCGGGATCGGTGACGGGCATGCCTTGGGGCGCCTGGGCGGTCGCACGGTGCTCTACTACATGACCACCAGCCTGGTCGCCATACTCATCGGTCTTTCTCTGGTCAATCTCACTACGCCGGGCATCGTCGACGGCGAGCCGGCCGAGGACATCATCGGATTGCACGCCGACACCAGTGCGGTGGCGACGATGGTCGAGGGCCGGGATGCGAGCGACGTCGCGCAGATCTTCCTTCGCCTGGTCCCGCCCAACATCGTCTCGGCGGCGGCCGACGGCAAGATGTTGGGCCTGATCGTCTTCAGCCTGCTGTTCGGCTATTTCACGCGTAACCTAAAGGGGGCGCCCGCCGAGGCCCTGAAGGCCTTCTGGCAGGGCGTGTTCGAGGTGATGATGCGTATCACCGATCTGGTCATGCGCTTCGCCCCCCTGGGAGTGTTCGCGCTGGTGGCCAAGGTGATCGCCGAGAGTGGACTGGACGCCTTCCGGCCTCTGGCCGTGTTCTTCTTCACGGTGCTTGCGGCCCTGGCCCTGCATGCCTTCGGCTTCCTGCCTCTGATGCTCAAGCTGCTCGGCCTGCGCCCGACACGGCACTATCGAGCCATGGCGCCGGCCATGCTGACGGCATTCTCCACCGCTTCCTCCGCCGGGACCCTGCCCGTCACCATGGAGTGCGTGGAGCGCAACGCCGGGGTGTCCAACCGGGTCACCAGCTTCGTGCTGCCCTTGGGCGCCACCATCAACATGGACGGCACGGCCCTTTATGAGTGCGTGGCGGCGATGTTCATCGCCCAGGCCTACGGACTGGATCTGGGCTTTGCCCAGCAATTCGCCATCGTGCTGACGGCCCTGCTGACCTCCGTCGGCGTGGCGGGCATTCCGGCGGCCAGCCTGGTGGCCATCACCATCATCCTGGCCAACATCGGGCTGCCGGCGGAAGGCGTCGGCCTGATCCTGGCGGTCGACCGGGTGCTGGACATGTGCCGCACCAGCGTCAACGTCTTCAGCGACTCCTGCGGCGCCGTCATCATCGCCAGGCTCGAAGGGGAGCAGGGCATCCTGGCGCGGGCACCCGCCCAGGCCGCCGCGCTAAAGGAAGCCTAGGGCCACTCGGATGGGCTGGCTCCTAGGCTTCTGGCGGCTCATCTTCCACCGGCCCCATGGCGACAAAGTGGACTCCGGCATCCACATAAAGCACCTCGCCGGTGATTCCCGATGCCAGATCGGAGCACAAGAACGCGGCGGTATTGCCGACCTCCTCGATGGTCACGTTGCGCCCCAGGGCCGCGACCGCCTCGTTGTAGGCCAGCAGCTTGCGGAAGTCGCTGATGCCGGTGGCGGCCAGGGTCTTGATGGGGCCGGCCGAGACGGCGTTGACCCGAATCCCTTCGCGCCCGAGGCTGGTGGCCATGTAGCGCACATTGGCCTCCAGGCTGGCCTTGGCCACGCCCATGACGTTGTAGTGGGGCATCACCCGCTCGGCGCCCATGTACGTCATGGTGACCAGTGCACCGTGACGGCCCCGCATCATGGAGCGGCCTGCCTTGGCGAGGGCGGCGAAGCTGTAGGAGCTGATGTCGTGGGCGATGCGAAAGCTCTCCCGAGTGACGCTCTTCAGGTAGTCGCCTTCCAAGGATTCCCGTGGCGCATAGGCCACCGA
>CAYQDX010000285.1:0-5543 GCA_964416345.1 uncultured Ectothiorhodospiraceae bacterium
TGGTGCATATCTACGACGCCCTGGAAGCCGACCCGCCACCGCCCGGCCGCTATCCTGTGAGCGACGGCCGGCATGTGCTGGTGCTCGATACCGCGCCGCCGGGTTGGCGCGAAGCCTATAGACAGCAGTTTCGTGCCCGCCAGGAGCATCTGCGGGAGCTGTGCCGGCGCTACGCCCTGCATTTCCTGTCCTTGCGCACCGATGAGCCGATACGCGACACCCTGGCCGCGGGTCTTGCGCTGCGCCAAAGATCCGGAGCAAGCTGATGGGCGCTGCCGGCGATCCCCTGGCGGGGCTGCGGGACATCCATCTGCCGGCCACGGTGAACTGGTGGCCCCCGGCACCGGGCTGGTGGGCGCTGGCGGCCGCGCTGGCGCTGGGCCTCGCTCTTGCTGTCTGGCTGGTGCTGCGCTGGCGCCGCGGCCGGGTGCGCCGGGCGGCCCTGCGGGAGCTGCGGGCGCTGGAAACGGCCTACGCCGAAGCGGGCGACGCCGGCGCCTTCGCGGCGGACCTGTCCAGACTGTTGCGCCGCTACGCCCTGCAACGTTTTCCGCGGCGGGAGGTCGCCGGACTCACCGGGCAGGATTGGCTGCGATTCCTGGATACCACCGGCGGCCGTGGTCAGTTCGCCGAGGGTCCCGGACGGGCATTGACCATCGCCCCCTATCGCCCGCCCCAGTCCCTGGACGTGCCTGCCCTGGCCGGCCTGGGCAGGCGCTGGATAGAGCGCGCCACCCCCATTCGCGAAGCCGCATGATCAGCCTCGCCTGGCCTTGGCTGCTGCTTGCCCTGCCGCTGCCGTGGCTGGTGTGGAGATTCCTGCCTCCGGCCCCGTCGGGCAGCGGCCAGGCCCTGCGAGTCCCCTTCTACGCCACCCTGAGCAGTCTCGCCACCGGCGGCGGCGATGCCAGACGGCGCTGGTCGCTCGCATGGGCACTACTGGTATGGCTGCTCCTGGTGCTCGCCGCCGCCCGGCCCCAGTGGCTCGGCGAGGCCGTGGAGCTGCCCCAGACCGGGCGGGATCTCATGCTGGCGGTGGACATCTCCGGCAGCATGGCCATCCCCGACCTGGACCCCCAGGGGGGTCAAGCGACCCGACTGGATGTCGTGAAGCTCACGGGCAGTCGCTTCATCGAGCGGCGGGAGGGCGACCGGGTCGGCCTCATTCTGTTCGGCTCCCGTGCCTACCTGCAGACTCCGCTGACCTTCGATCGCAAGACGGTGGCCACCGTGCTGCACGAGGCCGAGATCGGATTGGCGGGCAAGGAGACCGCCATCGGCGATGCCATCGGTCTGGCCATCAAGCGGCTGCGCAAGGTCCCCGAGGGCAAGCGGGTGCTGGTGCTCCTGACCGACGGCGCCAACACCGCCGGGGAGGTGGATCCGAGGCAGGCCGCCAAGCTGGCGGCGGCGGCCGGGGTGCGCATCTACACCATCGGCATCGGTGCCGACCAGCTGATGGTCCCGTCGGTGTTCGGCATGCGCCGCGTGAACCCGGCGGCGGACCTGGATGAGGGGACCCTCAAGGCCATCGCCAAGGAGACCGGCGGCGCCTATTTCCGCGCCCGCGACCTGCAGGGGCTGGAGGAGATCTACTCCCGGCTCGATGCCCTGGAGCCCAGCATCCAGGACACCCGGGTGTTTCGCCCGGTGACCGATTTGTACCTCTGGCCCCTGGGATTGGCGCTGCTGCTCTCGGTCGGCCTGGCGGCACCGCGACTGGCGTGGCCGCGCCTGGTGCTGCGGAGCGCCACGCCATGAGCTGGCAGGAATTCCACCTGCTGCGCCCCCTCTGGCTGCTGGCCCTCATACCCCTGGGATGGCTGCTGTGGGAGCTATGGCGCAGCAGCGGCGGCGCCAGCGCGTGGAACCGGGTGTGCGATCCACGCCTGCTGCCGCACCTGCTGGTGGACGCCGGCGGCGAGGTGCGCCGTGCTCCCCTGCTGCTGCTGTCCGCGGCGTGGGTCATCGGCGTGCTGGCGTTGGCCGGCCCCACCTGGGAGCGCTGGCCCCAGCCGGTGTACCGCACCCAGTCGGCGCGGGTGCTGGTGCTGGATCTGTCGCGCTCCATGGGTGCCACCGACGTCAAGCCGTCACGCCTGAAGCACGCGCGCTTCAAGCTGCTGGATCTGCTCAAACGCAGCCGAGAGGGTCAGACCGCCCTGGTGGTCTACGCCGGCGACGCCCACGTGGTCTCGCCGTTGACCGACGACTCGGCCACCATTGCCGCGATGGTGCCCAGCCTGTCCAGCGACATCATGCCCGTGCGGGGCAGCAATGCCGCCCAGGCCCTGCGCCAGGCCGGCGCCCTGCTGCGCCAGGCCGGCACGCCCGAGGGCGAGGTGCTGCTCATCGCCGATGGCCTGGACGACCCGGCCTCGGCCCTGGCGGCCGCCCGCGGGCTGCGGGCCCAAGGCGCGAGACTCTCGGTGCTGGCGGTGGGCACCGCCCAGGGCGCTCCGGTGCCCCTGCCCGGGGGCGGATTCCTGAAAGATGGCAGCGGCGCCATCGTGGTGCCGCGCCTGGAGGCCGAGCCCCTGCAGCAGCTGGCGGCCACTGGGGGCGGCGTCTACGTGGCGTCGGCGCCCGGGGATCGAGACCTGAGCGCCCTGCGCCGGATCACCGAGGCCTCCGGCGAGACCCGACGGAGCGACCAGCAGACGCATGCCGCCGATCGCTGGCGCGAAGAAGGCCCCTATCTGGTCCTGCTGCTGCTGCCGCTGGCGGCCCTGGCGTTCCGCCGCGGCTGGCTCATGGCGCTGGCGCTGCTCGTCCTGCTGCCTCCGCCCCAGACGGCCTCGGCCATGGACTGGCGCGGGCTGTGGTGGCGACCCGATCAGCAGGGCGCGCAAGCCATGGCCGCCGGTAAGCCGGAACAGGCAGCCAAGCTGTTCGAGGACCCCCGCTGGAAGGCTGCCGCCGCCTATCGCGCAGGCCACTACCAGAAAGCCGCCGAGCTGCTGGCAAAGCGGCAGGACCCCGAGACCGCCTACAACCGCGGCAACGCCCTGGCACGGGCGGGCAAGCTGGAGGACGCCCTGCACGCCTACGACCAGGCGTTGAAGGATGCACCCCATGACGCCGACGCCGAGCACAACCGCGAGCTGGTGCGGAAGCTCTTGGAGCAGCAGCGCCGAAAGGCGCAGCAACAGGGACAGCAGGGCAAACAGGGTCAGCAAACCGGCAAGGGTCAGGACAAGCAGGGCTCACAAGCCAAGCAGGCCCAGGGCGGGAAGCAATCCGGCAAAGGCCAGGACCAGAAGGGCTCACAAGGCAAGCAGGCCCAGAGCGGGAAGCAATCCGGCGCACAGCAGCAAGCTGCGGGGAATTCGAAAAAGGGTGCCGAGCCCCAGGCCGGCAGCCAGGCAACGGAGCAGCCCAAGGGGACCGACCAGAGTAATCCGCAGGCAGGTACCGGCAAGCAGGACCGACAGGCGGGTGCACATCGGGCCCCGAAGCAGAAGCAGCAGGCTGGTACGGCATCCGAGGCGCAAGAGCCCAAGAGGGAGCAGGCGCAGGGCAACCAGCAGCAGGCCGCCCCGGCGCCGGACCGCGAGCCCCGGCCCACCGAGGTCGGCAAGAAGGCACAGGAGGGCCGCACCGCAGGCGAGACCGAGGGCGCCGAGCAGGAGTCCAGGCAGGCCTTGCGGCAGTGGCTGCGCCGCATCCCCGACGATCCGGGCGGGCTGCTGCGGCGCAAGTTTCTGCTGGAGCAGCAGCGTAATCACATGGCACGGGAGGCGCGCAATCCATGGTGAGCGGGAGCGATGCGGGATTCGAGGCGCGGGGCCGCAATCGGGCACCCGCCGGCAGCGGCGCGGGGGCCGGACGGGCAATCCTCGCGGCCCTGCTGGCCGCGGCGGCCCTGGTCTGGCTGGGACAGGCCCGGGCGCAGTCCCTGCAGGCGAGCGTCGACCGCAGCGAGGTGGGTCAGGGCGACACCGTGGAGCTGGTGCTGAGCTATCCGGGCCAAAATCCCGCCGGCGAGCCCGATCTGAGCCCCCTGGAGCAGGACTTCCAGGTGCTGGGCACGGGCCGCAGCAGCCGTATCAACATCGTCAACGGCCGCATGGACGCCAGCACGGACTGGCATGTCCAGCTGATGCCCAAGCACAACGGGACCCTCACCATCCCGTCCATCGCCCTGGGCAGCGCCCACAGCCGGCCCATCACCATCAAGGTCGCTCAAGGTCGATCGGGTCAGTCCGGAGGGACGAGCGGCAACGTATTTCTCGAGACCAGCCTCGACCCCAAGTCACCCTACGTGCAGGGACAGCTGGTCTACACGGTTCGCATCTTCCACGCCGTGCAATTACGTAACGCGAGCCTGAGCGATCCCAAGGCCGAGGACGCGATCATCCAACGTCTGGGCGATGACGTGAGCTATCAGACGGAGCACGACGGGCGCAGCTACCAGGTCATCGAGCGGCGCTATGCCATCTTTCCCCAGCACAGCGGCGCGCTCACGGTCGAGGCCCCGGTTCTGAGCGCCGAGGTGCTGGACCGGCATCGTCGCAGCACTGGCATAGACGAATTGTTCAACGGCTTCCCGGGCGGCGGCGTGGATCCCTTCGGCAGTCTGTTCGCCGCCACCCGTCCGGTGCGCGCCAGCGCACCTTCGGCCTCCGTGACCGTGCGGGCGCGTCCCGCGGGCTCCGGCAGCGGGCCGTGGCTGCCCGCGCAGAATCTGAGCGTGAGCGAGGCTTGGTCGCCGGATCCACCCAAGTTCCGCGTGGGCGAGCCTGTGACTCGGACGGTCACACTGCTGGCCCGAGGCCTCACCGCGGCCCAGCTGCCCGACGTGGACCTGGCAGCCGGCGGGGACATCAAGGTGTACCCGGACCAGCCTGCGCTGCAGACCACGACCCAGGCCAACATCGTGCTGGGCAAGCGGGTGATGAAGGCGGCACTGGTGCCGGCCCGAGCCGGCAGGCTGACTCTGCCGGAGGTGCGCATTCCCTGGTGGGACGCCGACACGGACCAGCCGAAGGTGGCCGTGCTGCCGCCCCGCAACATCGATGTGCTGCCGGCGGCGGGGCAGCCCGCCGTCCCGCCGACGCCGGCTCCACAACATGCCGTGCAGTCCACCCCCGCGGCACCGATCCGCTCCGCCGAGAGCCCCTCACCGGCAGCGGTCGCCCGACCTCACGCCCCGCCGGTGCCGGCCCCGGGCTGGTGGCCATGGCTGAGCGTGGCCCTCGCGGCCGGCTGGCTGCTGACGCTGGGCCTTTGGGCCTGGGAGCACCGGCGGCGTCGGAGAACGCGCGCCCTCATCCCGCCGCCCCCGCCGGCACTCAGGCCCGCCGAGCGCGAGCTGCGCACGGCCTGCGCCAGCGCAGACGCCGCCCGGGCGCGCACCGCACTGCTCGCCTGGGGCGCCGCCCGCTGGCCGGCCCGCCCGCCGCGCAGCCTGGGTGCGCTGAGCCGGCAGCTGGGCGACCCCCAGGCTGCCGCCGCGGTGCAGGCGCTGGACCGCCTGCTCTATGCCGGATCCCCCCGAAGCTGGACGGGAGGCGCCGAGCTGCTGCAGGCTCTGCGACCGG
>CAYQDX010000286.1:0-5529 GCA_964416345.1 uncultured Ectothiorhodospiraceae bacterium
AGAGCACGCTCGCCCACGTGCTGGCCGGGCGCGAGGGCTACGAGGTGACCGGCGGCAGCGCGAGCTACGAGGGCAAGGATCTGCTGGCCATGGTCGCGGAGGAGCGGGCGCGGGAAGGTGTGTTCCTGGCCTTCCAGTACCCGGTGGAGATCCCCGGCGTCAACAACATGTATTTCCTCAAGGCGGCCCTCAACGCCAAGCTCAAGCACCAGGGCAGGCCCGAGATGGACGCCATGGACTTCCTGACCCTGATCCGCGAGAAGGCCCAGCTGCTGAAGATGAATGAGGATTTTCTTAAGCGCGCGGTCAACGAGGGCTTCTCCGGCGGCGAGAAGAAGCGCAACGAGATCCTGCAGATGGCCATCCTGGAGCCCAGGCTGGCGTTGCTGGACGAGACCGACTCGGGGCTCGACATAGACGCCCTGCAGGTCGTTTCCGAGGGAGTGAACGCCCTGCGCAGCCCGGAGCGTGCATTCGTGCTGGTGACCCACTATCAGCGCCTGCTCAACTACATCGTGCCGGATCGGGTCCACGTGCTGGCCCACGGCCGCATCGTCAAGTCCGGTGATCGCAGCCTGGCCCTGGAGCTCGAAGAGCGGGGCTACGGCTGGATCGAGAGCGAGGCGGCGTAAGGGGTCCACGAGCAATGAGTGCAGCACCGAGCATCGAGCATTATGTGAGCGAGCATGAGGCCCAGCGCAGCGGGCTTCCCGGCGCGGGCGTGCCCTGGCTGGACAGCCGGCGCAGCGCCGCCATGGGGCGGTTCGCCGAGCTGGGATTTCCCACTCCGCGCAACGAGGAGTGGAAGTACACCCGCATGAGCGTGGTAGAGAAGACCCTGTTCCAAACCGGCATCAAGGCCTGTCTGGGCCTGGATGAAGAAGACATCCAGCGCTATCTGATACCGGGGCTGGAGGCCTGGCGCCTGGTGTTCGTCAACGGCCAGTTTATGCCCAGCCTGTCCAGCCGGCGCAGCGAGCTGCCCGAAAACCTCCGCATCGCCAGTCTGGCCAAGGTGCTGAGCGAAGACCCGGCGGCACTGGAGGCCCATCTGGGACGCCACGCCGACGCCGGTGCCGACGGCTTCGCCGCGCTCAATGCCGCCTACATGGCCGACGGCGCCTACATCCATTTGCCCAGAGGTCGGGTGGCGCAGCGTCCCATCCACTTGCTGCACATCGCCACGGCGCAAGAAGCCCCGCTGTTCTGCCAGCCGCGGCATCTCATCGTCGCCGAGGACAGCAGCCAGGCGCAGGTGCTGGAGACCTACGTCAGCATGGGCGACGGTGGCTACTTCACCAATGCGGTGACGGAGATCGTGCTGGGGGCCAATGCGCAGCTGACTCACTACAAGGTGCAGCGGGAGAGCGAAGAGGCCTATCATGTCGCGACCCTGCAGGCCGATCAGGCCCGCGACAGCCGTCTGGTGACCCATTCCATCTCCCTCGGTGCCCGACTGGCGCGCAGCGACATCAACTCGGTGCTGGATGCCGAGGGCGCCGAGTGCGTGATGAACGGTCTGTATCTGGCCCAGGGGCGGCAGCACGTGGATTTTCACACCCGGGTGGACCACTGCAAGCCCCATGGCACCAGCAAGGAGTTCTTCAAGGGCGTGCTCGACGGTCGCGCCCGGGGCGTGTTCAGTGGCAAGGTCTACGTGCACCCCGATGCTCAGAAGACCGATGCGGCCCAGCGCAACGCCAATCTGCTGCTCTCCTCTCACGCCGAGGTGGACACCAAGCCGCAGCTCGAGATCTATGCCGATGACGTCAAGTGCAGCCACGGCGCCACGGTGGGCCAGCTGGATGCCGACTCCCTGTTCTACCTGCGCTCTCGCGGTCTGGATCCCCAGGCTGCGCGCAGCCTGCTAATCTATGCCTTCGCCAACGAAGTGTTGAGCGAGATCCGCCTGGAGCCACTGCGTTTGTCCCTGGAGGAGGAGCTTATCGGGCGCCTGCCCGAATCGCAGGATCTCAATGAGCTGGTGGCCTGAGGCGGGTGAGGCATGAGCATGACTAAAGTGAGCTCGGCTTTGGCAGACGTGACGACCCCCGAGGTGCCGAGTCTCGAGCAGATCCGGCGTGACTTCCCCGTGCTGCACCAGAAGGTGTATGACCGACCCTTGGTCTATCTGGACAACGCGGCGACGGTGCAGAAGCCGCGGGCTGTCATCGACGCCATCAGCGATTTCTACGCCCACGACTACGCCAACGTGCGCCGCGGCGTGCATCTGCTCAGCATGCGCGCCGACCAGGCCTATGAGGGGGCACGGGAGACCATCCGCAGCTTCATCAATGCGGCGGATAGACGCGAGATCGTCTACGTGCGCGGTGCCACCGAGGCCATCAACCTGGTGGCCCAGTCCTTCGGGCGCACCCATCTCCAAGCGGGCGACGAGATCCTCGTCACCGAGATGGAGCATCATGCCAACATCGTGCCCTGGCAGCTGCTGTGCGAGCAGCTGGGCACCGTGCTCAAGGTCGCGCCCATCAACGACGCCGGCGAGCTCATCATGGAGGCGCTGGCGCGGCTCATCGGCCCGCGCACCCGGCTGGTGGCGGTGGCCCATGTCTCCAATGCCCTGGGCACCGTCAATCCGGTGGCGGACATCGTGCGCCTGGCCCATGCCGGCGGAGCCCGGGTGCTCATCGACGGCGCCCAGGCGGTGCCCCATATGGCGGTGGACGTGCGGGCCCTGGACTGCGACTTTTACGCGTACTCCGGTCACAAGATGTATGGACCGACGGGCATCGGGGTGCTCTACGGCAAGCGCGAGCTGCTGGAGGCCATGGCGCCGTATCAGGGTGGCGGCGAGATGGTCAAGCGGGTCAGCTTCGAGGAGGTCATCTATAGCGACCTGCCCTACAAATTCGAGGCCGGCACCCCGCACATCGCCGGCGCGGTGGGCCTGGCGGCCGCCATCGACTACATGCGGCGTATCGGTCTGGACCGCATCGCCGCCCACGAGGCCGAGCTGCTGGCCCACGCGACCGAGGCCCTGCAGGCCATCCCCGGCGTGCGCATCGTTGGCACCGCTGCCCACAAGGCCGGCGTGATCTCTTTCCTGATGGGCCGCGCTCATGCCCACGACATCGGCACCATCATGGACCGGCAGGGCGTCGCCATCCGGGCCGGTCACCACTGCGCCATGCCAGTGATGACCCGCTTCCGGGTGCCCGCTACGGCGCGGGCCTCCTTCGCCGTGTACAACACCCACCAGGACGTCGAGACGCTTGTCCAGGCGACACACAAGGTGCGGGAGGTGTTTGGCTAATGTCCGATCTACGCGACCTGTACGAAGACATGATCCTCGACCACAACCGAAATCCGCGTAACTACCCCAAGACGCCCGAGGGAGCCAACCATCACGCCCACGGCTTCAATCCCCTATGCGGCGACGAGTTCACGGTGCACCTGAAGGTGGAAGATGGGGTCATCAAGGACGTGGGCTTCGAGGGGGCAGGCTGCGCTATCTCCACCGCCTCGGCCTCGTTGATGACCGAGGCCGTCATGGGCAAGACCGAGGCCGATGCCGAAGAGATATTCGGCAACGTGCACAAGCTTCTGACCGAGGAAGGGGGCGAGGCCTATCTGCCCAAGGTGGGCAAGCTGGCGGTGCTCTCCGGGGTGCGCGAGTACCCCATGCGGGTCAAGTGCGCCACGCTGGCTTGGCACACGATGCGTGCGGCGCTCGAAGACGTCGACGGCACTGTTTGTACGGAATGATTGCCTATGAGCCTGTCAAATCCAGCGGCTGAAAGCCAGGCCGACCGCGGCGCCGAGCTCAGGCTCCGCGTGATCGAGGTCCTGCGCCAGATCTACGACCCGGAGATTCCGGTCAACATCTACGACCTGGGACTGATCTACAAGCTTGCGGTGGACCCCGACGCCGGCAAGGTCGCCATCGAGATGACTCTGACCGCACCCGGCTGCCCCGTGGCCCAGACCTTCCCGGGCACGGTGGAGGATGCGGTACGCGACGTGCCGGGTGTCGGCGAGGCCACGGTGGAGCTGGTGTGGGACCCGCCCTGGACTCAGGATCGTATGTCCGAGGCCACACAGCTCCAGCTGGGTCTGCTGTAGACGGCCGTATCGCGGCGCCGCGATCGGCGGCGCCTGCTCAACTCTTGTGAAGGTAGATCCCTATGTCGGATTGGGTGGATGTTGCCCCTGTGGGCGAGCTGGCGCCGGGCCAGTGGCAGGTGGTCGACGTCGACGAGGTGATGATCGCAGTGTTCAACATCGATGGGGATTACTACGCCATCGAGGACGTGTGCACTCACGACTACGAGTGTCTCACCGGCGGCGAGGTCGAGGGCGAAGTGATCATCTGTCCGCGCCACGGCGCCACGTTCAACATCAAGACCGGCGAGGCCCTCAGTGCGCCGGCCTACGAGCCCGTCGCCACGCTTCCCGTGCGGGTGCACGAGGGCAGGGTGCAGGTGCGCGACGATCGCTGGGACTAGCCCATGAGCGTGCCACCGCACGTCTTCGACGGCACCCGGGAGAACTTCTCGGAGCTAGTGATGCAGAACTCGGCCAAGGGACCGGTGCTGGTGAACTACTGGGCGCCCTTCGCAGGCCCCTGCCTGAAGCTTTACCCCACGCTGGAGGGTCTGGTCCGGCAATACGGCGGGCGATTCCTGCTGGTCAACGTCAACACCAAGGACCAGCCCTTGCTGGCGCGCGAGCAGGGAGTCACCAGCCTGCCCACCCTCAAGCTTTACCGGGGCGGCCAGGTGGCCGAGACCCTGCACGGCGTGCCCTCCGAGTCCGAGCTGCGCAAGATGCTGGACCGTTTTCTCGGCAGGGAATCGGACGCCTCTCTGGTGGCGGCCCTGCGCAAGTATCAGGACGGCGAAGTGAATACCGCCCTGCACCTGCTGGCCCAGGCCGCCGTGGAAGACCCGGATAACCTGAACATCCCCCTGACCCTGGCCAAGCTGCTGGTGCGCGAGAGCCGTGCACCCGAGGCCCACCTTCTGCTCACCGCTCTTCCTGGAGAAGCCCGCCGGGAGCCCCGTATTGGGGCGCTGCTCGCCCACCTGGGCTTTGTTCTCGCCGCGCAGGAGGCGCCCGAGCCGACCATCCTCGAGCGGACGCTGCGGGAGCAGCCGGAGAACCTGGAGGCCCGCTACCAGCTTGCCGCCGTACTCCTCAGCCGGGACGACTACGAGCCGGCCATGGAGCACTTGCTGGCCATCTTGAAGCAGGACCGCTCATTCCGGGATGAAGCCGGCCTGCGCGGCCTGCTGGCCGTGTTCGACCTGCTGGGGAGCGGTGACGCCCTGGCGGAGCGCTTTCGGCGCCGGTTGCTCAACATTCTGCATTGAGCCCACTGCGCGATGCCAACCAGCCTCCCTTTCGCCTTTGCGTCTTAGCCGTGATACGTGATACGTGATACGCGCGTGAATAGGGGACATGAATAGGGGACACATGCACATGAATAGGGGACAGACCCCTATTCTCTTGCCCTTTCGGCGCCGGTTGCTCAACATTCTGCATTGAGCCCACTGCGCGATGCCAACC
>CAYQDX010000287.1:0-5495 GCA_964416345.1 uncultured Ectothiorhodospiraceae bacterium
CGCGGCTGGTCGTCAACAAGGCATCCATGAAGATGAAGCACGCCAGGGTCAAGCAGCTCATCGACCTGCTGGCCGAGGCCGTGCAGCGCAGCGCCGCCGCCAAGGCCGCGGAGAAGGGACCATGACGGACGTACGCAGACTCGATACCTCGAATACGGATTTCTGGGCGCGCCTGGAATCGCTGCTGGCGTGGGAGGAATCCAGCGATGCCCAGGTGCTGCAGGCGGTCCAGGGGATTATCGCCGAGGTCCGTCGGCGCGGGGATGCGGCGCTGCTGGAGCATACCCAACGTTTCGATCGTTGGACGCCGGCAGATGCCGCGGCCCTGGAGGTGGCCCCGGCGGAGCTCCAGCGTGCCCTGGATACCCTGCGGGAGGAGGACCGCTCGGCCCTGGAGGCGGCGGCACACCGCATCCGCAGCTACCACCAGCATCAGAAGGGCGAGTCGTGGTCCTATCGGGAGCGCGACGGTAGCTTGCTGGGTCAGCAGGTGACGGCCCTGGACCGGGCCGGCATGTACGTGCCGGGCGGGAAGGCCGCCTACCCGTCCTCGGTATTGATGAACGCCATTCCGGCCAAGGTTGCGGGTGTCGGCGAGCTTGTTATGGTGGCACCGACCCCGGACGGGATAAGCAATCCACTGGTGCTGGCGGCGGCCGCGGCGGCCGGTGTGGACCGGGTGTTCAGCATCGGTGGCGCCCAGGCAGTGGCCGCCTTGGCCTATGGCACTGCGACCATCCCAGCGGTGGACAAGATCGTCGGCCCCGGCAACGTCTATGTGGCCACCGCCAAGCGCCTGGTCTACGGGCGGGTGGGCATCGACATGATAGCGGGGCCCTCGGAGATCCTGGTGGTGTGCGACGGTGCCACGAATCCGGAGTGGGTGGCCATGGATCTGTTCTCGCAGGCAGAGCACGACGAGGATGCTCAGGCCATTCTGGTGAGCCCAGACGCCGCCTTTCTCGACGCCGTGGAGGCCGCTATCCAGCTGTTGCTGCCGCAGATGGACCGGGCCACGATTATCCGCCGCTCCCTGCAGGATCGCGGCGCGCTGATCCGTGTCCGGGACCTGGACGAGGCGGTGGAGGTCGCCAACTTCATCGCGCCCGAGCACCTGGAGCTCTCGATGGCCGACGCCGAAAAGGTGGCTGCCCACATACGTCACGCCGGGGCCATCTTCCTCGGCCGCTACACTGCCGAGGCGCTTGGCGACTACTGTGCGGGACCTAATCACGTGCTTCCCACCTCCCGCACGGCCCGCTTCTCCTCGCCCCTGGGCGTCTACGACTTCCAGAAGCGCTCGTCGCTGATCGGCTGCTCCCAGGCGGGGGCGGCGGCGCTGGGCGAGATCGCATCGCGTCTGGCGCGCGGAGAGGGGCTCACGGCCCATGCCCGCTCGGCGGAGTACCGCCTCAAGGGCGCCTGAGGCGGGCTCCAGGATGAACGCCGACATCATCGAGCGAATGGTGCGACCCGAGATCCGGGCGCTCAGCGCCTACCATGTGCCGGATCCGCAGGGACTGATCAAGCTCGACGCCATGGAGAATCCCTACACGTGGCCGCAATGGCTGGTGGATGAATGGCTAAAGCTGCTGCAAACGGTCAGTCTCAACCGCTATCCCGATCCCCGGGGAGAGGCGCTCAAGGGGCACCTGCGGGCCAGTATGGCGCTTCCCGATTCCATGGGGCTGCTGCTCGGCAACGGCTCCGACGAGCTCATCCAGCTGGTGGCCCTGGCGCTGGCCAAGCCAGGAGCGACGCTGTTGGCTCCGGAGCCGAGCTTCGTCATGTATCAGTTGATTGCGACCTTTGCCGCCATGCACTACGTCGGCGTGCCGCTGGATGGAGATTTCGGATTGGATCGGGCGGCCATGCGGCAAGCCATTGCGCAGCACAAGCCGGCGGTGGTGTTCCTGGCTTATCCGAACAATCCCACCGGAAACCTGTTCGATCCGGCGGCGGTGATGGAGATCCTGGAGCTGGCCCCAGGGCTGGTGGTGGTCGACGAGGCCTATCATGCCTTCGCCGGGACAAGCTTCCTGCCGCAACTGGGGGAGCACGACAATTTGCTGGTGATGCGCACGCTCTCGAAGCTCGGCCTGGCCGGCTTGCGGCTGGGACTTCTGGCGGGGCCGCCGGAATGGCTGACGGAGCTGGACAAACTGCGTCTGCCCTACAACATCAATGTGCTGACCCAGGCCAGCGCCGCGCTGGCAATGCGCCACAGCTTAGTGCTGGCCGGCCAGACGGCGCTCATCCGGGCCGACCGGGAGCGCCTGAGCGCAGCCCTGGCGGCGCTGCCGGGTATCACCGTTTACCCCAGTCGGGCCAACTTCATTCTGTGTCGGGTGCCCGCAGGCCAGGCTCACCGGCTGCATTCTGGACTCAAGGACCGCGGCGTGCTGGTGAAGAATCTGGATGGCAGCCACGCCAGGCTGCAGGACTGCCTCAGGGTGACCGTGGGGCGCCCGGAGGAGAATGCGGTGCTGCTGACGGCCCTGAAGGATTTGCTGGTGGGCTGAGGCTCAGTCTCCGCCAGCGGGTCGTGAGCCCACCTGCACGGTGACCTGCTGCTGCACTCCGCTGCGCAGCACCGTGAGGGTGCTCTGGGTCCCTGGGAGGACGACCGCCACGGCGGCCAGCAGCTCCCGGCCCTCGCCCACCGGCCTGTCGTTCATGCGGGTGATCACGTCCCCGGGCTGCAGTCCCGCCTGATGAGCAGGTCCATCGCGAAGCACGCCCGCGATGAGCACGCCCTCGGTGTCACCCAGGCCGAAGGATTCGGCCAGCTCCGGGGTGATGTCCTGCAGCTCAACGCCGAGCCAGCCGCGGACCACGGAGCCATGCTCGATGATCTGCTTCAGCACTCCCTTGGCCAGATCCACGGGGATGGCGAAGCCGATGCCTTCCGAGCCGCCGGACTGGGAGATGATGGCAGTGTTGATGCCCACCAGCTCTCCCGCCGCATTGACCAAGGCTCCGCCGGAATTGCCTTGGTTGATGGCGGCATCGGTCTGGATGAAGTCCTCGAAGTTGTTCAGGCCGAGCTGATGGCGGCCGGTGGCGCTGACGATGCCCATGGTCACGGACTGACCCACCGCCAGCGGATTGCCCATCGCAAGCACGACGTCACCCACGCGCAGCGCCCCAGACTGCCCCAGGACGATGGCTGGGGGGTCGCGCAGGTCGATCTTCAGCACCGCCAGATCGGTGTCGGTGTCCTTGCCCACCAGCGCCGCCGAGCTGCTGCGCCCGTCACGCAACGCCACGGCAATCTGATCGGCGTTGTCGATGACGGGATTGTTGGTCAGCACGTAGCCCTGCGGGCTGACGATGACGCCGGATCCCAGGCTGGTAACCCTGCGCTTGCGAACGTTGTGGCGGAATAGGAAACGCAGCACCGGGTCATCGAACATCGGCTGGACCCGTTGCGCCACCACCTTGCTGGTATAGACGTTCACCACCGCTGGAGCGGCCCTGCCCACCGCCTCGGCATAGCTAGCGACCGGACCTGCACCGGTAGCCTGAGGTGCCGGCGGCGCCTCGTGGATCTTCACGACCGGCGCCTGGCGCCCGGAGAGCGACGGCCAAAGCAGCAGAAAGAACAGGCCCGCCGCCAGGCCGGCGGCGACCGTTTGCAGCAGGAAGGCGGAGAGCTTGCGGGCGTCCATGGGTGCGTTACCCTACCATTATTGCGGGCGCGAAAACATCGCTCGCCGGGGGCCCCCCTTCGCTCCATCTAGACCATATCTGCACAACCGCGCTGGTTAGCGGGACGGAGCAACTACAGCCATGATTGCCACGGCCGAGCTCACTCAGTACCTCGCCGAGCTGCTGGAGGTCGCCAGCTTTCGCGACTATGCCCCCAACGGGCTGCAGGTGGAGGGAAGACGGCGGGTGGGGATGCTGGTCACCGGAGTCACTGCGAGCGCTGCTCTGCTTGAGCAGGCCGCGGCTCTGGGGGCCGACGCAGTGCTGGTCCACCACGGCTATTTCTGGAACGGTGAAGACCCATGCGTAGTGGGAATGAAGCAGCGCCGGCTAAAGTTGTTGCTGGCGCACGACATCAATCTCTATGCCTATCATCTGCCTCTGGATGCGCATGCGGAGCTGGGCAACAATGCGGCTCTGGGGCGGCTGCTGGGCCTGCGGCGGGACCGCGGCTTCGGCGGGGGCAGTGCCGATGGCATCGCTAGTGCCGGCGTGCTGCAGGACCCCATGAGCGGCGAGGAGTTTGCCGCGCGTCTGGATCAGGTGCTGGGCCGTGCGCCCCTGCACGTGGTCGGGCAGGCCGACCGCGTCGTCACCATAGGCTGGTGCACGGGTGCGGCGCAGGGCTACATTGAGGACGCCGCCCGTCTGGGTCTGGATGCCTATCTCACCGGGGAAGTCTCGGAGCAGACGGTGCACGTCGCCCGGGAGCACGGCATGCACTTCTACGCGGCGGGTCACCACGCTACCGAGCGATTCGGTGCTCAGGCCCTGGGCGAGCATCTCGCGGCCCGTTTTGAACTGCGTCACCAGTTCGTGGACATCCCCAATCCAGCCTAATCGGGCCATATTCTTGCGGCCGAAAGATTGATTCCGAGCAACGGATTGGCGGCATGGCCTTGACCTGTTGGGCGCATTGTACGAAGCTATAGGACTGTTTGAGAAATAGTGTTTAATAATATACCAATCTGATTATGCTGTGAGCTTGGCTGGCCGCCAGCAGGATGGCGTCTGTGAGGCCAGGTGCGCATCGCTCACTGGAGCAAAGGCGCGGGACGAGCGGGTGCGGACACCTTGCGGCACAGCGAGGGGGGAGGATTGTGCGCCTTGTCGAGACGCTTATGGCAGGAATATCCAACCCAAGTCTGCTCGGGAGTAAGTGAATGAGTATAGAAGGCGTTGACCCGAAGCGGCGCCGGCTTCTAGTGACGGCGACCAGCGTGGTGGGTGCGGTAGGCGTGGCCTATCTGGCAGTTCCCTTCATTGCAGCCATGCAGCCCAGTGCCCGCGCCAAGGCCGCCGGCGCACCGGTGGAAGCCGACATCAGCAAGCTGGAGCCAGGCCAGAAGATAACCGTGGAGTGGCGCGGCAAGCCGGTATGGCTGGTACGCAGGACCAAGCAGAATCTCGAAGATCTACCCTCCCTGGACTCCAAACTGCGTGACCCGCACTCCGAAGAGCCGCAGCAGCCTCCCTACGCCAAGAATGAGTATCGCTCCATCAAGCCAGGGATCCTGGTCCTAGTCGGTATCTGCACCCACCTGGGCTGCTCGCCGACCTACAGGCCGGAGATCGCCCCGGAGGATCTGGGGCCCGACTGGAAGGGCGGATTCTTCTGTCCCTGCCACGGCTCCCGGTTCGACTTGGCGGGCCGCGTCTTCGACGGCGTGCCTGCCCCGCTCAATCTCGTGGTGCCTTCCTACCGCTATCTCACCGACACCCGTGTGCGGATCGGCGAAGACCAAGGAGCTGCGTGATGACCAAGATGCTTGTTGGCCTGCGGG
>CAYQDX010000288.1:0-5479 GCA_964416345.1 uncultured Ectothiorhodospiraceae bacterium
GCTCCACCGGGTCGCCCAGCCCCACCCCGGCGGTGCTCTCGAACACCTGGGCATCCGCGGTGCGACCGCGTACCCGCAGCACTTCCGCCTTGAGCCGCTCCTGGCGTCCTCCCCTGCCGCGCGAGGGGGGCGGACAGACATAGACCACTTCGTTCTTCATCAGCGGTGCGCCGCCTTCGGCGGCCTCGATGGTGACGATATCGTCCTGCACCGAGATGACCCGCGGTGCGGCGCTCGCAGTTGCGGTCTCGTCCATACAGGCTCTCAGTGGAAGATGGCCTGGAGCTCGCCCATGGCAGACTCCACGAGGGCCTGGAAGCGCCGCCCGGCGGCTGGGCCGTCGTAGGTGGTCCAGCGGGCGAGCATGTCCCAGCGCAGCACGTAGACCACCACGGCCTCGAAGTCGAAGTAATGGCCCTCCCCGTGGCGACCCAGGGCGATCCAGATGATCTCCAGTAGCCGCTGCTCCAGCTCCTTGCTGTCGCCTTCGGCAACCAGCCCTGAGACCTCCCGCACCCAGGGAAAAATGTGGCCCAGACCCAGATCCGGCTCGTGCCAGTGGCGGCGGATGTGATCCACCCAGCGCCCATAGCCCCAGGCCTGGCGGGGGGTGGGCGCGGATTCGCCCCGCCGGCGCCGGCGCAGGGCCGCCAGCACGGTGCGCAGGTCCAGCCGAAAGGATATGATCTCGCGCAGCGTAGGGTTGCCCACATCGGCCATCAGCTCGCCGGCCCGGCGCACGATGGCCTCGTCGCCGAGGTCCAGGGGCAGTCGATCCCAGTGGAACAGGTCCTCCAGCCGACCGAGCAGCCGGGCGTCGCCTTCCTCCAGCAGGCGCAGCCGGCGATCGAGCTGAATGCGCGAGATCGGCGTCTGCTTGCTGGCCAGCACCGAGACCGGATGCACCGGCAGGCTCGCAATCAACATGGTGTAGCGGTTGGGGTCGGTCATGCTACTTCACGATTCCTTCCAGCAGGGCACGGAAGCGCGGCTGCAAATGCTGCAGCAGCAGCTGGGTGACGGTCTCGTCGGTGACATCCACGCTCACCTGGGCCTCCTCCACCCGCACCTGCAGGCCTCGCAGCCCCCCCTCGGCCACGCCGAAGCTCACACCCTGGCGCAGCATCTCGCCGGTCAGACCCTGGACGAAGCGGGTGAGGGTCCCCTCCTGCAGCTCGCTCGGGTTGCGGCGCAGCTCTTCCAGGCCCATGACGTCGCGGGGCAGAAGGATCGTAATGGGGGTGTCCTCGCCCACCTCTTCCCGCAGGCGCCCGGCAATCTCCAGGATCAAGCGCCGCATCAGCTCCTCGTTGCCGAGCTGCAAAGACACCAGACGGCGCACCTCGGTGGCAAAGTGCTCGGCGAGCTCGGCCTTGAGGGCCAGCCGGGTGTCGCGGGCGGCGATGTGTAGCGCCTCCTGGCCGGAGATGCGCAGCTGCTCGACCTCGGCCCGGGCCTTGGCGATCATCTCGGCGGCGGTCTGCTCGGTCTCCTGCAGCAGGCGCTCGGCCTCGCCGCGAGCCTGGGCGATGATGCGCTCGGCCTCCGCCCGCCCCTGGGCGACGCCCTCCTCGCGCAGGCGCGCGATGAGGGCCTCGACCCCGGAGGAGACCGGGCCCGTCTCGCTGGCTTTGGGGCTCATGGCACTGCCCTCAGCCGGCCGCCGGCAGGCCGGCACTCAGCACCAGCGCGAACACGAACGCGAACACCGCGAAGCCCTCGACGATCGCCGCCGGGGCCAGCGACAGACCGAAGATCTCCGGCTTGGCCTTGGCGGCGTTGATGGCCGACGCGCAGCACTGGCCCTGGCGTATGGCGCTCACCATCAGGGCCAGGCCGGCCAGGATGCCGATGCCGAACAGCCCGGCCCCAACCTGTACCGTAACCGGCCGGTTGAGGGTGAACATGACCACGATGCCGTAGATGATCTGGGAGGACGGCATGGCCGATATGCCCACGTAGCGGCCGTAGCCGCCCTCGGTATCCAACATCGCGCCGATGGCCGCCTGGCCGGCGATGGCGCAGCCGATGATGCTGCCGATGGCGGCCAGGGCCATGGCGCCGTAGATGCCCACCCAGCCCAGCACGACGATGAAATCGCTCACTCCTCGACCTCCTTCTTGGCGAAGCACCGAAAGGGGTAGCCCTCGGCGGACACGCCCCAGTTGAAGAACTCGATCAGATTGAGCCGCAGTCCGTGCACCAGCCCGCTCATCACCGCTAACGCCAGGTTCAGGGCATGGCCCAGGCCCAGGATCAGCAGGCTGGCCAGCAGGCCCATTCCGGGCAGGTGGGTGGCCACGTCGCCGGCCAGCTGATTGAAGGTCACGGCCAGAGAGGCGCTGGCCAGGCCCAGGGCGAACAGACGCAGATAGCTCAATACGTCGCCGAACATCTTGGTGACGCCGCCGAGGGAGAGGAGTCCGTCCACGAGCCGCCGCAGCGCATCCCTCGGGCGGTGCACCGGGCGGACTCCGGCGTAGACCAGCACCACCAGCGCGCCACCGGCCATCAGCACCAGGGCGCCCGCGCCGGCGATACCCCAATGTCCCGGCCCAGCCCCGGCCAACCATAGCACGAGTCCCCCCCCCAGTATGGCGATCCAGCCCAGTGGCGCAGCCCTTGGCCCCATCCCGGAGGCGTGCCAGGCCGCCAGGGCATTGGCCAGCACGAGGTGGGCGGCGCCGATGCAGATGGACAGCGTCATCATGCTGTCGTAGTCCTTGAAGTCCAGCACCCGCAGGGTAGCTAGCGGGGTGCCGGGAACCGGGCTCAAGCCGAAGTAGCTGCCCACCATCACGCCGTAGAGCAGCGATGCGCCCACCACGCTCGTGCAGAGCACCCGCATCCGCCGCCCGCCCGCGCTGCGGCCCAAGCGCCGCCAGTACAGCGCGAGGGTGCCGCCCAGTAGCGCCGCGTAGCCCGCATCGCCCAGGATCATGGCGAAGAACAGCGCGAAGGAGAAAAAGACCACGGCTGAGGGATCCCAGGCGCGGTAGCCGGGGGTCTGGTAGAAGCCCACCACGTCTTCCCCGCCCGCGAGCAGGGCGTTGTTGTGCAACAGGGTCGGGGGACTGTCCTCCGCGGCCGGGGCCTCCACCACCAGGGCCAGGCCGCGCTCCCGGGTAAAGGTCTCGATGTCCGGGCGCCGGGATTCGGGCAGCCAGCCCTGGAGGGCGAACAGCTCGCCGCTGTCCAGCGTGCCGGCTGCGGCCTCCTCCAGGGCCGAGAGGTCTTCCAGATGCGCCAGATTGCGGCTGAGCAGGTAGATCCAGCGGGTCAGCGCCTCGCGCTCCGCGGCCAGCTCCTCCAGCCGGATCTCGGCCGCCTCCAGCCGCAGGCGCAGCTCGCTGAGGGACAGCGATCCGGTGCGGGTGCGCGGCACCGGCATGACGTGGGGCTCGGGCTCGGTGGCGGCTATCACCACCACATAGGCATTCAGGTTGCCTTGGTGCACTACCTGCCACACCAGGCCTTCGGCGGGCAGCCGCCTCAGGTCTCCACGCCGCACCACATAGAACCACAGCCGCAGACCCGCCAGGGCCTCCGCCGGTGGCAGCACGAAATCTCCCCAGGGCTCCAGCTGGCGAATCCGCTCTTCCAGGAAGTCGCGCTCGTCGCTGACCTGGCGCGTGAGGCGATGGTTGGCCAGGGCCTGCTCGGCCACGACCCGGCTGTCGAAGTTGGCGTCGGTGTGCACCTGACGGCGCTTGCGGGGGGCGCCCCGCAGATACTTCAGGGCCTGATAGGCCCTGGGCGCGGGCTCCGCCTCCAGAACCCCGGGCCGGCTGCGCAGCGACACCAGGTGCAGACAGCCCAGCGTCTGTAGCCCTTCCAGCGTCCCCTCCTTCTCTCTGGCCAGTCCACACAGGGTCACCTTGTACAGCCGCTCGATGCTCATGCGGCGGCCTCGGCGGCGCGCTTGCGCTTGGCGATCTTGGCCCGCACCACCGCCGCGCGCTCGTGGTCGGCCAGATAGATCCGGATGCGCCGAATGTTCTCCCGGGCCCGCGGGATCAGCACCTTGTCGAACAGATTCACGCGTTGGGTGATCTTCTGCACCGCCTGGTCCAACAGCGCCGCACGGCGCAGCTGGACCTGCTCGGCGACGCGCAGCTCCAGGGTGACGTGCAGATGCTCCACGACCCGGTCCACCCAGTGCGGCCGGCCCAGATAGGCATAGCGCGCGGCCTCCAGCTGTACCCCGGCCAGCACCGGCAGGCGCGCTCCCAACACGTTCTGCTCGGTGAGCTCCACGCCCGTCACCCGCATGATGCCCTCCAAGTCCACGTTCTCGTTGGCCAGCATGGGCAGGGTCTCGGCCACTGTGGCGACGGTCTCCGCCAGAGACCTGCGGGTCTGCTCCAGCGCTCGGCGGGCCTTGGCCCGCTCGGCGATGAGCTGGCGGCGCTTCAGGTCCAGCGACGGCAGGAAGCGCTGGTAGGTCCGGAGCTGACGGGTCTCGCGCGAGAGTGACGACTTACTGAGCGACAGCCTGGCCATGGCGCTTCCCGGCGGTCTGCCCCTGCGGATAGTACTTGTCGATCAGGGTCTGCTTCATCAGCAGCTCCTGGGGCTCGAAGCAGTCTGCCAGGGTCTGCCAGGCCAAATCCAGGGCCCGCTCCAGCGGCATCGACACCTGGATGTCCATGAAGCGCTCGCGGAACAGTTGGCCGAACTTCAACAGCCGGTGGTCAAGCTTGGAGAGCTCGAAGGCCATGGCCTGCTTCTGCTCGGCGTCGCGCGCCGCCGAGTAGAAGCGGATCATGGTGTTCATGATCTGCGTGTGGTCCTCCCGCGTCACGCGGCCGATCACGTGCTGCTTGAGGCGCGACAGCGAGCCGAAGGGGTCCACCACCCCGTCGTGCAGGTACAGCTGGCCCTCGGTGATGTAGCCGGTGTTGTCCGGCACCGGATGGGTGACATCGTCCCCGGGCATGGTGGTGACGGCGAGGATGGTCACCGAGCCCGCGCCCACGTAGTCGCAGGCTTTTTCGTAGCGGCGCGCGAGCTGTGAGTATAGGTCGCCCATGTAGCCACGGTTGGAGGGCACGTGCTCCATGGAGATGCCCACCTCCTTCATGGCATCGGCGAAGGCGGTCATGTCGGTGAGCAGCACCAGCACCCGCTTGCCCTCCTCCACCGCAAAACGCTCAGCCACCGCCAGTGCCATATCGGGCACCAGCAGCCGTTCGACGATGGGGTCGGAGGCCTGGTTGACGTACATCACGGTGCGCGCGAACACCCCGGCGTCCTCGAAGGCAGTACGGAAGAAGTGATAGTCGTCGAAGATCAGCCCCATGCCGCCGAACACCACCACGTCGGCATCCGCCTGGATGCCGATCCGGGCCAGGAAGGGGTTATAGGGCTCGCCGGCCACCGAGAACACGGGGATCTTCTGGCTCTCCACCAGACAGTTGAACACGTCGATCATGGGCACGTCGGTACGGATCATCCGGGAGGCCAGCACCCGGCGCAT
>CAYQDX010000289.1:0-5475 GCA_964416345.1 uncultured Ectothiorhodospiraceae bacterium
ATCCGAGCGATTCGGGCGGCGACCGCAATCAGCAATGAGGGCTGTCGGACCAGCTGTTGCCGGTCGAAAGAAGTCCGCCGGATGTCCTCCCCGTCCACCGTTCCGGTCCCGCCTTCAACGCCCAAAATCGCATTGCCGGGACCGGCGCCTTCATTGCACCGGTTGCCCGTCGTTGGGGCCCGCCCCCGCCGGCAGCTGGTACCCTTCTCGGCCGTGGCCGCCCCGCGGTCGCGTACCGCCATCCGTCCCACCTGCCGGCTGTGGCCCGGTGTGTCCGCGGCCATCCCTTGGCGGCTTACCGGGGTGGTGTATAAAGGGACCCAGTAGTGGGATAAGTCGTCTAATGACGTCCGGCGACGGCCCACTGCTCTCGCCAGCGTTTTGCGCCGGCGGGCGCAGTGGGGGAAAAGTCTTACGCCAGCCCGTGAGCCGCTGCTCGGTTTCCCGATCGAGCGGGTGCCGTGTGATCGAATCTGCCCGCATCACCGCGTACTCACGGGCGCGAAGGACGAGGTGCACATGCTGGCCGCCGGAGAGGCGCAGCTCCATGCCGCCCGCGACGACCGCGATCTCGGTCTCGTTACGCCCGGTCCGAAGCGCATACACCGTTTCCACCCGGGACCTGCCGTTTCCCTGAGGTAGCTCGACCTCATGCGCACACCTCTCGGTGGTGCCGATGATGCCACCGGTTTTCAATTCCAAGATCTGGATTTCGCATTCGCCCTCGGTACCCGAGAGCTCGATTCGTGCCCATGATCGGCTGCGGCTTCTGACGTACGCCCCCCAGCGCACCGCCTCGCCGTCCCTTGGCCGCCTGCCGTCGAGCGCTACCCCTTCGCCCAGCACCCGGATGCGCGCCTTAATCACGTCTTGCGGCAGCCAGCGGATGCGCGGATCGATGTTCTCATCTAGATCGATTGCGCTGATAGGTTCCCCGAATTGCGGCTGCACCTGAGCGATCCCGCTATCGATCCCGCTGAGTCCCTCAAATACCGACTCCGCCCAGGCGGGCTGCGCGACGCACCCCACCGCCCCCAACAGAGCCATCAACACCAGCGGCCACAGTTGCATTTCCTGGGCGTCTCTGCCACGCGGCGAGGTCAAGCTCCGTGTCTCCGTGCCAGCTGGGCCAAAACTATCTATGCGTTAGCAGTAATGCAGTAATCAGGCGAACTGACGATTAGTCGCTATTCGTGCCATCATTGCACCACCGATTGTCTGGCGTTCGAGCCCTCCCCCTACGGCGGCTGGTACCTTTCTAGGCCCTTGCCGCGCTGCGGTCGCGAACCGCCATCCGTCCCGGCTGCCGGCTGTGGCGGGGTCTGTCCGCCGCCGCCACCGCTTGGCGGCTGGCGCGCCGGGGGACGGCGGTCGTCTGCATCGCGGAGCAGGTCTCGGACAACGTCGTAGAGCACCGGCGGCGGCTCACTGCTGCCGCTGCTATCCTGCGGCGGGCCCAACGGGGGGAAGGTCTTGCGCCAGCCCGTGAGCCGCTGCGCGGTTTCCCGATTGAGCGGCCGCGGCCGGGTGATCGAATCTGCCCGCATCACCGCGTACTCACGGGCGCGCAGGACGACGCGTACGCGCCGGTCGCCGAAGAGACGCAGGCCCATGCCGCCCGCGAGGACCGCAATCTCGGTCTCGCCGCGTCCGGTCCGAAGCGCATACACCGTTCTCGGCACCCGGGACCTGCCGTCTCCCTGAGGTAGCTCGACCCTATGCGCACAACGCTCGGTGGTGCCGATGACGCCGCCGGTTTTCAATTCCAGAATCTGGAAGTTGCATCGGCCCTCGCTACCGGAGAGCTCGATTCGTGCCCAGGATCGGCTGCCGGTCCCGACGTACGACCCCCAGCGAACCGCCGCGCCGTCCCTTGGCCGCCTGCCGCCGAGGGTCACCCGTTCGCCCAGCACCCGAATTCGAGCGTGAAGCGGGCCTCGCGGCCGCCAGCGGATGCGCGGATCGGTGTTCTCGTCCAGATCGATCGCGCTGCTGAGTCTCCCGAATTCCGGTTCCGGCCGCCCGGGTTGCGCGACGCATCCCACCAGCCCCAACAGAGCCATCAATACCAGCGGCCAGAGTTGCACGCCCTGGGCGTCTTTGCCACGCGGCGAGATCAAGGTCCGTGTCTCCATGCCAGTCTGGATCCAAAACTATTTACACTTTAGCAGTTTCCAGGAGAACGGACGATAAGTCACTATGTGGGTGTGACGATAAGCGGCGCCTGGGCCGCGATGAGGCCCGGTATCAATCTTTGCGAAAGTCCTTGCACGGGGTCCAAGCGACCGTCGGCGGGAGGGAGCCCGCCGTCGAGCTTAAAGGGATGTTCTTGCAGCATGTCGCGGAGGCCCCATGCGAGAACTGTCGGGACGATTAGTACTGAGGATCAAGCGATGGAAGCTCGACATGCCTGGCTGCTATGGTGTCTGGTCATGGGCCTCGCGGGCGGTTGCGGCCAGTTCTATAAGGAGCGGACGATGCCGGCCTTCGAGCCCTTGTATCGTTCGGGTGAGGCCGCCCTGCAGGCCGGCGACTACGCCGCAGCGCGCGCGCGCTGGGAGCAGGGATTGGATCTGGCTCGGGGTCCGGATGCCGCGGCATGGCGGGTGCGCTTCGACCTGGGTCTGGCCGGCTTGGACGAGACGCTTGGCCGGTACCGCCAGTCGGTCGTGCGTGCGGCGCGGGCGCGCGCGGCGGCCCGGGCCGCAAAGGACCGCGTACTGGAGGGTTGGGCGCTGGCTGCTCAGGGATTGGCCCAACGCCGCCTGGGGGCGGTCCGGGATGCCGCGTCGAGTTTGGATGCGGCGCTCGAGATAGCCCGCGCCACCGGCGAGCACGGCCTGGAGGGGGAGGTACGACGCAGTCTGGGAGTCTTGGCCCAGCAACGCGGCGACTTCCCGGGTGCCCTCCAGTCTTACCAGGAGGCCTTGAGCCTGGCGCGTGCCGCCGGCGACCAGGCTGGAGCGGCGAAGGCCCTGAACAATCTGGGGGGAGCCTACCGGCTCACCGGGGATTATCCGCGGGCCTTGGCCCATTATCAGGGATCCCTGGAGCTGCGGCGGAAGCTAAGCGATCTGGGTGGCCAGAGCCGGGTCCTCGGCAACCTGTGCCTGGTACGCCAGAATCTGGGTGCTCTGGAAACGGCGGAGGCGGACTGCCGGCGTGCCTTGGCAATTTCCGAGCGCATCGGCGACCAGGCGCGCCAGGCCAATCACCTGAACAACCTCGCCGCGCTCGCCCGGCGGCGTGGAGACCTCGGTACGGCCCTGGACGACTACCGGCGCGCACTGGCGTTGGCGAGGGAGGTCTCCGACCCGCGAGGCGAGGCCCACGCCCTCAACAACATCGGCGAGGTCCTGGCACAGCAGGACCACCAGGAAGAGGCCGTGGAGCTCTTCTCCAAGGCTTTGTCACTCAAGCAGAGGTTGGGAGATCCGGCCGATCAGGCCAGCACCCGGTTGAACTTGGGAAACCTGTACTACGTTCTCGGCCGGTATCCAGACGCTCGGCGCCAATACCACCGCGCTCTGGCGCTGAACCAGGGCAGCCGGCCGGAGCTGTCCTGGCGTGCCTACGACGCACTCAGCCGCGCCTATCGGGCGCAGGGCCTGCCGGCGCTGGCCATCTTCTTCGGCAAGCAGGCGGTGAACACCCTGCAGGCCCAACGGGCGCAGATTCGTACGTTGGAACGCACGCTGCAGCGCTCCTTTCTGGAAGACAAGATAACGGTGTACAGGCACCTGGCGGATCTGCTGGTCGAGCAGGGCCGGCTGCCGGAGGCGGAGCAGGTGCTCGGCATGCTCAAGAAAGAAGAATACTACGATTTCGTGCGCGGCGACGCGAATGCCCTCGGCGCTCCCCCCACGCGTGCCGCCTTGACACCGGAGGAGCTGGACTGGCAGGAGCGCTACGACAAACTCGTCCACCAACTGGGCGCGGTGCTGGCCGAGCATGCACGCCTCGAGAAGAGCGGGCTCGAGGGGCGGCTGTCGGAGGCGCAGCAGGTGCGTCTGCGCAAGCTGGATGGGCAGCTGGATTTTCTCTACGACGCCCAGGACCAGCAGATCGCCGCCCTGGAGCAGGCGCTCGGCGAGGCGCCGCCGGGCGACGCGTTCGAGCGCCAGCTCCAGGCGTTGAGGAAGCTCCCGGCGGTGCTCCGCTCCCTGGGACACAGTACGGCGCTGGTGTACTACGTGGTGACCGACCAGCGCTTGCACATCATTCTCACCGGGGCTACCGGCGACGTGCCCTCGGTGTGGTACTCCCAGGCCATCGGCCGCACCGAGCTGAGCCGCCGTGTGGCGGAACTACGCGAGGCCCTGACCGACGCGAGCGCCGATCCTCGCCCGCTCGCCAAATCCCTTTACGACGCCCTCATCGCTCCCATCCAAGGCGAATTGCAGGCGGCCGGGATCCACACGCTAATGCTCTACCTCGACGATGTGCTGCGCTACCTGCCACTCGCCGCCCTGTACGACGGCCAGGCTTACCTGGCGCAACGTTACGCTCTGGCACGCTACGATGCCGCTGCCAACGCACTCGATCTCAAGGACCCACCGGCGCCGGCTTGGCGTGTCGCCGGACTCGGCGTCAGCCAGGCCTTCCCCGAGCAACGGCTGCCGGCACTGCGCGGCGTGGTGGATGAGCTCGACGCCATCGTCAAGGAGGGCGTCCAGGATCGCAGGGGCGTGCTTCCGGGGCGGGAGTTCCTCGATGCGGATTTTACGCCGGCACGCCTGGAGGCGGTGCTGGGCTCGGACTGCCCGGCGCAAGGCTGTTACCGGGTGGTGCACTTGGCGACTCACTTCCTGCTCCGACCCGGGGACTGGGAGCACTCCTATCTGCTCGCCGGCGACCGCACCCTGCTGAGCACCAAGGAACTGGGAGGTAGGCATTACCGCTCTGACCATCTGGATCTCCTCACCCTGTCCGCCTGCGAGACCGCTTTGTCCGGGGAGAATGCCCGGGGCCGGGAAGTGGAGGGACTGGGCGCCGCCATGCAGTTTCAGGGTGCCAAAGCGGTCATCGCCACCCTGTGGAAGGTCGCCGATCGCAGCACCGCCTTGTTCATGGCCCGCTTCTACGCGGAGCGCCAAGCCGGCTTCACCAAGGCCGAAGCCTTGCAGCGCACGCAGGTGGCGTTCATAACTGGCCAAGACACCCTGGCGGCCGCGGCGGGGGTGGGGCGCGGCATCGCGGAAGTGGACCCATTGCCTGCGGGCACGCCCTATAGCCACCCCTATTTTTGGGCCCCTTTCATCCTGATGGGGAATTGGCTGTGACGGCCGAGCTGCAGGCGCTTCAGGAGCAGGTCAACGATTTGCAGCAGAAGGCCTCGCAGGCGGCCGTTACCTCAACCGGGAGGGTTCTTGCCGCCCCGTAGGTGGATCATTCGCCACCGCCGCGCACCGGCATCATCCTGGAACGCGCAGGGCCTAGGGTAGGCTTTGCCCGCCGATGTGGGTCGGCAGGGGC
>CAYQDX010000290.1:0-5461 GCA_964416345.1 uncultured Ectothiorhodospiraceae bacterium
GCCGCCTCCAGCACGGCCTTGCGCACCAGCTCCTTCTCGCTGCCGTAGGCCACGTCGAAGGCGACGTGCACGCGCCGCTTGGCCTCGCGCAGGGTCCAGTTGGTGACCCGGCTGCTCACAAGCTCCGAATTGGGCACCACGATGTCCACGTTGTCATTGGTGTTGATGAGCGTGCTGCGTACATTGATCTCGCGGACCATCCCGGTCACGCCCGAATCCAGCTCGATGAAGTCTCCGACCTTGAGTGTGCGCTCGAACAGCAGGATCAGACCGGAGACGAAGTTGTTGACGATGGACTGCAAGCCGAATCCGATGCCCACGCTCAGGGCGCCGGCCACGAGGGCGAAGTTGGTGAAGTCGATACCAATGGAGGCCAGGGCCACCATCAGGCCGATGATGATGATGACATAGTGCGCCAGCCGGCCCAGGGTGTAGACCGCGGCGGCGTTGGCACCCTCGCGCCGCTCGCCGATGCGCGACAATCCCCGCCGGAACAGATGCGAGATCCACCAGGCGACGAACAGAATTAGCAGGACACGGAGCAGGCCCAGCGAGGTCACCGGCGTGTCGCCGATCTTGAACAGTGTGTGATTGAGGGTATTCAGCGCACCCAGGGTGATGGAATGAATGCCCTGCCAGGTCCACTCCAGCCAGTTGCGCAGATAGCCTTCGTGGCTCAACAGGCGCCGCTCCAGCAGCTGGCTGAGGAGCACGAGATCCTCGCTCGCGGCCTCCTGGCGGCTCACGGCGACCAGGGTCTCCTGGGCGAGCTTGAGCCGGCTCTGGGCGAGCTGCTCCATCCGCCGGCGCTCCGGCGCCTCGGGGGACTGGCTCAGGCTGGCCAGCAGCTCACTGGCCTGGTCCCGCTCGTCGGCGCTGCGCTCGGCCCAGTCTTTACTCTGGCTGTCCGCCTCAGTCGCCAGGCGCCCCCATTCCGTGAGCCGGCCGCGCAGCCCGGCGGGGACGCCGTCGGTGGAGAGGAGCTCCATCAGGTCGGATTCGGCCTCCAGGATGGCCACTGCGACTCTTCCGCTCAGCTCCTCCACGGCGGCCCGCACTACCTGCTGCCGGCGCAGGCGGGACTCGGCCCGGGCCTGGGGGGTGTCGCCCACCGCGCCCACCGCCTTGCCCATGGCCTTGACCAGTCTCTGGCGGCTCTCTTCCACGGCCTGCCGCGCCTGCTCCAGGCGGCTGGCGTTGTGCCTCAGCGCTTCGGGTGTCGCCACGAGGCGTTTGCCGGCGGTCTCGACCTCGCGCGCGAGGGCGGCGGCCCGAGCTTCCCTGGCCGTCACGGAGGTGTTCAGGACCCTCAGGTGCTCCCGCTCCACTGCCAGCGCGGAGCGGCCGGCCATGATCTCCAGGCCTCGGGTGATGCGGGCGGGATCGTCCGCGCTCATCTTGAGATAGGCGGCGAGCTGGTCGTCCAGGAGCTTGGCCGCGACCTTCAGGGCTCGGGCGACCCGATCCCGCTCTGCCTGCTCGCGCTGCAGCTCGGCGCGAGCCTGGCGCTCCGCACTGGCAGCCTGCAGCAGCTCTTCCGGCGTGTAGCGGGCGTGCAGGGCGGCCGTCGGGGGTTTTTCCACGTCTTGCTGGGAGCGGGCGGCCGGCAGCGCCTTGAGATTTGCCCGGATGCGCCCTGCATAGTCGCTTCCCTCCTCGACCGCGGCGCCCATGAGGCTCGCCAGGACCGTGTCGATGCGCGAGAGGGCCGTGTCGACATGCTGCTTCAGCGCGTCGCCTTCCACGTCGAAGTAGTGCCACCAGTTGGCCGGCAGCTGACCGGGGTCGGGTGGGGTGCTGACCACTGCCGGGGCCTGCTCGGTAGCGGAGGCACCGGTGCTCAGGCCGGGAATCTGGCCCCAGGCGGGGCCGAACAGCAAGCCGAGCAGCAGTGCCGCCACTGCGGCGAGGCGATGAGTCATAGCCAGCGCTTGCGCTTGAAGGTGTAGAGCAGCACCGCGGCGATGATCGCCATCGCGCTCAGCAGGCCGAAATAGCCGTAGGGGCTGTGCAGCTCCGGCATGTGCTCGAAGTTCATGCCGTAGATCCCGGCGAGGAAGCTCAAGGGCACGAAGATGGCGGTGACGATGGTCAACACCTTCATGATCTGATTGAGGCGGTGTGAGGCCACCGAGATGTAGCCTTCGATGAGGTCGCCGACCAGCTCGTGGTGGAGATTGGTCAGGGTGCTGGCCCGCTCCAGGTGCTCGTAGACGTCGTTAATCTCGTGCTTGAGCTTGCGGTCCAAGGTGCGCCTCATCCCCTGCACCACTTGGACGTGGTAGGCGAGCAGGCGGCGCAGCTTCTTCAGGTTCGACTTCAATCCCGTGAGCTCCGCCAACAGCGCATCCCTGGGATTGGCGATCATCTCGTCCTCGGCCGCCTCCAGGCGCGGCTCCAGGTCCAGCAGCATCGGCAGATAGCGGTCCACGATGTGGCGCGCCAGACTGACGGCGAGCCGATCGGTGCCTGCGCCGAGCAGGATCGGCTGGGTCTGCACCCGCGCCCGAAGCCGCTCGATGCTGGGCGAGGGTCCGTCGTGGCGGGTCACCAGCAGGCGGGGCGCGAAGAAGACTGCAATCTGAATGGTCGAGAAGTCGATGCGCTCCGCGTGCACCGCCAGGCCCTTGAACAACAGGAAGACGAAGCCGTCGAAGGCCTCGATCTTCGGCGGGTGCCGCTGCCGCTGGGCGTCCTGCACCGCCAGTGGGGCGAGCCCGAGCTCGTGCTCCAGCAGCCGCCGCTCTTCCTCGGCCGAAGCCTCATGCAAGTCCAGCCATAGCACGCTGTCGGGCTGCTTGTGCCAGGTCTGGACCAGCGCCGCGTCGCTTTGAGTCAGCTCGCCGGTCTGCGGAGCGTAGAGCATGGCTCGAATCATGGACTGGGCTCCTAGTCACCGAGAAAGGCGGGGAGCGAGGGTGGGCCGAAGGGCGGCCGCGGGGCCGTGCCAACCCGCCCCGCCAGTGTCATTTTGGTTTCGGCAAGTATGCGCCAGCCGGGAGGCGTGAGCCAATTCCCGCGCCGCAAGCGGCCTGTGGGCGAGGGATCAAGTGCTGTGCCGCGGAATGGGAGGTCAGCCGCGGCGCAGGTCCTCGCGCTTCTGTAAGTATTCCTCGCGGCTCAGTCGGCCGCGGGCATACTCTTCGTCCAGGATGTCGAGCGCAGTCTTGGTGGGACCTGAGGGCGGAGCGCCACGGCGCCCCGAGGCTTGAATGGCCCAAATGACGAGCGCGATGGGCACAAGCCACAGCAGGACCATCCATAGCCCGCCGCCGAGGCCGTGGCCCATACCCCAGCCGTTCCACATCGATGGGTCCTCCAAGCAGAAGCGGGCCTGCGAATCTCACCGGGTCGGCTTGCTGCCGGCTCGGCGCGCGGCGCGGGCTATTGCTGGCGACCCAGCAGCAGCTCCCGCAGCATGGTCTCTATGATGGCCTGCCGTTTCTCGATGCGGTCGAGCCGGTCCAGCACCTCTCGGTGGCGCTCCACCATGGCGCTGCCCATCATGCAACGGCCGCCCCGCATGTCCATGGCACCGCGATTCTTGCAGTGCTGCTGCATCTCGGTGCCATGCCGGCAATGCTCTCCCATGGGGCCACCCATGCCCACGCGGTTCTTCATACCCATGTCGGCGCGATGCCGGCAGTAGTCCCTCAAGCCGTAACCGGCCATGCCGCGACCCGCCATCGTGCCCATGCGGCCTGGGGAGGCGTCGTTGGCGGCGGGAGCCGCCTGGTTCGCCGGTGCGGCGCTGCCGCCCTCGGCGGTTTTGGGGGCGACATCCAGAGTCGGCGCGACGGGTGCGGCGGCGGTCTCGCCGGCCTGCGGCGCCACCGGCTGGGCAGGCTGAGCAGCTGCCGCGAAGGCGATGCCGCCGCAGCCGAGGCCAATCAACATGGCTATGGTCTTCAGCTTCACTTCGATGCTCCTGGTTGGTGGTATTGCAGCGCCAATCCGGGCGCAAGCGCCGTCTTCCGGGGCAGGCGAATGGATGGCGATGGACGGACGCGGTGCGGGACTCGACGGGCGCCGGCTCCGGTCGCAGGGGATGCTCCGCCCCCGAGGAGGGGAGACGAGCCGGTGGAGGGTCTGCGCTCAGTCATTGCATGATTCGAGAATGCGTCACCCGCAAAGTTCCAGCCGGGCAGCAACTGTGCCGCCACGGTTTCCCGTGTGGGAGCGGGCTGGCCCGCGATTGGACCGAGCACGCCTAGAACGGTCGCCGAGGGGGCTCGCCTCCCACGGGGGACCGACTCCCTCCACGTAGGAGGCCAGCCCTCTGGCCGAATCTTGAGCGACCGAGCTCGGCTCAAGCCTATGACACTTGACGGCCTAATTGGTATCAGGCTCGCCCTCGGCGCCAAGCCGGTGAGGTTCTGGGCTAAGCTTCTGGGGGAGCGATGTCGTCGTAGATGCGGGCCGCGGATATCTGATTGATGCCCATCAGATCGTACACTGCGGTGCCGGCCTGGGGCGGGAGCGGCGCCGAGCCCCAGCGGGTGCAGACGTACTCGATGGCGCAGCGCATGCCGTCATAGGTGACGCTGCAGCGCTGCAGCGCGATGCCGCCCTGGCCCAGCATTGCACCGTAGAATGGCCGCAGGGCGTCTGCACCGTTGTGGCGAAAGCGGTCGCCGCTGGGCTCCCGCGCGTAGCCGTCCGGTGCGTAGAGCCGCAGCACGCCTTCCACGTCTCCCGCCGCCAGTGCCGCCAGATAGTCCCGAACCGCCGCCGGCTCATCCAGTCCCTCGGCCGGGGGCAGCAACGGCGGCCTCAGTCGATGGCCGCCGGTCAGCGGCCAGGTGCTGTGATAGACGCGCAGCGCCGCAATCTTGGAGCCGGCGTGGTCGGCCACCAACGCGACGGGCAGATCGACGGAGGCGCCCTCGAGGGTGAGCTCCAGCCCGAGCTCCGCGACCGTGCGATTGGAGGAAGCGGTCTGGGCGAACAGCATGACGCGGGCCCCACGTGCGGCGAGCCATGCCTGCTGCTCGGCCACGTAGCGCGCCAGCGCGGCCTCGCCCCGGAGGGTGCCTGCGAGCGGCGTATCCAGCTGTGGCTCCCCGGCGAAAAGGGAGGCGGCCGCGGCCGCGTCGCCGTCGATCAGCAGATTGTAGAAATGGCCGATGGGCTCACTCATGGGCGAGGACTCCTTGGCGGCGTGCTGCTATTAGTCGTCCCGAAAGCTCTCGCATGGGGCCTCCGCGACACGCTGCGAGCACATCCCTGTCAGCTCGACGGCGGGCTCCCTCCTGCCGAGGGTCGCCTCGACTCCATGCGAGGACTTTCGCAATGATTGATACTACGCCGCCAAACCTTGTGCGCCCAGGGCGCAGAAGGTGGACGCGGTCCCGGCACAGACCGGCGGGGACCCCTTCGAGCACCACCACAAGAAATGTCACACCAGCCTCTCAGCGAGGCAGGGTCAGCACCGCCGCGAGTCCGCCCTCGGGGCGGTTGT
>CAYQDX010000291.1:0-5447 GCA_964416345.1 uncultured Ectothiorhodospiraceae bacterium
CCCACACAACAGGGCCAGAGGCGTTCTCCAGCTCCAGCCAGTTCAATTTGCGAGTCCAAATTGCAAATTGAGGAGGCACCGGTGCCTCTCCGTGCGCCACCTGGAGGCTGAAGGCCACAGCGCGGCGGCCGCCCACTGTTGGCGCAGTCCGTGCATCCGATCATCGATGTTCGACGACAGGGAGCGCGCCAGACATCGAGCGCGGACGGACATGAGCACAGCATCGAGATTCCCCGTTACCCAGCCACGAATTCTGCTTGTCACCGATCGCACAGTTGATGTCGGCGCGCTGCGCGACTCGCTCACTCGTGCGGGCTACCAGTCAATGAGTGCCAGGAATGGCGAAGAGGGGCTCAGGGCGGCGCGGGAGTACAGGCCCAATCTGGTGGTGGCTGACATCGAGATGCCGGTGATGGACGGCTACACGCTGTGCCACACACTCAAGCATGATGACGAGCTGTGGAACATCCCGTTAATCCTGCTCTCAGGAGCGTCGCAGCCAGCGGACATCATGGCAATCATCGAAGCTGGTGCCGATGGCTACGCCGCCTGGCCCTTCGTCCACACGCTCCTCCCGGAGCACATCCGGACTTTGCTGGCCACGCCGATCCACCGCAGATACACCGAAGAGCGGCGCTCAGAGACGGTGGAGCACAACGGCAAACGCTATACGCTCACGGGCAACACTCAGCAGTTTCTCAACCTGCTGCTTTCCGTGTACAACAACACCCTCGCCGACAAGCGGGCGCTTGCCGGAATGCAGGCGCAGCTGAGCCAGGCGAACGAGAGACTGGAGGCCCAGGTGCGCGCGCGCACAACGGCGCTGCGGGAGAGCGAGGAGCGCTACCACCAGCTGTTCGAGACCATGGGTAGCGGTGTTGCAATCTACCAGCCCGACACGGCCTGCGAGACGTTCACCTTCAAAGCGATCAACGGGGCGGTCGAGCGCATCGAGCAGGTCTCCCGTGACGAGGTGCTTGGTCGGCGGGTCGATCAGGTGTTTCCCGGGGTGGACCAGCTGGGTCTGCTGGACGTGCTCCGGCGCGTGTGTCGCAGCGGCGAGCCGGAGTCACTCTCCACCGCCTACTACTCGGACGAGCGCATAACCGGCTGGCGCGAGAACCACGTCTACCGGCTCGGGTCGGGCGAGGTAGTCGCAATCTACGAAGACGTGAGCGAGCGCAAGGCGCAGGAGGCCCAGATCCAGGACCTCAACCGTGTCCTACGCACCCTTTCTGCATGCGACACCGTGCTGGTTCATGCTCAGAGCGAACAGGAGCTGCTACAGGACATCTGTCGCCAGATCGTCGAGACCGGGGAGTACCTGCTGGCATGGGTGGCGCACCCGGGCACCGGCGAAGACGGCACGACTCGCTTCGGCGCCCACTTCGGCGACGAGGCCGCCTACCAATGTCACGTCGAGCTGGCGACGAAGCCGGAGCATCTTCGCCAATGCCTGACTGCAATCGCGCTGCGGGAGCGACGGACCCAGGTGTGCAATGATCTGGACGAAGCACCCGAGACGGCGTATGCACCGCTGCGCGCCCTCGGGGTGGCGGCGGCACTGGCGCTACCGCTGGTGCACGAGACGGAGACCTACGGTGTGCTCATGGTCTTTTCGGCGCGTCGCGGGGCCTTCGATGCGACCGAGACGGAGCTGCTGGAAGAGCTGGCGGGTGATCTGGGCTATGGCATCGCCGCCCTGCGCGCGCAGGCCGCCTTGCAAGCCGCGCAGGAGACCCTGCGCAGCAGCGAGGAGCGTTACCGGCAGCTGTTCGAGAGCTCCCGTGACGCCCTGATGACACTGGCACCGCCCTCCTGGCACTTCACCGCCGCCAACCGGGCGACCGTCCAGCTGTTCGGCGCCTCGAGCGTCGCCGAATTCACTGCGCTCGGCCCCTGGGAGGTCTCACCCGAATACCAGCCTGACGGACGCCACTCCGCCGAGCAGGCACGGGAGATGATCGCGACGGCGATGCGCGAGGGCTCTCACTCCTTCGAGTGGCAGCTCCAGCGCCTGGATGGGCGGCCGTTCTCGGCCGACGTGCTGCTGACCCGGATGCAGCTAGGGAGCGAGGCCTTCCTGCAGGCCACGGTGCGCGACATCAGCGAGCGCAAGCGGGCCGAAAAGGCGTTGCAGGACAGCGAGGATTTCATCAAGACGATCCTGGACAGCCTTCCAATCGGCATCGCCGTCAATTCGGTCGAGCCCGATGTGTCCTTCAGCTACATGAATGACAACTTTCCTCGCTTGTACGGAACCACCCGGGAGGCCCTGGCGATTCCCGATGCGTTCTGGGAGGTCGTCTGCCAGGACCCGGAGTCCAGGCAGAGGATCAGGGAGCGGGTGTTGGACGACTGCGCCAGCTGTGACGCGCAGCGCATGTACTGGCCGGAGGTTCCCATTGCACGCGACGGGGAGGAGACCTCTTTCATCACGGCGAGAAACATTTCAGTCCCGGGACAGGCGATGATGATCTCGATGGTCTGGGACGTCACGGAGCGCAAGCGGGCGGACGAGGCACTGCGGAAATCGCGAGATCTGCTCCAGTCCGTCGTGGAGCACATCCCGGCCCGGGTATTCTGGAAGGATCGCGAATCCCGCTACCTCGGCTGCAACCAGCAATTCGCCAGGGACGCCGGACTCTCCAGCCCCGAGGGGCTCATCGGCAAGACGGATTTCGACATGGGCTGGAAGGATCAAGCCGAGCTGTACCGTGCCGACGACAGGGGAGTTATGGATGCCGATGTCGGCAGGCTCTATTACGAAGAGCCGCAGACCACACCCGACGGCCGCACCATCTGGCTGCGCACTTCCAAGGTGCCGCTCCACGGGAACGATGGCGAGGTTTTCGGCGTGCTCGGCATCTACGAGGACATCACCGAGCAGCTGCAAAGTGCCGAGGAGCTGGAGCGCCACCGTCATCACTTGGAGGAGCTGGTGGCCGAGCGCACCACCGAGCTGGAGCGTGCGCGTGCCGAGGCCGAGGTGGCAAACCGGGCCAAGAGCGCGTTCCTCGCCAACATGAGCCACGAGATCAGGACGCCGATGAATGCCATCCTCGGGCTGACACACCTGATTCGGCGGTCCGGGCCAACGCCCGCGCAGCTCGAGCGCCTGACCAAGATCGAGAGTGCCGGGCAGCACCTGCTGTCCATCATCAACGACATTCTGGACCTCTCCAAGATCGAGGCCGGCCGCCTGCAGCTGGAGCATACGGATTTCCACCTCTCGGCCATTCTCGACAACGTCGTCTCCCTCATCGCCGAGCAGGCACGGGACAAAGAGCTCGTGATCGACGTCGATGGCAGCGCCGTGCCCAACTGGCTGCACGGCGACCCCACCCGGCTGCGCCAGGCCTTGCTGAACTATGCCGGCAATGCCGTCAAGTTCACGGAGCGGGGAGGCGTCACCCTGCGGACCAGGCTGCTAGACGAAGACAGCGACGGACTCACGGTCCGCTTCGAGGTGCAGGACACGGGCATCGGCATTCCCTCCGACAAGCTCTCGGAGCTGTTCTCGGCGTTCGAGCAGGCGGATGTCTCGACCACGCGCCGCTTCGGCGGCACCGGCCTTGGCCTGTCCATTACCCAGCGCCTGGCGCAGCTGATGGGCGGCGAGGTCGGTGTGGAAAGCGTGCCGGGCCGAGGCAGCACCTTCTGGCTCACCGCGCGCCTGCAGCGCGGGCACGGCATCATGCCCACTGAGCCGTCCCAAAGGGCGGCGAGCGCCACCGATGCGCGGCTGCGCCTGCGCCACAGGGGGGCGACGCTGCTTCTGGCCGAGGACAATATCGTCAACCGCGAGGTGGCTCTCGAGCTGCTGCATTCCGCAGGCCTGGCCGTGGACACTGCCGCCACCGGTCGCGAAGCCGTCGAGAAGACGCGATTGTTCGGCTACGACCTGATCCTCATGGACGTGCAGATGCCGGAGATGGATGGCATAGAAGCGGCGCGCGTCATCCGCACCCTGCCTGGCTGGGAAACCAAGCCCATCGTGGCGATCACCGCCAACGCCTTCGACGAGGACCGCCGTGTCTGCCTGCAGGCCGGCATGAACGACTTCGTTGCCAAGCCGGTAAGCCCGGAGAAGCTCTTCGCCGTCCTGGACAAGTGGCTCGCGGTCACGGGGGAATCGCCTGAAACGCCTGCGGATGCAGCCACGAGCAGCCCCGAGCCGGGGCACGGTAGCGACATACGCGCCCGGCTGAAGAGTATCGAAGGGCTCGATGCGGAGAAGGCGCTCGCTCGCATGCGGGACAACGTGCCCATGTATCTTCGGCTCCTGCGCCAATTCGATTCCGAGCACTACGAGGACATGGCGAAGTTGGGTGCGCATCTCACCGAGCACGATCGTGAGGCAGCGATCCGGCAGGCACATGACCTCAAGGGAGTCGCCGGAACTCTCGGGCTCACACGCGTCTATGAGACGGCACAAGCGTTGGAGAAAGGGCTTAGATTGGGCGGCGAAGAGGTGTACTCACTGATGGATGCCGTGGCGACTGAGCAGCGGTTATTTCACAAGAGCTTCTCCGACACAGCGACATCAGGGTCGCAGCCAGGGTGTACGCACACCTCGCCCCGGATGAGCTGGAAGCGGCGGTGAGCTTTCTAGACGAACCCAACGCGAAGGGCGCAGTTTCACGCTCGCGTTTCACGTTGCCGGTGGACGAATCAAGACGAAGGAATTGAGCCGGCCGCAACCGGCTGAATCCACAGGGGAAATTTGGTGGGCGATGCTGGGTTCGAACCAGCGACCCCTGCCGTGTGAAGGCAAAACGGACTGCATTTGCCGTATCCCGCCATATACTTAGCTACCCCGCTTTACACTTCGCAATCAATGGCTTATGATTGTCCTAGGGTTACTGCCGTATGCCGACAGCGGCTCAAAGTTCATTCGACTTGCACCCCCAGTGCACCCCCGACAGGACTAGGACCATGAAAGCGGCCATCACGATCACCCTGCTGAGACGTCTACCGGAAGGGCAGGACGTGGACATCTACGATACCCGGTTGACTGGCTTCACGCTCCGGTGCCGGGCCTCCGGCAAGCACACTTACCGGGTGGTGTACGGACGCGGCAAGGCCATGACGCTGGGGTCCGTGGATGTGCTGACTCCCATGCAGGCCCGGGCCCGCGCCAAGGAGGTGCTGAGGGACGCGGCCAGCGGGGTTGACCCGATGGCCGCCAAGAGGGCAGCCAAGGCGCACACCCTGCAGTCCTTCATCCGGGAGGTGTATGGACCGTGGGCCAAGGCGCACCTGAAGACCGGCGCGGCCATCGTGGCCCGGCTGAATGCGTGCTTCGATGCCGACCTTGGAGCCAAGAAGCTCACCGAGGTGACCGGGTGGCTGGTGGAGAAGTGGAGGGCGGAGCGGCTGAAGTCCGGCACCTGTGGCGCGACAATCTGGATGAGAAGTCAGCGACAATCAGGATGAGAAAGCGG
>CAYQDX010000292.1:0-5429 GCA_964416345.1 uncultured Ectothiorhodospiraceae bacterium
AGAAGCCGGCGCCAGAGACCAGCAAGATGGGATGATTATTTCTTTCCGCGGCCCTTGCAGAATGACTTAGGTTCCCGCGCTGTGCGGGCGTCTTGCTTTGCGTCGAGCATCACCCACCATGACAGCCCAGCAGCCCATCGGCATCTTCGATTCCGGCCTCGGCGGTCTCTCCGTGGCTCAGCACATCTGTGAGCAACTGCACGCCGAAGACCTGCTCTATGTCGCCGACTCCGCCCACATTCCCTACGGTGCGAGGCCGACCGCGTTCGTCATCGAGCGCTCCCTGGCCGTCAGCGCCTTCCTGCTGGACCAGGGTGCCAAGGCCATCGTAGTCGCCTGCAATACCGCCACGGCGGCCGCGGTGACCGAGCTGCGGGCGCGCCTGCAGGTGCCCGTCGTCGCCATGGAGCCGGGCGTGAAGCCCGCCGTGGAGCGGACCCTGAGCGGTGTGGTGGGTGTGCTGGCGACCGAAGGGACACTGGGCAGCTCGCGTTTCCGCAGCCTGGTGGAGCGCTACGGCAGCGAGGCCGAGGTGGTGGTACAGCCCTGCCACGGCTGGGTCGAGCAGGTCGAGCTCGGCGAGCTGCAGGGTCCCGGTGCCGAGGCGCTGGTGCGGCGCTACGTGCAGCCGCTGTTGCGCCTGGGTGCGGACACCCTGGTGCTGGGCTGCACACACTATCCCTTCCTGATCGACACCATCCGGGGGGTCGCCGGCGCCCAAGTGGGCATCATCGATACCGGCGAGGCCGTGGCACGGGAGCTCAAGCGCCGCCTGCTGCAGGCCGGGCTGGCAAACCAGGACTCGCGCCCGGGGGAGATTCGGGTCTGGACCAGCGGCAAGCGGCGGGCCATCGCCCCAGTGCTGGCGCGACTGTGGGGAGCCCCCGTGGAGCCGAAGAAGCTACCCGCTGCCTACGAAGGCTCGCTGCTACGAGCCACCGAAGATTCCACGGCAAGACCCCGTACGGGGACGGCCAAGCGCCTTTAGATAGCCCCAAGCTCCCCGTACAGGACGGGATTCTTCGCTCTCCCAAGCCTGTCACCACACCAGTGGCCGGCTTGATCAGGAGCATCCGCGCGCTCATGATCGGACGATGATACCCGGACTCCGGACGAGCCCCCGTTTGCACTCGTGCCGATGTAGCGATGGACGCCGCCAAGCTGGCAGATATTCTGACTTTTCCGAGCCATACCGCCGCCACTCGGTCCGTCGGCGACAGGGTCCGCACGTGGCTTCTTGCCGTGCTCGCCATGCTGCTGGCTCTCGCCACCGAGCAGGTCATCGAGCATTTTGCGCGCCAGAGCGCGCTCGAGCAGGAGCGGACCAGCGTGCTCAATCGCCTGTCCGCCCTGCGTGCCCGCCTGGAAGGGGTGATCAACGCCAACCTGTTTCTGACCCATGGCCTGTCCGCCGTCATCGCGGCGCACCCGGACATAGACCAGGCCGGATTCAGTGCCATCGCCCGCAACCTCGTGAACGAGCGCCATGCGCTTCGCAACATCGCCGCCGCGCCGGGAATGGTGATCTCGCTGATGTACCCGTTGGCGGGCAATGAGGCCGCGCTGGGACTGGATTACAGTACCGACCCCGAGCAGCGGGAGGCCGCCCTGCGTGCTCGGAACAGCGGCCGGTCGGTGATTGCCGGACCAGTGGCACTGAAGCAGGGCGGCGTTGGCATCATCGCCCGGGAGCCGGTGTTTCTGCCCCCCAATCAGCCCGGCGGCGCGCGGCGGTTCTGGGGCCTAGTATCGGCGGTGATCGATGCAAACACGCTGTACGAGAGAGCGGGCCTGGGTGAGCCGGACCTGCGCCTGGCTTTGCGCGGCACCGACGGCACAGGGGCCCGTGGCCCCGTGTTCTTCGGTGATCCGAGCCTCTTCGGCGACCGGCCGGTCGTCCTGGCGGTCACCCTGCCCGGAGGCGCCTGGCAGATCGCAGCCATCCCCTCTGGGGGTTGGGGTCGCGCCAATACAGACATCGACCTGATTCGCCTGCTCGGCCTGCTGGCGGGGCTGACGGCCGGCGTCTTGGCCTATCGTCTGGCGCGCCGCACCCAGGAGTTGACTAGCCACGGCGCCCGCCTGCGCACGCTGTTGAACACGATCCCGGACCTGGTCTGGCTCAAGGATCCCGACGGCTTGTATCTGGCCTGTAATCCCGGCTTCGAGAAGTTCTTCGGTGCCCGCGAGGCGGATATCCTGGGCAAGGCCGACGATCGATTCGTGTCCGCCGATCTGGCGAAATCCTTCCGTGACAAGGACCGGGCGGCCATCGCCGCCGGCGGTCCCAGCGTGAACGAGGAATGGGTCACTTTCGCCAGCGATGGCCACCGGGCGTTGCTCGAGGCCATCAACACACCGGTCAAGGATGCGGCCGGCAGATTACTGGGTGTGCTGGGAATCGCGCGCGATATCACAGAGCGCAAGCGGGCCGAGCAGGCGGTACGCGAGAGCGAGGGCCGGTATCGGCTGCTGCTCGAAAGGGCCCCGTTTCCCGCCGTGCTCACCCGGGTGCGGGACGGCATCCTGCTGTACGGCAACCACCGTGCGGAGCTCCAGTACGGGATATCGCGCGAGCGCGGTATCGGCCAGCCCGCAATGCGGTTCTACGAGGATGCGGCACAGCGCGAGCGTTTCCTCGAGCTCATGCACAAGGAGGGCCACGTTGACGACCTCGAGCTGCGAATGCGGACCGCGGACGGGCGTCCGTTCTGGGCGCTGGTCTCCGCATCGATCGTGGAATTCGACAACGAGCCCACTATCTTTGCAGCCATCAATGACATTACCGCCCGCAAAAAGACGGAAGCTGCACTCCAGGAGCAGGAAGAATTCTTCCGCCTGATCGCCGAGAGCATGGGCGACATGGTGGCGGTGCTGGATCTCGAGGGTCGTCGTCTCTACAACAGCCCTTCTTACCGGGCGCTTTTCGGCATGCCCGAGGCCATGACGGGCACCGATTCCTTCGCCGATATCCACCCGGATGACCGGGAGCGGGTGCGCGAGATCTTCCAGGAAACGGTGCACACCGGGATCGGACATCGCGTCAATTTCCGATTCCTCATTGCCGACGGTAGCGTGCGCGACATCGAATCCCAAGGCGGTGTGATTCGCGCTCCCGACGGCCGGGTGCAACGGGTCGTGGTGGTGTCCCGAGACGTCACCGAGCGCAAGCGCCTCGAAGACGAGATACGTCTGCTCAACGCCGAGTTGGAGCAGCGGGTGCTCCAGCGCACGGCGGAGCTGGCTGCCGTAAACAAGGAGCTGGAGACCTTCACCTATTCCGTTTCCCATGACCTGAAGGCGCCCCTGCGCGGTATCGACGGCTACAGCAGGCTGCTGCTGGAGGACCATCTGGACCAGTTGGACGAGGAAGGGCGGCTATTCCTGCAGAACGTGCGCAACGGCGCGACGCAGATGAGCGAGCTCATCGAGGACTTGTTGGCCTATTCGCGCATGGAGCGACGCAGCGCGCACGGCCAGACCCTGGACTTGGCGCGGCAGGTGGCTGCCGTCCTGGACGAGCGCCAGGCGGACATTCTGGCACTCGGTATGGTCGTCGACGTGACATTGCAGGGGCTAACCGCGCGTGCCGACCCGGAGGGTCTCGCGATGGTGCTGCGTAATCTCGTCGACAATGCGCTCAAGTTCACCGGCGACAGTCAGCCGCCGCGCTTGACCATTCGCGGAAACACCGAGGCCGAGTCCGCTATCCTCGAGATAGGCGACAACGGAATCGGCTTCGACATGCAGTTCCACGACCGCATCTTCGATATCTTCCAGCGCCTGCAGCGCGCCGAAGACTATCCCGGCACCGGCATCGGTCTGGCCATCGTTCAAAAGGCCATGCAGCGCATGGGGGGCCGGATCTGGGCGCAGAGCGCGCCGGGCCAGGGCGCCACCTTCTACCTGGAGCTGCCACGATGATCCCCGATCCCAACAACCGCCCTATTTTGCTAGTGGAAGACAACCCGGTGGACTTGGACCTGACCCTGCGCGCATTCAAGAATCGGCGCATGTCGAATCCCATCCAGGTGGCCCGTGACGGCCAGGAAGTCCTGGACCTGATTCCTCGCTGGGAAGCGGGTGAGCCGCTGCCGCTGGTGATTTTGCTGGACCTGAAGCTGCCGCGGGTGGACGGCCTGGAGGTGCTGCGGCGATTGCGCGACAACCCCGTCACTCGGGATCAGCCGGTGGTGGTGCTGACGTCCTCGAGTGAAGATCGGGACGTAGAGATGGCGTATCGCCACTGCGCCAATTCCTACATCGTCAAGCCGGTCAACTTCGAGAAGTTCTTGGACGTCGCGACTCAGATTGAGCTGTATTGGTGTCTCATCAACCATCCGCCCAAATGAATGATGCCATGTCCCTGAGTGTCCTCCACGTCGAAGACAACGCGGTAGACGCAGACCTGATCCGCCGTTTCCTGGCCAAAGACGCATCGGACATCACCTTGGAGAAGGTGCCCACCCAGGCTGCCGCCTGGGAGAAGCTCGACGGTGATGGCGGCTACGATCTGGCCCTGGTGGACCTCAAGTTGCCGGATGGTAGCGGGCTGGAGCTGCTCGCCAGAATTCGCGAGCGCCAGCTGCCTGTGGCGGTGGTGATTCTGACGGGCTCGGGTGGTCAGGAGGCGGCCATCGCGGCGCTGAAGGCCGGCGCCGACGACTACCTGGCCAAGCGCGACGCTGGCTACGACCGGCTGCCGGCCATGCTGCGCGATGCCGTCAATCGCTTCCGGGCCGCCAGCGCGCGCCGCGCGCACCCCCTAAGGGTGCTGTATGCCGAGCACCATGTCGCCGACATCGATCTGACGCTGCGACACCTGGCTCGTTATGCGCCTCACGTGCGTGTGACGGTGGTCCATGATGCCGAGCAGGTGCTGGCCCGCCTGCCCGCCGGTCCGACGACAGCCGCCGAATTCGATGTGGTGCTCATGGATTACCGCCTGCCCGGTCAGGATGCCCTGGGGGTCACCAAGACGCTGCGCCAGGAGCGCGGCCTCGATATTCCCATCGTGCTGGTGTCGGGGCAGGGCAATGAAGGGGTGGTCGTCCAGGCACTGCATCTAGGGGTGGATGACTTTATCTCCAAGCACGAGGGTTACCTGCACGAGCTGGTGCCTACCCTGGAGAAGGTGCAGCGCCAAGTTGAGCTGGAGCGGCAGCGGAGACATCTGGAAGACCTGGTGGCGACCCGAACCGCCGAGCTGAAGACGGCTCTGCGCCGGGCCGAGCATCTGGCGCAGGTGAAGAGCTCTTTCCTCGCCCACATGAGCCACGAGATTCGGACGCCACTCAGCGGCGTGCTCGGGCTCGCCCAGATTGGCTACCGGGACAGCGCCGGCCAGGAGAGGTTTCAGGCGCATTTCAGCCGCATTCTGGTGTCGGGGAAACTGCTGCAGGGCATCATCGACGACATACTCGACTTCT
>CAYQDX010000293.1:0-5409 GCA_964416345.1 uncultured Ectothiorhodospiraceae bacterium
GATCGCGTTGGCCAGGCGCCCGCAGTGCTGGGCGTCCGCCTCGCTGGCGTTGATCTGGCGCAGCACGACCTGAGCGTGGGTCCAGGCCAGCTCGAAGACGCGGTCGGCGAGGCTCCGGTCCTGATATTTCGCGACCAGGCCCAGGGCGGCGTCGCGGCTGTCGCCGATGCCGTAAGCCAGGTCCACGTTGGCCGACAGTCCGGGATCGAGGCTGATGCGATAGCGTATGGCCACGACCGGGTCAAGCACCGAGCCCTGGCTGCCGGACAGCTCCGCGCCGGGGTCCGTGGCCCGGGGTGCGGCGAGGGTGCGGCCGCGGCCGACGAAGCGCGCCCGGTCGGTCTCGTAGGAAGGCTCGTCGACCTCCGCGTCGTGCACCGCCATGAGGTGAAACATCCACGGCGCCTGCTCGCCCCGGGAGCGGGGGCGGCGGGTGCAGAGGATAGCCCGGCGTGGCGCGACGATCTCGGTCTGGACGAACAGATTGTTGAACGCGGGATGCAGGGCATCGGCGGCCGGGGCCGCCAGGACGACCTCCGCGTAGCTCGTGACCTCGACCGTCCGGCGGCTGGGGGAGCTGTTGGTGATGCGCACCCGGCGCAGCTCGATGTCGTCTTCCGGGGACACGACGATATCGGTATGGATGTCGAAATCACCGTCGCGACGGCGGAATTCCGCGCGTCCCTCCGAGAAGATTGTGGCGTAACTCTCCCCGCGCCGCAGGGTAGGTTGGTGCGCGGCGGACCAGACCGCACCGCTCTCCAGGTCGCGCAGATAGCAGAACGTGCCCCAGGGATCGCGCGTGCCGTCTTCGCGCCAGCGGGTCACGGCGAGGTCCTTCCAGCGGCTGTAGCCGCCGCCGGCATTGGTGACCATGACGTGATAGCGGCCGTTTGAGAGCAACTGCACCTCCGGCACCGGCGTGTCTGGACTGTCCAGCACCCGTATCGGCATCTCCGGACCGGCCTCGCCGGCTTGGATGCCGGCGGGCTCGGCGGCTTGGATATGGGACGCCGAGGCCCGGGGTATGCGCTCCTGCAACAACAGCAGGGTGGCCTTGAACAATGGATCGGAGGCGAAGCGCTTCTGCATCCGACCGTCCAGTAGCAGAGCTGCCAGTGCGAGCAGACTCATGCCCTGGTGATGGGCCATGTAGGAGCGCACCAGGGCCAGGGATTCGCCGCGTCGTTGCCGGGCCGGGGTGTAGTCGACGGCCTCATGCAAGCCGAACCGCCCTTCGGCCCCGGCGGCGGCGAGCCGTTGCAGGTTCAGGCAGGCAGCCTCCGGCGCCACCATCAGCGCCAGCGCCGAGGCGTAGGGGGCCACCACCAGGTCTTCGGCGAGTCCGCGCTTCAGCCCCAGGCCGGGCACGCCGAAGGCGCGGTACTGATAATTGAGCTGAACGTCTACCGCGTTGTAGCCGGATTCCGAAATACCCCACGGCAGACGATGCTGCTGGCCGTACTCTATCTGCCGCGCCACTGCCGCCCTGGCGGTCTGGTCGAGCAGCGTGTGCTCGTAGCTGGGCATCAACAGCTGCGGCATCAGGTACTCGAACATGGAGCCGCTCCAGGACAGCAGCATCGGCTCTCCGCCGACACTGGTGAGCAGGCGCCCCAGGGCGAACCAGCTCTCCTGGGGCAGGTGTCCCTGGGCGATGGCGACGAACACGCACAACCGGGCTTCCGAGGCCAGTAGATCGTAGTAGCTCGCGTCCCGCCGCCGCTCGTCCACGCTGTAGCCGATGCTGAGCAGACGCGACGCCTTGTCGTAGAGGAAGCCGTACTCCATGTCCGCGAGCTCGCCGGCCTGCAGGGCCAGACGCTGGATGGCCGCGATGCGGGCCCGGGCGCACTTGCCACCTTGCTCGAAGTGCCGGCCCAGCGCCTCCAGCCACGCCGCTCGTGCCGGTGTAGCCTCCGTCTCCGCTCGGTCCCCGAGGCGGGCCGACGACGCCACATCGAGCCCCGCCAGGGCCCGCAGGGTGGGGAGGGCATGGATTTCGTGCAGGTCGCTCGAGCCCTCCGGAGCGTCGGTCACCCCAGCCCATGGCGCGAGCAGGCTCAGCTCATCGAGTGCCGCCCGGCATTGTCGGGCCAGCGCCCCCGCCCACCAGCCCGCCTCGCTCTCGGACGCATCGCTCAGGTCGGCGACCAGCGCCCCGGCCGATCGCACCAGCCGATCCAGCAGGAGCCGTGTCGCCGGGAGCGTGGTTGGCCGCGAAGCGCATGCGGATTCGAAGTCTTGCCGGAATCGGGCCGCCGCCGCGGCATCGCCTGCGGCGGCCTCCAATATTCCCAGGGTGTCGCCCAGGCCGTCCAGCCAGCGGGGCTCCAGGATCGGCCGGTCCAGCAGCGCAAGAAGTCCCTGGCGCAGGGTCAACAGGGCGCCCGCCAGGTTGCCGCTGTCCACCGTCGAGACGTAGGCGGGATGCAGCGGTCGCAGCGTCCGGGTGTCGTACCAGTTGTAGAAATGGCCCCGGTGGCGCTCCAGTCCCGCCATGGTCTCAAGGGTGTGGGCCGTGCGATCGACCAATTGCCCGGCCGTCAGGTAGCCGAAGTCGTGGGCGGACAGATTCGCCAGCAGCGCCAGACCCATGTTGGTGGGCGAGGTGCGATGGGCCAGCACTTCGGCGCGATCTTCCTGGTGGTTGTCCGGAGGCAGCCAATGGTCCTCCGGTCCGACGAAGGTCTCGAAGAAGGCCCAGGTCTTGCGGGCGATCCTGCCGAGAAAGCGGGTCTGCCCGGCCGTGAGCTGGGCTTCGTGGCGCGCCAGCGGCAGGCTGATCCACCAGGCAATGGCAGGGGACACCAGCCAAAGCACCAGCAAGGGGAGTGCCACCGGCAGCGCGGCCGGATTCGCCGCCGCCAGGGTGATGGCCGTACCGGCGGCGAGCACGGGGACGGGCCACATGGCGCGGAGAGAAGTGGCGAGGTCGCTGCGGCTCCCGAGCTCCTGGTCGCCGGAGGGATTCCATTCCAGCAGCCGTTGGTGCGTCACTAGCAGGCGCCACAGGGTGCGCAGGATCGCATCCACGCTATAGATCGCCTCATGGGGCAGCGTCGCCAGGGCGAAGCCCGTCTGCATGCAGCGCTGGCCGGCGGCGTGGACCACCGCGGCGAGATGCTGGCGCGGCCGCATGTCCTGCGGCTTTCGGAGCACCTCCAGCAGGGTGGCCAGTGCGGGCGGGATGACCAGGATACCGAGCACCGTCAGGGTCCAAGAGACGGCCGAGGAATACAGCGTCCAGCCCAGCAGCAACAGCAGCGTCAACGCCGCCGGACCCAGGCTGCGGCGCAGGTTGTCGAACAGCTTCCAGCGCGAGAGAGCCGACAGCGGGTTGCGGCGGCGCCTCCCGTCGGGCCCGGGCACCCATGGCATCAGCCAGCCTGCGAGCTGCCAATCGCCCCGTACCCAGCGGTGGCGGCGGTTGACGTCGGCGCCGTAGCGGGCCGGGTATTCCTCGTAGAGCTGCACGTCGCTCAACAATCCGCAGCGGGCGTAACAGCCTTCCATGAGGTCGTGGCTGAGGATCCGGTTCTCGGGAAAGCGCCCCTTGAGGGACTGCTCGAAGGCATCGAGATCGTAGATTCCCTTGCCGATGAACGAGCCCTCCTGGAATGCGTCCTGGTAGACATCGGAGACGGCGCGGGTATATGGGTCGATGCCCGGCTCACCGCCGTGCAGGCGCGCATAGCGCGACTGGCCGGCGCCGGGCAGGCTCACGCTCACCCGCGGCTGCAGGATTCCGTAGCCCGCACGCACCCGCCCCAGGGCCGCGTCGTATACCGCACGGTGCAGGGGGTGGGCCATGGTGCCGACGAACTGGCGTGCGGCCTCGCGCGGCAGCTGGGTGTCCGTATCCAGGGTAATCACATACTTCACGCCCGCGAGCACTGCGGTCGCGCCGACCACCAGGGAGAAGCCGTCGCTGTCGCCCTCCTGCAGCAGGACGTTCAGGTCCGCCAGCTTGCCGCGTTTGCGCTCGTAGCCCATCCAGATCCTATCGTGGGGATTCCAGCGACGCGGGCGATGAAATAGGAAGAAGATATCGTTTCCGCCGCCCGCGTAGTGTGCATTGAGGGCCTCGATCCGCTCTCGGGCCAGCTCCAGCAGCGGCGCGTCCGAGGCCAGCGTTTCCTCGGCCGCGTCGGCAAGGTCGGTCAACAGCCCGAAGTGCAGGTTACCGTCGCGATTGGCCAGGAAGCGGACTTCGAGCGCCTCCATCAGACTCTCCACGTTGTCCGGGCTGGTGAGCAGGGTCGGGATCACCACCAAGGCCCGCGATTCCGGCGGGATGCCCGCGGAGAAGTCCATGCGCGGCAGTGCATGCGGCTGGGCCAGCAAGGTGGCCAGCCAATTCACCAGCGCCACCGCGAGCTGGCTGGTGGCCAGCAGCCCGAGGATGCCCAGCGGCACCAGTCCCCAACCGGCCGTGCCGTCGGCGCGTGCCTCCACCAGCAGGCCGGCGGCCAGGAGCACCGTGATCAGCACAATCGTGCCGAGATAGGGCAGAAGGGGAGAGCGACTTGCCCTGCGCCGCAGCGCCGCCGCCGGGGCAAGGCGGGCCCGGGTGGCCGCTTCCAGCGCGTCCAGACCACGGTCGAGCAGGTAGTAGCCGACATGCGCCGTTCTGTCGTTGCTCCCGTGTCGCAACGCGGCCGCCCGCGCCAGCTCGATGGCACTGTTGGCTACTTCCTGCTCCGAAAGTCCGCTGGCCTTCGCCAATTTCTCGATGACGTGGCGGTAGCGGTCACGGCTGGCAAAATCCATCCCGGCATAGGCCGCCCCCGGATCGGTGTGCAGGGTTTGCTCGACGACACTCATGGCCTCGACGAACTCGCGCCAATCCATAGTCCCGAGGAAGCGCAGGCTGCCGATGCTGTTGCTGATGGAGACCTGATCGGCGGCCTGCTGCTGATTTCCCGAGCGTACCTGCTGCTCGATGCTCAGGCCCGACTCGGCCAGCTGCTGCTCGATCCAGGTCAGCGGCAGGGCCAGTGCAGGGCCCTGCCCCTGCAGGCGGCGCGCGAGCTCCGACACGAACGGGGGCGCCATGGGCGGATTCGATCGCGCCATGTCTGCGCTCACCAGGATTAGGCTCTTCGGATCCTGGCGCGCGACCTCGGTCAGCTCATGCGCCCAGGCGACGGCCAGATCCCGGTCCCTCTGGCCGGTGGCGATACGCGCCGCGACGCGGCGCAGATTCTCGATCAGCGAAAGACGCAGCATGATGGGGATGGCCCACAGCTCACCCAACCTGAGCGGAGTGACCGACTGGTACGCCGCGACGAAACGGCGGAGGCTGTCCGGATCGAGCCGTCCGTCGCCGTGGGCGATGGTCTCGAGGGCGATGTCGTACACACGCGGCAGTCCGGCCGAGCTGCCTTCGGCCAGGCTCGGCAGCTC
>CAYQDX010000294.1:0-5395 GCA_964416345.1 uncultured Ectothiorhodospiraceae bacterium
GCCATCGCGCTCGCCCTGGTGGGCCTGCAGGACCGGGCGGGCCACAAGCCCGGGGAGCTCTCCGGCGGCCAGCAGCAGCGGGTGGCCATCGCCCGGGCGATCGTCTCGGATCCGACGCTCATCGTCTGCGACGAGCCCACCGGGGACCTGGATCGGCATTCGGCCGAAGAGGTGCTGGGCCTGCTGCAGCGCCTGAATCGACAGCACGGCAAGACCATCATCATGGTGACCCACGACCCCAAGGCCGCCGAGTTCGCCCGCCGCATCCTGCATCTGGACAAGGGCACTTTGGTGGAGCAGTCCCCGCCGTGAAATTCCTGCCCCTGTTGCTGGCCGGACTGCTGCGCAAGAAGACCCGGACCCTGCTGACCCTGCTCTCGGTGGCCGCCGCCTTCGCCCTGTTCGGCATGCTCGACGCCGTGCGGGTCGCCTTCAACGCCCCCCAGACCGTCACCGGCATCGACCGCATGGTGGTGGCGTCACGCTTCTCCATCATCCAGCCCTTGCCCTACTCTGCCTTGAACCGCATCCAGGCCGTGCCTGGAGTGCGCTCGGTGACCTACGCCAACTGGTTCGGCGGCGTCTATCAGGACCCCAAGAACTTCTTTCCCAACATCGCCGTGGAGCCGGCCTCCTACCTGCAGATGTATCCCGAGATCGTGCTGCCTCGGGATCAGCGTCGCGCCTTTCTCGGCACCCGCACCGGGGCGATCGTGGGTGCTTCCCTGGCCCGGCGCTTTGGCTGGAAGGTGGGCGACAAGATCCCGTTGCAGGCCACCATCTTCCCGCGTGCCCAAGGCGACAATCTTTGGGTCTTCGATCTGGTGGGCATCTTCCACGCCAGCGTGCCCGAGCTCAAGGGCGTGGAGCAGCAAATGCTGTTTCGCTACGACTACTTCGACGAAGGCCGCCAGTTCGGCCACGGCACGGTGGGCTGGTACATCGTGCGGGTGGACGACCCCGCCCATGCGGATCGCGTGGCCAAAGCCATCGACCGCATGTATGCCAACTCGGCCGACGAGACCAAGACCGAGAGCGAGCGCGAGTTCCAACTCTCCTTCGCCAAGCAGATCGGCGACATCGGACTCATCGTCAGCGCCATCATGGGCGCGGTGTTCTTCACCCTGCTGCTGCTCACCGGCAACACCATGGCCCAGTCCATCCGCGAGCGCATCCCGGAGCTGGGGGTCCTCAAGACCATCGGCTTCAGCAACCGCGCCGTGCTCCTGCTAGTGCTGGGCGAGTCGGTGCTGCTGCTGGTGCTGGGAGGACTGGGCGGCCTGCTGCTCGCGCGGGTGACTCTGCCGGTGCTGGGCGCCGCGACCTCGGGCCAGCTGGCACTGGCCATGGCAACCCGGAGCTGGTGGCTGGGCCTCGGGCTCATGGTGCTGATCGGTCTCTTCGTGGGCCTACCACCGGCGCTGCGTGCGATGCGTCTCAGCATCGTCGACGCCCTGGCGGGTCACTGATGGGTCGCGCCGCAAAGCCTCTGCGCACCATGGCGGTAGGCCTGCTCGGACTGCTGGTGTGCGGCGCCTGGCTGGCCTGGCCCTGGCTGATGCTCGCCGCCGCCGCGGGCCTCGTGCCGTGGCTGCTCGCCAGCCCAAGGGGCCGCCACGCCCTGGCCATCGCACGACTCGGCATGGCTTCCATTCCGCAGCGCCTGGGCGCCACCTCAGTGGTGGTGGTCGGCATCGCCGGCGTGGTGGGCGTGCTGGTGGGCCTGCTGGCCATGGCCGAGGGCTTCCAGGCGGCTCTCGGCAGCACCGGCGACGACCAGACCGCCATCGTGTTGCGGGCCGGCGCCAACACCGAGATCTCCTCGGGGCTGGATCGCGCGGCCATCACGCTGATCGGCCAGGCGCCGGGGGTGCAGCGGGATACCCACGGAGTACCTATCGCATCGGCGGAGGTGGTGGTGGTGGCCAACGTGCCCAAGCGCAGCACCGGCACCGACGCCAACGTGCAGGTGCGCGGCGTGGGTCCCCAGGCCTGGGCCCTGCGGCCAGAGGTGAAGCTGGTCGAGGGCCGGCGCTTCCGCCCTGGCCTGCGGGAGCTGGTGGTCGGTCGCGGTGCTCAGACTCAGTTTCGCGGCCTGACGCCGGGCCACAGCATCCGCCTCAACAATCAGGACTGGCAGGTCGTCGGCGTGCTCGAATCCGGGGATACCCGGGAGTCCGAGATCTGGGGGGACGCCGAGTCCGTGGCCGGAGCCTACCGCCGCAGCGTATTCCAGTCCGTCACCGTGCGCCTGGCGGGACCTCGGGCCCTGGACGTGCTGAAGGCTGCCCTGGCCGCAGACCCGCGCCTGCGCGTGGACGTGGAGACCACCCGCAGCTACTACAGCAAGCAGTCCGAGCGCCTCACCACGACCCTCCGTGCGATAGGCATCGGCGTCGCCGCCATCATGGCCCTCGGCGCCATCTTCGGCGCCCTCAATACCATGTATGCCGCCGTGGCCGCTCGCGGCCGGGAGATTGCCACCCTGCGGGCGTTGGGATTCTCCGGCCTGCCCGTGGTGGTGTCGGTCATGCTGGAGACCATGGCGCTCGCCCTGCTGGGCGGTATGCTGGGTGCCGGCATCGCATGGGCCGTGTTCCACGGCTACACGGTCTCCACCCTTGGGGAGAGCTTCAGCCAGGTCGTGTTCCAGTTCCAGGTGCGGCCCGCGCTGCTGCTGCAGGGCCTGCAGTGGGCATTGGCCATCGGCTTCTTCGGCGGCCTGTTTCCAGCCCTGCGGGCCGCGACGGTGCCGGTGACGGTGGCGCTGCGAGAGCTGTGAGACCTCAGGCCGGGCGCAGACTGACGCGACATTGGCGCTCTGGCGGGGTGTCGTCCAGCAAGCCGAGCATGGCGCCCATGGCGATCAGCCAGCAGACGACACAGTCGATCCAAGGGACCTCCAGCAAACCCGCATAGCCGTAAAGCACGGCGCTCGAGCCCCAAAACAGTACGGCCGCAATGAGAGTGACCAGGAAATAGGGCATGTATGGGCCCCTTTACTTATAAGTGTATTACCAGTTCCTAATGTTTAGTTAGACGTGGTCTAAGCATGGGGTTCCCCAAATTTGACCTCCATCACGCTTCCCCTGCGGCGGGGCACAATCACACTCTTCAGTAGGGTCTATTGAGCTTCGGCGGGTGCGTAAGCGCGGGCGTGGGTCCAGTCGGTGGCGCTGCTGTGACCGCGAGCGAGCACCACCTGGAACGGCTGCAGCCCCCCCGTGCGGAAGGTCGCGGCAGAGGCGGTGAGATACAGCCGCCAGGCGCGCACGAACGGCTCGTCGAAGGGGGCGTCGATGCTAGATAAAGTGGGAAAGGCGCCGGAGGAGCACCCCGGCGTACGTCCTGTGGAGGGCTCAGCCCTCACCGCGGCTGAGGGCGTAGTCGGTCAGCACCGGCACCTGTTTGGCCAGGCCGCGGTCGATGAGGCCGGGGAGGAGGCCGTTGAGGCGGGCGAACAAGCCCTCGGGGAAGCCCAGGTAGGCCTCGCTGCGGTCGCGCTCGATGGCCTTGACGATGGATCGGGCCACCGCCGCAGGCTCGTCCATGCGCATCAGCCCGCGGGCGGCCATCTCGTGCACCACCGGGGGATTGAGGGCCGTCTTCACGGCCCTCGGGGAGACATAGGTGACGCCCACCCCGGTGCTGGCCAGCTCCCGGCGCAGGGCCTGGGAGTAGCCCCGCAGCGCGAACTTGGTGGCGGAATAGGCTGCGAACAGGGGGAATCCAATGCTGCCGAACATGGAGCCCACGTTGACGATGCGTCCGTGGCCCCGCTCTACCATGCCCGGCAGCACGGCTCGAGCCAGTTGCATCGGTGCCTCCAGGTTGACCTTGAGCATGCGCGAGATCATGCCCGGGTCGGCGTCCTGGAAGCGGCGGAAATCCAGGATTCCCGCCAGGTTGATCAGCACGTCCACGCCGAGCCACTCGCGCTCGACGGCGTTCAGCGCCGCCTGCCGCTGCTCGGCCTGAGTGATGTCGCAGATGTGAATCAGCGGCCGCGCGCCGCTGCCTTCGAGCTCGGCCCGCAGGCTCTCGGCGCTCTCGTGGTTGTGCTCCAGCAGACAGAGTCTGGCGTCCCGGGCAGCCAGCTCGCCCGCCAGGGCCCGGCCGATGCCGCCGCCGGCCCCGGTCAGAATGACGCGTTGGTGCTGCAGTCTCATACTCTCACCTCGACGCATGAGTGCTCTGGCCGAGCTTGGCGTGCACCTTGGCGAGCAGTTTCCGGGCCTCTTCCCGCCGGCCCTTGTCGGCCAGGGCGCGGCCCGGACGATTGGGGGCCTGCAGCGCCTTCTGCAGCGCCTGGGCGGCCTCGGCGTAGCGCTCCTTGCCATTCAGGAAGTCGCCGTAGAAATAGTTCGGGTCGATGCCCGTGGGATTCATCGCCAGGGCTTTCTTGAGATAGGTCTCGGCCTGCTCGTCGTCTCCGAAGCCCAGCGGCCAACCCGGCACCTTGTAGTAGAGGCTGCCGAGGGAGGTGTAGATGGAGCCGTGCATGGCGCTCGGGTCGATGGTCTCGGCCTGCTCCAGCAGCTTGCGGGCGTCCTTCGCCATGCCCAGGGCACTCAGCCCACCCTTGACCCCGGCGTGGGTGCTCAGTGTAATGGCCTGCCAGATCAGGGGCTCGGCGTGCCCCGGGTACTGCTTGACCAGCGCCGATTCCTGCTGCTCCAGCTTGGCGAATTCGTCGCTCTTCGCCTGCTTGGGCGCTTCGTAGTTGATGTGTGCCCATTGATGCTCGACCTGCAGTATGGCCGAGTCCAGGGTCTGATCCGCGGCCGGGGCCAGGGGTGCTAGTAGGCAGCCTCCCGCCAGCGGGAGCGCGGTAATGACGGTCTTGAGGATCTTGTGCATGTATATCTCCGTTTACCAGTGATTTCAGTGAGTCGCCAACGCCCGAAAGATGTCGCCGTAGAGGCGGTAGAACATGCTGGCGCAGTGCAGCACGGCCTCCCGATCGCCCGGCTCCTCCAGCCCGTTGATGAGCTCTGCGAGAAAGCGGATGTGCTGCTGATCGATGCTGCCGTGGGAGCTGAGATAGCGGAGTGCCGCGGGCGGCAGCGCCAGGCGCTCGCCCATGACCTCGGCGGCGCGGCCGGCGAGGCTCACGCTGGTGCCCTCCAGCACATAGACCATGCCGAAGAAGCCGGCCGGGTTGCGCCGCGAGATCACGTCATAGGCATAGGCCACCATCAGCTCGGTGGCAGGCAGCGGCGCGGCGGTGCGCACCTGCTCCGGGTCGCCGCCGGCCGCCGCAATGTCGTCCAGGATCCACTGCTCGTGGCCCAGCTCCTCCTCGATGTACTCGGCTACCGCATTGCGCAGCCATTGCGCGCGCTCCGGCAGCCGGGCGCCGCAGGCCATGAGCAGGGGCACGGTGTGCTTGACG
>CAYQDX010000295.1:0-5375 GCA_964416345.1 uncultured Ectothiorhodospiraceae bacterium
GATCCCGACCGGTGGCATCAGTACCAGCGATCCGCAACGCGCGCAAGCGCAGCTCGCCTTCCTCAAGGAGGGCATGGAGACCAACCCGGTGCTGGCCCCCATGCTGGTCGGCATGGAAGACGCTCAAGGCCACAAGTGCCCCTTCGGTGAATATGAGCAGCGCCATTGTATCGCCAAGGCCGCCTATATCATCGGCGACTATACCGACGAGGTGAAGTCCATCTACCTGCCCTGGGTGCGGCAAGTGCGCAGCATCATGGCGGAGATGCAGGATCCCCGCTATGAGCTGCTTGTCGCAGGCGAGCCTTACTTCCTGGCCTACATGCTGCTCGATCTAGTCCACAAGTGGTGGCTATTCGTCATCTCCTTCGTGATCGTGCTGGTGGTGCTCAGGTACGAGTTTCGCAACTGGCGCGGGGCGGTATTCCCATTGCTGGGCGTAGGGGCCACCATCGTCATGACTCTGGGGCTCATGGGCTACACCCAGTTCAAGCTCACCCCCATGATGGTGCTTACGCCCATGCTGCTGCTCGCGATCGGCATTGGCCACTCCATTCAGATCACGCGCCGCTTCTTGCAAGAGCAGGCCGCCCTTGGAGACTATTCAAGGGCGGCGCAGGTCGCCATCGCACACACCATCATCCCGGCGACCATCTCCATCATTACGGACGCTTTGGGCTTCGCGACGCTGGCCACTGTGGACATTTCATTCTACAAAGACTATGCCTATTTTGGCATGTTCGGCATGTTCACCCTGCTGTTCAGCACCACGACTCTCATTCCGCTGCTCATGATCAGCTTCCCCTACTCGCAGGCCGAAGTGATTGCGAAGGCGAAGGAGCGGGGATGGGAGATCAAGATCGGCGCCATCATGAGCCGCTTGGTGAGCAAACCCGGCAAGTGGCTGCCCATCGGTTTTGTGGCTTTGGTCATTGGGCTGTCTGTGTATTACACCAAGATCTACGACGGCAGTCTCCATGACATCATGCCGGGTGTGGAAAAGGGCATCAACTATTCCCGTGCTGCCTTCAAGGAGCGCTCCGAGACCATCCAGCACCTCCTCAAGCTCAACCAGATCATGCCGGGTGTCATCTCGGTCACCATCCCGATCCGCGGCAAGGCACCCATCATCCCCACCTGTGTCGATACCCCCTTCCCGGAGTCCCTGTACGACATCGAGGACAAGCAAGATCGCATGGTCCAGTGCCGAAAGTACCAGGCGGAGCTCAAGTGCTGGGATCCCGATCCCTGCGGTGCCCAGGGGGTATTCAACGATCCCGAGGTGCTCGGCGACATCGAGCAGATGGAGAACTGGATGCGCAAACACCCCTCCATCGGCTTTACTGGGTCCTATGCTCAGTACATCCGGCTGGTCAACATGCTGCTCACTGCCGAGCCGGGGGAGAAGCCGCGCCTCCAGGACCTGCGCATTCCGACCAAGGCATACCTGACGGCCATCGACCCGAACGACGATCGTGATCCCACCGCCATCGTGCAGTTGTACAACGGCTTGCTGGAGACCATGACGGAGGAGGGCGACATGGACTCGTTTATGGCCAAGGACTGGAACGAAGGGGTGATCATGGGCTTTATCAATACCATGGATCCCGAAAAGACCCACGAGGTTACGATGGATATCCAGCAGTATGTGGAAGACCACAAGAACGATCCCGGCTTCCGCAAGGTCGACTTCGGCCTGCGCTGCAAAGACACCTCCTGCGACACTGGCCCCCTGGCCACTGACGGCCCGAGCTATATCCGACCCGGCGTCGGCGGTTTCCTTGGCGCCACCGAGGCCACCCGCGAGGTGGCCTGGGACAACTGGCTCAAGGCGCCCCTACAGACGGCTCTGGTAGTGTTCATTGTGGCCGCGCTCATTTTCCGTGAAGTCATGGTGTCCTCCATTTTGACACTCCTGCTATTCGTAACCCTGTTCGCTCAATACGGTCTGGGCGGCTACTTCACCTCGGTGGAGAACTGGTCGGGCAACCTGGCATTTCACCTGCAAGTGGCCCTGTCCATCGCCATGGGACTAGGCATCGACTACGGCATCTACATGATGTCGCGGCTGCGGGAGGAGATGCGCACCACCGCGGGCAACTGGGAGGCTTCGCTGCGCAACACCCTGAACACCACGGGCTCCGCGGTTATCATCTCGGTCGTGGTCTTGATCAGCTGCTTCATCCCACTCATGAACACCGACCTGGCCAACACTTGGGGGCTGGGCGTATATATCACCGAGGCCTTGGTGATCGACGTGGTGACCGCCTTGACCATCCTGCCTATGCTGGTCAAGTGGTTGAAGCCCAGGTATGTGTTCGGGGCGCCTTGAGCAAGGTCCCTAGGTGTCTTGGACTCTCAGTCTGCTCTTGCACTCTCTGTCTTGGCGATGGCCAGTAAAGAGGGCACGAAGGTCTTCGATGACGCCGTGCAAAGGTGTCGTGTGGCATCTCGCTGCCCGGGCGCAGCTAGGCGCGCCACCTGCTACCCGGCAGAGTCGAGAAAGGCGATCTGCCGCGCCACGGGCGCCCGGTGTTGGTGGTGCACGGTGAGCCGCTCCGGGCCTTCGAGGCGTTCCTGGTCGGCTACCGGCTGGTCGAGGGGGGTGACGCACGCCCTGCAACGGCATTCTCCGGCATCTCGGGAAGCGAGCCAGCCGCCGGTTTCTCCCCGTACGAGCCCCGCCCGGATGGGCGGCGCCCTCTGACCAGAGACCGGCATTCGACCCCTCAGAGGCCGAGCCCGTGGCGGCCTTCGAATTCGACCAGACCCAGAGCCGCGAAACGCCGCAGCCTCCAAGGCAGGCGCAGGCTGCGCCTGCCTTGGGCACGCGGATTCTGCCTGCTCTACGGGCAGCACTTCCTCGCGTCTTGACCGCTAGGTACCTCGACACTAAACTCGTCACGAGTCCAGAGCCTTGGTGGCCTGAGTGCCATTGGGATTCTTATCCTCAGCGGCGATTGAGTGACCTGTCTACCTTCGTCCGTCCGTTCCGCCGCCGGTCGTTTCACTGAGAAGCCTGCGCGCTAAAGCCCGTGGGAATGCAAAGAGGACCGTATGAATACAGAACTGGTAGCGAAATCTTGGGACTCCCTGGGCGACAGGAAGCGGGCCGTGATCGAGTCATTTTATGACCGTTTCTTCGAGCGTTTCCCCCAATACCGGCAATTCTTCCCCGAGTCAATGGATCACCAGATGAATAGGATGGTACATACCATCGCGATGGCGGCACGCCTGTCGGACGATGAGTCGACTGTGGAGCTGCACATGATCCACGTTGGCCAGCGCCACAAACCCTACCATCTGGCCAAGGCCGACCTGATGAATTTCAAAGCCGTGTTCATTGAGAACATGGGCGAGCACTGCCAAGAGCTGTGGAACGAGAGCTACGCCAAGGCCTGGGAGGATGTCTTTGACGAGGTAATGGTCCCGCTCATGATGCAGGGGTTGGGCGATAAGCGGTAACCAAACTGTCAGCAGCGTCTCCTCGATCACCGGTGCAAGGAGAATGCAGACGGCCAATCGGTGCATGGGATAAGGGCCGCGGAAAGAAATGATCGTCCCAAGATTGTGCCGGATATGGGGTCGGATTCAAGGCGCGGCAAGGGGCGCATAGCCCGGACTATGTAACGCTTGCAGCAACGCAGAAGCCGGCGCCTAGAGACCAGCAAGATGGGATGATTATTTTTTTCCGCGGCCCTTATAGCCCTTGCGCTTGCCTGAAGTCTCAGATGTACGGTCCCGAAGTCTCCGATTCAGGAGCCGAATCACCGCATCCTCGCTCCGCAGCGCAGCCGCTTCACCCACCACTACTTCATTCGCGACGCAGTCCTGGGTCCCATCGTCATGCGAGTGGCCTCTTTCTTCCCCTTCCAGACGACCTAATCGAAGCCACCTTGCACCAAGCCGATGACTCTATTGACGAGGTCATTCAGGTACCCAAAGCTGCATGAACATGCTGCACAGCGCTTGTCTGAGAACCGAGATGTGAGAACCTGCTGTGATATTGGCGCGCTGGTTCTTGCCGCCATCCGATTGTTCAGGGTGGGTATCCGGAGTCACCGAAAAGGATGACGGCGATGCCGCCGCGAATCTTGTGGGAGTCAGACTTATGGAGCGATTCACCATTTCCCTGGATGAGGCGTTGGCTCGGCAGTTCGATGCCCTGATCCGGGCCCGCGGGTACGCGAGCCGCTCCGAGGCGGTCCGCGACATGCTGCGCAAGGAGCTGGAGCGGGCTCGCCTGGAGCGGCAGGACGCTCCCCATTGTGTGGCGAGCCTGTCCTATGTGTACAACCACCACGAGCGACAGTTGGCCGAGCGCATCACGGACAAGCAGCATGAGGCCCATGATTTGGTCGTGTCTAGCATGCATGTGCATTTGGATCACGATCACTGCATGGAGGCCGTCATCCTGCGGGGGGAGACGCGGGAGGTGCGACGCTTCGCCGACGGGCTTTCGGCAGAGCGCGGCGTTCGTCACGGCCTGCTCAATCTGATTCCGGTGGAGGCCGAGCCGTTGTCCCAGCACGTGCACACTCGGCCGAAGAGCTGAGAGCGACGAAGTCCGCGGAAGCTCTTGTGGGTGTCTTAGGTGACTACGACGTTGAGCACGCGGCGTCCCCGCGAGGCGGCATCGCCCCCGGGGGGGTTGGTCTTTGGCAACCGCGCCAGGCGGCGGGTCCCAGGGCGCTCACCGGCGTCGTCGTAGTTGTTCGGCGTGCCGCAAGAAGCGTACTGATGTAGGTCGTCCCCCGTACGGGTGTCATGATGCCGTCGAGATAGACCACCGGGCTGCCGCCCCGGTCTGGGAATTAGGGCCGGCGGTAGGCCGCCGAGCGGCGCGCCGCGTCCGGGCCGCCGGAAAGCCGGCCGGTGCAAATGTCATGAATAGCCGTTTCCAGCACGCCATCGTTCCGTCCGTCTGCTTCACGCCCCTTCGTCCTCCGCACAGGCCCCCGCGTGAGCTCCCAGCGCATGCTACGCCGTGCCTCGGAGACGCCTGACTGCTGGTCATCAGAGCGGACCCAGCGACACGAGTGATGGCCCCGCATCCGATTTCCGTCCTCGATGAAGCGTGGCCGGTCCGCACAGACGGAATGCGTGCCGTCGCCGGTCACAAAGGAGAGCTTGCCGTCGCCGTGCAGGCCGCAGCTGCCGTCGTCCCCGAGGCCCGGGATCCGCACGTCGATGGGTCCCGTCCATGTCCGGCGACCGCTCTCGCTCCAGTTCCTGTCGGCAAGGGCATCGCGGCACGCGCTGGGGGGATGGATCAGGTACTGGCCGGACTCGCGCAGGCGCACGCGCCCCTTGGCGCGCCAGGTCCAGGAGGCCGGCTCGTAGATACAGGATTCCCGGTCATAGAACTGGGTGAC
>CAYQDX010000296.1:0-5370 GCA_964416345.1 uncultured Ectothiorhodospiraceae bacterium
CACAGCAGTCACCGGCTGGGGAAGCCTGGCGCTTCTCCCCGAACTGCTGCGAGGGCCTGGGCAATGGCTTGGGGCCTGCGGGCAACCCGCACCCCGTGGCGCCAGTAGCGCAGTGCCTGATCGCGGTCACCGGATTTCAGCAAGGCCTTGCCCAATGCCAGGTAGAGCGCATCCGCGTCCGGATCGATCTCCAGACCACGACGGTAGTCTGAGATGGCCTCAGCAGACTTGCCCTGAGCCTCGCGGACCTTGCCCAGATACAGCCAGCCCCGAGCCAGCACCGGTCGAGCGGTAACGGCCTGCTCCAGGTAGGCGGCGGCCTCATCGTTGCGCCCGGCCGCCAGCAGCATGCGCCCCAGGTTGTACTGCAGCTCCGGGCTCTTGCCGCCTCTGGCCAGGGCCGTTCTGAACAGCTTGATGGCGCGCTCGCTGTGGCCCAGTCCCGCCTCGGCCACGCCCAGCAGCTCCAGGGCCATGGGGTCGGACGGGCTCCGCTCCAAGATCCCGCGCAGCACTCTGGCGGCCGGGGCGTATCTGCGCAGCTTGAGCTCGCCGCGGGCGAGCTCCAAGTGGGGCTCCTTGTCCTGCAGTCGTGTCTCTGCCAGGGACTCACGCAGCACCTCCATTGGCCTGCCCAGGAGTCCCACGCGGGTGAGGGCGATCGACTTGTAGATGTCCCCAAGTGCACCCTGGGGCGCGCGCTCCGGCTCCAAGGGATACACCGCCGTGATCACCTGCTCGTCGTTCTCCTGCAACGGCGCCAGCAGCTCGGGACCGCCGCGGCGACGTTGGATGAGATGGTCGGTCATCACCGCGTGCACCACGTCCTGGGTGCGCCGCTTGGGCATGTGGCAGCCGACACAGTCTTCCCGGTCCACCGCTGGAGCGCCGGCGGGCTTATCGCGGCCGGTGCAGGCATCCGCCTGATGGCAGCCCAAGCAAGCGGCGCGGAAATGCGCGGCCCGCTGCGCCGGGGCGACTTTCACGTGAGGATCGTGGCAGGTGAGACAGCTCAGCGCGCCCTTGCTCTCCTTATAGCATCGGCTCTGGCGCAGCCTGTAAGGATGGTGGTTGATCTCGAAGCGCTTGGCCGCTGGCCTGTCCTGCCCATCGACATCCATGACGACCGCGTAGTCTGCGAGATCCTGGCCCGGCCGAAACGAGTAGTCGCCACGTCCAAACAGACGGACGCGACCCAGCCCCACCGTCGGCAGCAGATGACACTCGTAGCAGACATCGTCGCGCCGCTGCCCCGGCAGGCGTCCCGGGTTGACGATGGCGGCACGGATGCGGTTGATGTCTGGCTCGGCGCCGTAGACCAGGCGCACATGCTCGGCGCCCGGGCCATGGCAGCGCTGGCAGCCCGTGCCCTCCGGCAGATCCCGGGGATAGGTGTGAGGCATCTCGCGGGTGTCGCTATCCGCGGGAACCTCCGGGTAGGCATTGTGGCAAAACATGCACTCGCGCCGTACCTGTCGGCCCACACCGAAGTGATCGTGGCGGTCGTAGCCCGGACACATGGCCCACTCTCGGTCTTGGCTGTACCAGCACAGGGGGAGCTGGTAGAGCTCGCCGTTGGAGGTCTGGTAGAGGTATGAGCGGGAGTGGTAGCCGGAGCCCATGATCCAGTTCACCGGCAGCTCCAGCACGTTGATGGGCCGGCCCGCCGCGTCGAGCTGGTAGCGCTTGAAGATGAGCTTGCCGTCGTCCCAGCGCATCTCGAAGTGGCGCTGGGACGTTGCGTGGTAGTAGTGGTTATGCTCGAAGTCTTCGATGGACTTCGCCGGCTGCGGCCGGTAGAAGGAGCGGGCCATGCCCACGGCTTGATAGGAGTCGAACTGCGAGGCGTGGCAGGTGGCGCAGACCCGATCGGCCACGTAGCCCGGCGCGGCACCTTGGGTGACATGTATACCCTGCTGAACCAGGGGATCCTTGGAGCCCAGATCGGCTGCCGGGGAAGTTCCCGAGATCGGGCCTTGCGCCCCGGATCCTCCCGCGAGCGCGGTGCCCAGCAGCAACGCTGCAGCTCCGCGTGTCAGTCCCATGCCCGCAGCCACCTCCTTCGCCGCGCAGCAGCGCGCGGGATGGCGGGCAGTGTAGTACGGGGGAGCGACCGCACGAAAGCACGCGGTCCATACCGTGGAGAGTCAGGGACGGAAAGTGCGGGCTAGCCCGACATGGAATCGAGGGCGGCAAGGACCTTGCTAGCGACCATCGGGCGGCGGACGTACGGCTGGGTTTGCTCGCCGACGCCCACCTCGGTGACCAGCAGCGCCGGTCGCGGAGCGGCTTCGCAGAGCTGGCGCAGCTGGGCGCGTGCAATCTTGTCCTCGGCGTTCACGATGTAGATGTCCGCCGGCTTGCTCATATCGATCACGGACAGCTCGTAGCTGCGCGGGCGGTTGCTCACGATGCCGAAGATACTCTTCAGCACGCGCTGCTCCCGCGCGGAGAGTCCCAGCGACGCGACTTTATAGCGCTTTTTGATGGCCATGGTCCTGCCTCCCAAAGCATATCTAACTCCACCGATTGGTGGTGTCTCCCAGGCCCCGGTCGGGCCCGCCACCCCCTCCGCGTCCCTGTTCGAAGCGCCGCGTGTGACCACGGTCACGCAAGTGCTGTGCCGGTCATGTCGTCGTGCTGGGATTCGCCGCAGGCACGCGGCGCCCCCCGCATTCTCACCCATTCTGCGGCCGAGCAACCCTATGGGCCAGGCGCATTGAGCCGGCCCAATTCGCACATCGCATGGCAAATTGCGCGGCGGACTCCATCCTGCCACGGACCAGGGGCTAGCGCCTGCGGCCAGCGCGGCTGAGGAAGCGCTCCGCCAGCACCGGCTGACCGGCGTAGCGATCCACGGCCGGGCCCAATTCCTCGATGCGGGTCAGCCGGTCGTCCGGCGCCGGATGGGTGGCGAACAGGTAAGCGAGGTCGCCGTTCTTGCGCATGGCGTCGAGGCTCTGCAGCACCGCCGGCAGCCCGTAGGGGTCGTAGCCCGCGCGGGTGGCGATGATCACGCCCTTGCGGTCGGCCTCGAATTCGTCATCCTTGTCCAAGCCGCGTGCATAGAGCTCCTTGAAGCCATTGCTGAGCTTGGCGAGCTGGTTGCGGTCGGCCTTGGCCGCACTGCCCACCAGGTCCAGCGCAAGGTCCAGCCCGGCATTCTTCTGCACCGCCTTGAGATAGTGCTTCTCGACCACGTGCACGGTCTCATGGGCCAGCACGCCAGCCAGCTCCGCCTCATTGCGCAGCTGGCTTAACATGCCGCGGGTGATGAGCACATAGCCCCCCGGGGCGGCAAAGGAATTCACCGTAGCGGTGTCGAGCACGCCGAAGCGCCAGGGGATGTCCGGTCGCTCGGTGTGCAGGGCGACCCATCGGCCCACCTCGTTGACATAGCGCTGCAGCTTGGCGTTCTTCACCGGGTGCACCGCCCCCACCAGCACCGCTCCAGCCTCGGCGCCGATGATGGCCTCCTGCGCGGGGCCGATGTCGGTGAAGGTCTTCTGCGCCGAGCCGACGACCCTGCCGATGTCGACCGGGGCGCTCGAGCTACTGCTCCGCTGGCCGGGTATCAGCTTATCCAAGCCGCCCATATTAGGAATGCTGCCGAAGTCGAAGGCTGCGGCGCAGCTCGCCCCCAGGACGAGGCCCAGGGTCAGGGCGGCTTGCCGAGCCCGAAGCGCGCTGCGCCCACCGGAAGGGTGCCGGCGGCCCCGCAACCGTTCGAAGGGCATCGTGGACGCCCCGTGCGCCAGGGGCTCGCAAACGTGGACCGGCTCGCCATCGCTGCGACACATCATCCCCGAGTCTGGCACTCCGCGCGTGGCTACCATGGGAACGCGCCTCCTTCGCTGCTGCCGTCGCCGGTGGAGCGCCTGGACGGGCGGTTGGCCGAAGCCGCCGGATAGGGAATTTGGTTGTCCGCCAGATGAGCCTTGGCGGCAAACTTGCGAGCCTGTTGGGCCGTCACCGCATAGTTGTCCAATGACTGCAGCGCTCGATAGTCGGGCCGCGCGCTCACCACGTCCTCGGGCGTGAGGCCCTTGATGCCCGTGGCGGCGGTCACCCCGCTGGAGCCGGAGCGGCCGGTGGTCATGAACGACAGGGCGGCGCCCAGACCGCTCTTGCCACCCCCCGCGGTGCCCGCGCCGCCCATGCGCACCGCCGTCATGCGCACCCAGCCAGTGCTCCCCCCGGCTTGTACCTTGTACCAGCCCCCCTTGCGCTCCTGCACCGAGACGCCGGCGCCGGCAGAGAGTGAAGAGACCACTGACGCATCCGAATAAGGCTGTGCCCTGAGCTCGGACTGGCGAATCATGCGCGCGGCATCCGCCGCCAGGGCGCCGCCGGCCAGGCCAAGCAGCAGTAGCAGAGCTCGAGCCCTCATACAGTCTTTCTCCGTGGCTCCAACAGACGCACCTCCTGGGTGCGCCCCTTCACCTTGTAGAACCCGCGGTCGACGAACTCGAACGCGTCCCCGCACAGCTCGCGGGTGTCGGCCGAGACCAGCACCCGCGCCACGCCCTTAGTCTGGCCCTCGATGCGGCTGGCCAGATTCACCGTGTCGCCGATGGCCGTATAGTCCAGCCGGTTGCGGGAGCCGAGGAAGCCCACGACAGCGGGGCCGGTGTGGATGCCGATTCCCACGTCGAAGGCCGCGCCCTCGGGTCCCAGATCGCGGCGAAAGTCCTCCAGAGTGTCGCACATCTGCAGGGCGGCCTCCACGGCATGGATGGCCTGATCCGGGTCGTCCACCGGCGCCCCCCAGAACGCCATGATGGCATCGCCGATGAACTTGTCCATGGTACCGGAGTTGTGGAAGATGACCCGAACCTGGCGCTCGAAATAGTCGTTGAGCAGGGTGACGATGGACTCTGGGGTGCTGCGCTCGGAGAGGGTCGTGAACCCACGGATGTCGGAGAACAGCACCGTGAGCCGGCGGCTCTGGCCGGAGAGCGACAGCATGGTCTCGCCCCGTGCCACCAGATCGTGCACGACTCGCGGGTCGAGGAAGCGGCTGAAGATCTGCACCGAGCGCTCCCGGGTGCGGCGCTCGCGCAGGTAGGCCCAGAGGGCCGCGCTGACGTAGTAGAGCCAGGCAAGTAGCAGCGGGGTGAAGACCGGTACGGACCACCGAGCCGCTAGCCCCAGATAGGCACCACCGGCCGCCAGCGGCGTGGCCAGGGCCAGGCCCAGGCCGATGGGCAGCGGATTGGCCGCACGCCGAAAGGCACGCCAGAGGCCTCCGATCAGTAGCAGGGTCAGCCCGAACGGCACCCGGCGCGGGGCCGCCTGCAGGTAGTCACCGTGCTTGAGGTTGTCGATGGCGGTCGCCACGATCTCTACCGCCGGCTGCAGGGAATCTAT
>CAYQDX010000297.1:0-5349 GCA_964416345.1 uncultured Ectothiorhodospiraceae bacterium
TCTCACTCCGCCTTGCCGGCCCGCGCCATAAGCCTCGCCATAGCCAGCGCCACGGCCAGGCTGCCACTATCGATCCGACCGGTCCCAGCCAGATCCAGGGCGGTCCCGTGATCGACTGACGTGCGCACGATGGGCAGCCCCAGGGTGACGTTCACCGCCCGGCCGAAGCCCAGGTGCTTGAGCACCGGCAGCCCCTGATCGTGGTACATGGCCAGCACCGCGTCTGCACTGGCCAGCTGGGGTGGGGTGAACAGCGTATCGGCGGGCAGGGGGCCGCGCAGTGCCATGCCGGCGGCTTGCAGCTCGGCGACCACCGGTGCGATGGTCTCGATCTCCTCCCGCCCGAGATGCCCGCCTTCCCCTGCGTGGGGGTTGAGCCCGCACACCAGGATACGCGGCCGGCCCACCCCGAAGCGGGCGCGCAGGTCGTGCTCCAGGATTCGCAGTACCTCCCGCAGGCTATCCCGGGTGATGGCCGCGCTCACCGCCGCCAGGGGCAGGTGAGTCGTCGCCAGGGCCACCCGCAGGCCGTCGGTGGCGAGCATCATCACGACCCGCGGTGTGCCGGTCAGCGCGGCCAGGTACTCGGTATGTCCGCTGAAGGGAATGCCGGCGTCGTTTATCACGCCCTTGTGCACCGGGCCGGTGACCAGCGCGGCCGCCCTCCCGCTCAGGCAGGCCTCGGTCGCGCGCTGCAGCGTGTCCAGGACATAGGGAGCGTTGCGCGGATCGAGCCGTCCGCAGCGGGCTGCGGCACGCAGGGCCACGGGCAGCACCGCCAAGCCTGGCGGTGCCAAGGGCTCGGGCGCTGCGGGATCCCATTCCTGCAGCCGCAGCGCCAGACCCAGTGCCTGCGCCCGCTGCTCCAGCAGGGTGGGGTCGGCAACCGCAACCAGCAGCTGCGCCTGCTGCTGCTGCGCGGCCAGCACCGCCAGGTCCGGACCGATCCCGGCCGGCTCCCCGGGCGTGAGCAGGATCTGCATGATGGCTCGGTCGTGCTCCTAGCCGGCTCCGTCCAGCCGGTATTCCACATAGGCCTCGTCGCGCAGGCGCCGGATCCAGGCCTCCAGCTCCTCTTCGTACTTGCGCTCGCGAATCTGCGCGCGGGCCTTGGCGCGCTTGTACTCCGTGGTGTCGTCCCGTTGACGCCGCCCAAGCACCTGTACGATGTGCCAGCCGAATTGAGTCTTGAATGGTTTGCTGACCTGTCCGGGAGCCAGAGAGTCCATCACCTCCTGGAACTGCGGCACCAGGGCGCCCGGAGCGACCCATCCGAGGTCGCCACCCTTGGCGGCCGATCCGGCGTCCTCGGAGTTGGCGCGCGCCAGCTCGGCGAAGTCGTCGCCGCCCTCGATGCGCGTCCGCAGCCCTTCCAGGCGCTGATTGGCGCTCTGGTCCGAGGTCAGCTCGTTGGTCTTGATGAGGATATGACGAGCGTGGGTCTGGGGCACGACGTGGGTCGTCCCGCTACCCTTGGACTCCAGCAGCTTGACGATATGGAATCCGCTGGGGCTGCGCAGCAGATCGCTGACATCGCCGACCTTCATGCCCGGTGCGATGTCTGCGATGAGGCTGGGCAGCTCGCCGAAGCTGCGCCAGCCGAGGTCGCCGCCTTCCAGGGCGTTCTGGCCGTCCGACACGGATACCGCCAGCTGCTGAAAATCGGCTCCCCGGTGCAGCCGGTCCAGGATGTCCGAGGCCTTGGTCTCGGCCGTCTTGATCTGCTCTGGGGTCGCTCCCTCCGGAGTCGCCACCAGGATATGGGCGAAGTGGTACTGTGAGTCCTTGTCGCCGCGGCTGGCCTGGTTGGCGAGGAAGTTGTCCACCTCACGCTCGGAGACGTCGATGTGATTACCCACCTGCCGATTGCGTAGCCTGGCCATGATCATCTCGTTGCGGATATCCTCCCGGAAGCTTGTGAAGTCAAAGCCGGAGTGCTCCAGGGTGTCGCGGAACTGGGCCATGCTGAGCTTGTTCTGCGCCGCCATCTTCTGGAGGGTATGATTCAGGGCGGCATCGTCCACCTTGATGTTGTTCTGGGCGGCGAGCTGCAGCTGCAGCTCATCGACGACGAGCCGCTCCAGCACCTGTTTGCGCAACGCCTCCTCCGGGGGCAAGCCGGTGCCGCGCTCCTGGAGCTGCTGCTTGATGGTGCGCTCGCGCCGGTCCAGGTCGGTCTTGAGGATCACGTCATCGTTGACGATGACCACGATGCTGTCCAGCGGCTGAGGCGTGGCCGCATGGCTCGGCATGGCTCCCAGCAGCAACAGGCACAGGCAGGGAATCGTGAGGCGTCTCATGCAGCAAACCTACTGTTCGTAGCTCGGGTCGCCTAGAATACCACGCTCCAGCACGTCCTCGATTCTACTGCCGAAGCGACCCAGGCCCTTGAGCTCCAGCTGCAGGTACACTGCCCCGTTGGTGCTCAGGCCGTCGTCGGTGACATATTTTCGGGCCAATCCACGCAGGGCCCAGCAGCAGCTGCGGTATTCCAGCCCGGCCAGGGTCTCCAGATTGCGGTCGTCCTTGAGGGAGTAGTTCCAACGGGCGACGACGCTCCAGCGGTGGCTGATGGGCCAAAGGAGCGAGACGTCCGTTTGCTCGATGTCGTCGCGGCGCAGGCGGTAGGAGAGATTCAGCACGCGCTGCGCATCCGGGCGATAGCGTATCTTGACCACGCCCTTGTCGGTCTGTTCCCGATCCGGACTCCATTGCACGCCGCCGGTGACGCTCCAGGCGTCGTCCAGCCGCGCCCCCAGCTCCGCGACGAAATCCGAGGAATCGGTCTCGTCCACCCCGGCGTCGACCGGCAGAGTCACGCGGCGGTTCTCGAAGTAATAGATCTGGCCGATGCTTGCCCGTAGGCGCTCGACGCCGCTCTCGCCTTCCAGCAGCCGACTGGTCAGCGCCAGCGTGAGCTGATTGGTGTCGCCGATGCGATCCGGTCCGGTGAAGCGGTTCTCCAGGAACAGGCGATAGAAGTCGAAGTCCAACTCGCCAGTATCGAACAAGGGGATGTCGTCCTGATTGCGGTGCGGCACGTAGAGATAATAGGCGCGCGGCTCCAGAGTCTGGCGCAGCTTCATGCCCCGCAGGCTGAGATCCCGCTCCAGGAACAGGCCGCTGTCCACGCTGGCGATGGGTAGGGTACGGTCCGGGTCGTCGGGCTGGCCGGGCACGGTGCCGTCCAGTCGATAGCCCGTGTAGCGCAGGCTCAGGCGTGGCGTGAGGTACGTGGCCGGGGTGCGCAGCGGCAGGCTGATGCTCGGCATGAGGTCCAGGCGGTCGCCGGTGACGCTGTCTCGGCGGTCGAAGCGCACCAGCTCGGCGCGGAAGTCGTACTGCAAGCCGAAGGCGCGGGTCGGCAGGGTGCCCTGCAGCAGCAGCTGGGGCGCCCGCCGGTAGGGGCGCCCGTCGATGCCGATGGTTGGGTCCACCGTCTGAAAATCCTGCACTCGCCCCAGCAGGCCCCAGAAGGCTCCTTGATAATAGAGATCTACCCGTCGCTCCAGGCTGGTGCGGCTCGCGATGCTGAGGCTGGTGCCCAGATCTGTGAAATAGGTGTCGTCCGAAACGTGGGTGACGTCTATCTCCGTGCGCAGGCGCGGCCCGAGGCTGCCCTGGTGGCGGTAGCCCAGCAGGCCCCGGTTGCCGCCGTAGACGTCGTCCTGCAGCACCTCGGCGTTGACCGTTCCGTGGCTGGAGGGCGTGAGATAGCGGTATTCGCCCTGCAGCTGCAGGCCCCGCTCCGACAGATAGCGGGGGCTGAGCGTGGCATCACGATTCGGCGCCAGGTTGAAGTAGTAGGGCGTGGAGATCTCGAAGCCGGACTTGTCCGAATTGCCGATGCCGGGTGTGAGAAAGCCCGACTTGCGGCGGTCGTCGGTGGGAAAGCTCAGGTAAGGCAGATACAGCACCGGCACGCCCTTGAAGCGAATAGTGGTGCTGCGTGCCGTGCCCTTGCCTTCGTCGTCGTCCAGGGTGATCTCCTTGGCCCTGAGCAGCCAATCCTCCTGGCCCGCATCGCAGGTCGTGTAGGTCGTGTTGTGCAGGCGTATATGCCCGGCGCCCTCCATCCTCACCACCTCTGAGGTCCCACGGGCGTGCTTGCGGTAGAGCTGAAAGCGGGCGTCGCGCATCTCATTGCGGTCGGCCTCCAGCTGCATGTCGGCGCGGTCGCCGTCCACGCTGGCGTCCTGGTCGCGGTAGCGTACGTCGCCGCTGGCATGCACTGTCTGGCTCGGGTCCTCGTAGATGAGCCGATCGCTGTAGAGTCGCTGATCGGCGCGCCGCAGCTCGACGTGGCCCTTGAACGTGGTCTGCACCTGGTCCCGGGCCTCCACCTGGTCGGCGCTGACCTCGGTCTGCGTCTGGCGTCGCTGTGGAGCCGGTCCCGTCGCCACCGGATACTGCGTGGAGCACAGGCTCCAGTCCAGCTCGTGGGTGCGCGCGCCCTCGGCGCCGGCATTAGCCGCCAGCAGTGCCGCCCCGATCGCGACGGTGAAGCGCGCCGTGCGCGCAGCTCTAGAGACGGATGCAGACATGGTGCAGGGGGTCCGGTCGCATGCCACGGAGATGCCGGCGGCGACCGGCATGCAGGCGTGGATTCTCCCGTCCGTCGCCCAGGCTGTCAAACGGCTGGGCCGGGTCGGTGCTAGAATGCCGCGCCAGCTCCTCCGTAGCGGTGGTGTCGGATGCCCGAAAGACTCGCAGAGCTCTCTCACTGGCTGCGCCAGGACCTCGGTCTGGCTGCGGCCCGCATCGTGCCGGCCTCCAGCGACGCCAGCTTTCGCCGCTACTTCCGCGTGGATGACGGTCGGCAGACGTGGATTGCCATGGACGCACCGCCCGAGCAGGAGGACTCCCGGCCCTTCGTGGCCATCGCGCGGGGTCTCAAGGCCATCGGACTGAACGCTCCCGAGGTCTACGCGGAAGATCATCACCGGGGCTTTCTGCTGCTGAGCGATCTGGGCTCACTCCAATACCTGCGGTCCCTAGACGAGGCGACCGTGGACCGCCTCTACGGGGATGCCATGGGTGCGTTGCTGGTGCTGCAAGCCTGTGGTCCCGAGCACCTGAGTCTGCCACCCTACGATGAGGCGATGCTGCTGCGTGAAATGCGCCTGTTCGAGGAATGGCTGCTGGGGTGGCAGCTCGGCATCGACTTGGACGAGGCGGATCGACAGATGCTTGCGGAGGTCTACGGCCTGTTGGCGCGCAATGCGATGGCGCAGCCGCAGGTGTGCGTGCACCGGGATTTCCATTCCCGCAATCTCATGGTCGTCGAGGGCCACAATCCCGGTATCCTCGATTTCCAGGGTGCGGTCATGGGGCCCGTGACCTACGACC
>CAYQDX010000298.1:0-5342 GCA_964416345.1 uncultured Ectothiorhodospiraceae bacterium
GGACCACTCCCGGGTGCCCATGGCGTTGCACTGCCCGGTAATGGACATGGAGGAGCCGCCCGCTTTGCCGATGTTTCCGGTGATGAGATTGAGATTGTTGATGCCCACCACTCCGTCCGAGCCGTGGGTGGACTGGTTGATGCCCATGGTCCAGATGGTCATGGCGGCACCGGCCCGGGCATAGGTGCGGGCGACGTTGCGGATAGTGTCCTCGTCGATGCCGCAGATGGGCGCCGCGGTCTTGGGGTCGTACTGCCGCACCAGGGCCGCGAATTCCTCGTAGCCCTTGGTATGGGCGTCGATGTAGGCCCGATCCTCCAGTCCCTCGTCCAGAATCACGTGGGCCAGGGCGTTCAACAGCACCAGGTCGGTGCCGGGTGTGATGGGAAGATGCAGGTCCGCCATCTGGGCGAACATGGTCACCCGCGGGTCCACCACGATGACGGGAAATCTGCGCCGCTCCAGCTCCTCGCGCAGGCGCCAGAAGATGACCGGATGCTGCTCCGGCAGATTGGATCCGAATGCCAGTAGACATTCGGTGTGCATGAAGTCCTCGTAGCAGCCCGGCGGTCCGTCCGAGCCGAAGGAGCGCTTGTAGCCAGAGACGGCCGAAGCCATGCACAGGGTCGTGTTGCCGTCGTAATTGTTGGTGCCGATCACGCCGCGCACCAGCTTGCCGAGGGTGTAGAACTCCTCGGTCATGATCTGGCCGGTAGAGACCACGGCAAAGGCGTCCCGCCCGTGCTGGCCCTGAATGCGCTGAATCTCGCTCGCCGCGCGGTCCAGGGCCTGGTCCCAGGAGACCTGGCGAAACTGCTCCCAGCGCTGCTCGCGCAGAAGGGGCTTGTCGCCCCGCCCCGGGGTGAGCCGGAACAGCTCGTGCTCGAGGATGCCCTTGATGCAGAGCTTGCCCCGATTGACGTCGGCATCGGCGACGCCCCTGGAGGCCACCGGCTCGCCGCGGCGGTCCACGCCGACCTCGATGGCACAGCCCGTCGAGCAGTAGCCGCAGGTGGCGTATTTCCATTCCACCACGCCCTTGTCGACCAGCTTGATGGGATTCTTCTTGGCGCGCCCGAACAGCACTGCCGCCGCCTCCAGGATGAAGCCGCTCAGGCCGCCTTCACGTCCCGGGAGAGCGCCAGCAGGATCCGACTCTCCTTCACCTTGACCGGAAAGGTGTGGGTGCAGCCCTGGTCGGGCTTCAGGGCCTCGCCCGAGGCGAGATCGATCTTCCAGTTGTGCAGCGGACAGGTCACCGTGGTGCCGTGCACGATGCCTTGGGACAGGGGTCCCTGGCGGTGGGGACATTGATCCTTGAGGGCAAAGACCTCGTCGGTGGCCGTGCGAAACACCGCGATGCTCATCGTGTCGGTCTTCAGCACGCGGGCCCCCAGCTTGGGTATGTCTTCCAGCTTGGCAATCTCAATCCACGCAGTCATGGCGCTCCCTCTTCGAGGATCCAACGACAATCAGCCGGCGAAGCGCAGCGGCTCGTACTCATGGGCCGACAGTCCCTCGGCGCGGGCCTTCCAGGGATCGATCTGGGCATACTGCTGGGAGCGCTTGAAGCGCTGGTACAGCGCCTTGCGGTTGGCGGCGTCTTCCACCACACGCTCCTTGATGTGGCGCAGACTCACCCGCTCCACCCAGGGCGCGGTGCGCTCCAGATAGTGGGCCTCCTCGCGGTAGAGCTGAATGAAGGCGCCGCAGTATTCCAGCACCTGCTCTTCGGTCTCCACCTTGCACAGCAGATCGGTGACCCGCACCTTGATGCCGCCGTTGCCGCCCACGTGCAGCTCGTAGCCCGAATCTACACACACCACGCCGAAGTCCTTGATGGTGGCCTCGGCACAATTGCGCGGGCAGCCCGAGACGGCCAGCTTAAATTTATGCGGCATCCACGAGCCCCAGGTGAGCTGCTCCATCTGCACGCCCAGCCCCGTGGAGTCCTGGGTGCCGAACCGACACCAGTTCTTGCCGGCGCAAGTCTTGACCGTGCGCAGGGCCTTGCCGTAGGCATGACCGGAGACGAATCCGGCCGCAGAGAGATCCTTCCACATGGCCGGGAGGTCTTCCTTCTTCACGCCAAACAAATCGATGCGCTGGCCACCGGTGACCTTCATCTCCGGGACCTCGAATTTCTCCGCGACGTCGGCGATGGCGCGCAGCTCGCTCGGCCTGCACAGGCCGCCGAACATGCGCGGCACCACCGAGTAGGTGCCGTCCTTCTGAATATTCCCGTGCGCCCGCTCGTTGATGAAGCGGGACTGGGCATCGTCTTGATATTCGCCCGGCCAGTTGGCCAGCAGGTAATAATTCAGCGCCGGCCGGCAGGAGGCACAGCCATCGGGCGTCTTCCATTCCAGGAAATCGAAGACGGCGCGCATGGATCTCAGCGCGTTGTGCTTGATGGCACCGATGACGTCGTCGTGGCTGTGCTCGGTGCAGCCGCACATGGGCTTCCTGCTGGGCGCCGCCGAGTAGCCTGCGCCCACGGTGCACGCGAGCAGGGCCTCCACCAGCCCGGTGCAAGAGCCGCAGGAGCTGGATGCCTTGGTGTGGGCACGCACCTCCTCCAGAGTGAACAGCCCCTGCCGGGCGATGGCGTCCATGATCTCGCCCTTGCACACGCCGTTGCAGCCGCAAATCTCGGCCTCGCTCCCCAGGGCCATGATTCGGGTCTCGTCGCCGTGGCCGGCATCGCCCAGATCGTGCTGGCCGAACAGGATGGTCCTGCGGAAGGCGCCGATGTCGGTACGCTCGCGCAGCAGCTGGAAATACCAGGTGCCGTCGATGGTGTCGCCGTACATCACCGCGCCCTTGATCCGGTTCTCGTGCACCACGAGCTTCTTGTAGACGCCCCGGGCGGAGTCCCGCATCACCAGGGTCTCGTCGCCGGCCTGCTCGTTGAATTCACCGGCGGAGAACAAGTCGATGCCGGTAACCTTCAGCTTGGTGGAGGTCACCGATCCTTCGTAGCGCCCATAGCCCAGATGCGCCAGATGATCGGCGGCGACCTTGGCTTGATCGAACAGGGGCGCCACCAGGCCATAGCACCTGCCGCGATGCTGCACGCACTCGCCCACCGCGTAGATTCGGGGGTCGTAAGTCTGCATGGTGTCGCTCACTACCACGCCGCGCTCGCAATAAATGCCCGCCCGCTCGGCCACCTCCGTATTGGGCAGGATACCCACGGCCATCACCACGAGATCCGCCGGAATCTCGGCTCCATCGGCGAGGCGCACGCCACTTACCCGCGTGTCGCCGAGTATGGCGGTGGTCTGCGCGCCCGTGAGAAAGCGCAGCCCACGCTGCTCCAGGGAGTCCTTCAGGAGCGCGGCGGCGGGCTCATCGAGCTGGCGCTCCATCAGCGTGTCCATGAGATGAATCACGGTGACCTTCATACCGTTCTTCATCAGCCCGTTGGCCGCCTCCAGGCCCAACAGGCCGCCACCGATGACCACCGCCCGGGTGTGCTCATGGGCGGCGCGCAGCATGGTCTCCACATCGGAGAGATCGCGGAAACCGATGACGCCTGCGTTGTCCGAGCCCGGCACCGGAATCATGAAGGGGATGGAGCCGGTCGCCAGCAGTAGGCGGTCGTAAGCGTACTCCGCCCCACTGAAGGTCTGCACCTTGCGGTTGACGCGATCGATCTCTTCCGCCGGGTCGCCCGTGTGCAGGGCGATGCCGTTTTCCTCATACCATTCGCGGCGATTGAGGATGATGTCGTCGAAGGCCTTCTCACCCGCGAGCACCGGGGAAAGCATGATGCGGTTGTAGTTGGGGTGTGGCTCGGCACCGAGCACCGTGATGTCGTAGCGCTGCGGTGCCAGCTTGAGCAGCTCCTCCAAGGTACGAACCCCGGCCATACCGTTGCCGATGAGCACCAGTCTCTCGCGCATCTGTGCCCCCGTTTTGGTCTTCGTCAGTGCAGGTGATCGCCTTTCGCCAAAACGAATAGCAGCAATCATGCCATGGCGGCGGCCGCCGCTTTGGCACTGACTCTCGGGCATTTTTCCGCCTGGCCCCCGGTGCAGAATCGCCCCTCGATGGTGCAGCCGACGAAGGCGATGCATCCTCTTGAGGCACCCGCGGCCGGAATTTCGGCCTGCTCATTCCAACTTCCAATGAATTCGGTGCACGTCACAGTTGGCATCGCAATTGCTCAATCCGACCGAGCCTACCCCGGCACGAGGAGCCACCATGTCCGCAGCGAAAATCGATCTGCTGTCGTTTACCGGCAAGACCAGAACCCTGCATCTCACCTGGTTCGCCTTTTTCCTGAGCTTCGTCGTGTGGTTCAACCACGCCCCGCTGATGGCCTCCATCGGCGACAGCCTGGGGCTGTCTGTGCAGCAGGTGAAGGCCCTGCTGATCATGAACGTGGCGCTGACCATTCCGGCCCGCATCGTCATCGGCATGCTGGTCGACCGCTACGGCCCGCGCATCATGTATTCGAGTCTGCTCGTCATCTCCGGCGTGCTGTGCCTGCTGTTCGCCGCGGCGGACAGCTACCAGACCCTGGCCATCACACGCTTCCTGCTGGGCTTCGTGGGCGCCGGATTCGTGGTCGGCATCCGCATGATCGGGGAGTGGTTCCCGGCGCGTCAGGTCGGCCTGGCGGAGGGAATCTACGGGGGCTGGGGCAACTTCGGGTCGGCCGCCGCCGCCCTCACCCTGCCCAGCGTCGCACTGCTCTACGGCGGCGCCGACGGCTGGCGCTACGCCATCGGCACCACGGGCGTCATCGCCATCGTCTACGGCCTCGTCTATTACCGGCTGGCCCGCAACACGCCCAAGGGATCCACCTATTTCAAGCCGAAGAGGACCGGCGCGATGGAGATCACCAGCAGGGGGGACTTCTTCCTCTACCTGTTGATGAGCCTACCCATGTACGCCGCCCTGGCGGTGCTGGCATGGAAGCTCGGTCCCGCCAACCTGAAGCTGCTGGATGCCAGTGCGGTGTACGGAATCTATGTAGTCCTGGCGGCACTGTACCTTTACCAGCTGTCCCAGATCTGGCGCATCAATGGTCACGTATTCCGCGAGGACGTGCCGCTCATCCACCGTTACAAATTCAAGCAGGTGGCCATCCTGGATATCGCCTATCTGGTGACCTTCGGCTCCGAGCTGGCGGTGGTGTCCATGCTGCCGTTGTTCTTTAAGGACACCTTTGCGCTAAGCCAGGTGCAGGCAGGTCTGCTGGCCTCGGGCTATGCCTTCATGAACCTGGTGGCACGTCCGGGCGGTGGGCTGCTCAGCGATCGGCTCGGCCGCAAGAGGACGCTGACCATCCTCATCGCCGGCCTGGCCGCGGGCTACCTGCTGATGGGCAG
>CAYQDX010000299.1:0-5311 GCA_964416345.1 uncultured Ectothiorhodospiraceae bacterium
CCGCTCCAATATGCCCCGAACCATGACGGCCACGGGCGCCTTCTCCACGAAACGCTCGAAGACTGCTCCCAACATGCTTGCCACCCTCCGCCGACGCCAGTTGAATGCTGATTTCCCATCGCATTCTCCGAGCCGGAGGGGGTTTTGTCCAGCGTGCGTTACCGTCGCTCTCCGGACTGCCCCAGAGTTTTCCGATTAATCAGTATGTTGGCACCTTGAAAGGGCTGGTCCATGACCCCGGAGCCAATCGCCAACCTGCTTGCGACTGAATTAGGTCACTTATCCCACATCAGGTCTTCGCCCGCCGCAGCAGCGGCTGTGAGCATCCCGATCAATGGCAATGCCCGATGTGCAAAGCTGACTCTTTGCCCTTCTTCGCTTTCCCGCGACGAGCCGCCCTGCGGGTCCAGCGGTTCGTTGGCGTGCTCGGCGACGGCCGCCTTCAGGAGTGCAAGGGCGGCCGGCACGTCCTCGGCCCGCAGAGCGCTCGGCACGGTTCCGCTGTGCCCCATCAGTTTGATGAGCGTCACGGCGACGTCACCGAACATCGTGATGGTGGCCTGGGACTTGGTTTGAAATTTCACTAACATGAGGACATCACTCCATGAACTGAATATGGTACCGAATACTCTGCCGGGTCTGTGCGCTACCGCACAGCGGCAGCGCGTGGTAAAATCGAGTGCCACCGGTCTCGCAATGCGTCCACATATCGGTGATTCGGTTCCATCGCGGCCGACGATTGGGAAGACTGATCATGCCTAACCCTCATGACCCCCGCCAGAACCACCTGCTCGCCGCCCTGCCGGAGGACGAACGGGCACGCATCTTCCCCCACCTGGAACTGGTCCCGATGCCCCTGGGCCAGACGCTGTACGAGCCCGGCATCCAGATGCGTCACGTCTGTTTCCCGACCACCTGCATCGTGTCCCTGCTCTACGTCATGGAGGATGGCGCATCCGCCGAGATCGCGGTGGTGGGCAACGAGGGCATCGTCGGTGTCTCCCTGTTCATGGGCGGTGAGACAACCACCAGCCGGGCGGTGGTGCAGAGCGGCGGCCACGCCTACCGGCTGAAGGGGCAGTTGCTGAAGGACGCGTTCTTTCGCGCCGGCCCCATGCAGCGCCTGCTGCTGCGCTACACCCAGGCCCTGCTGACCCAGATGGCCCAGACGGCGGTGTGCAACCGGCATCATTCGGTGGACCAGCAACTGTGCCGCTGGCTGCTGCTGAGCCTGGACCGCCTGCCTTCGAACGAGCTGACCATGACCCAGCAGCTGATCGCCAACATGCTCGGCGTGCGTCGCGAAGGGGTCACGGAAGCGGCCGGCAGGTTACAGCGCGCGGGGTTGATCGACTACAGTCGCGGCAAGATCACCGTAGTGGATCGTCCCGCTCTGCAGGCGCGTGTGTGCGAATGCTACGCGGTGGTCAAGAAAGAGTTCGACCGCCTGCTTCCGGGCGTCATGGCTCGGTAGCCATGCGTGATAAGTTAACCAACAACTCAACGACTTGTGATTATTTGTTTAACCTGTCGCTAACCTCACCGCCGAGGCGGTACGGGCTTTGCGCGCTCACCGCGGCGTGATTCTCCAGCCGCACAGCTGATCCAGGATGGAGGGCCGACTGCGCCAGTTCGGATCTTTGCCCAGGTGCGTGACGTATTCGGCCGGCTCACGCCAGCGCTTGGTGGCGCTTGTGCCTTGCAGCTCCATCGCCGCGGCAATGCTGTTGGCTGCACTGCCCACGGCGCGGGCGAGCGACTGCGGATGTATAGGGGCGGCGAGCAATCCCAGTCCGCGCCGGGACTCAACGAGGCAAAGGTGCGGCGCATCGTGCTCCCGGGCCGAGCTCAAGTGATAGCCGATGGTGGTGCCCACCCCGACCGAGATGCTCTTGTGGACCCTCAGCGCCGCATACCCCCCGCCCCAGGTATTCCGCCATCAGTCGGTCATCAAGCTTCAGCGTGCTGGAGTCCACGATGCGCCAGTCCCGCTCATAGCGCCCTGGCCAGGCCGGCAGGTCGAATAGACAGGCATGACCATGGAACACTCGACGCATTTTGGTCTCGGATATGCCGCATGATCTCAGGCTGCGGGATAACGGCTACCCAAAACCCAGCATCAGCCCAGCGCCTGGCTGCACTGCTGGGCAGACTTGGGTATGGGGAAGGTGGGTGCCGCGGGTGCGGGCATTGAGGTTGCTCGCGTCTCTTGGCGGGATCCACTGCCAACGGCGGCACAGCGAGTCCGGCATCAAGCGTCTCTGGCGCACGTAGCAGCGCTTCGACGAGCTCGCCGTGATGTATCGCTTCCCATCGTTGACACCGCCGACCGAGCCACCCGGTGTGAAGTAGGCTCAATGGGCGGGATGATTTCCCACCGGGAGTGAGTGCTCCAGTCTGCGAAAGGCTGTCGGACTGCTTCCCACGAAGCGGCGGAAGGTACGGATGAAGTGTGAGAGGTCCCCGAACCCTGCGGCCTCGGCGACATCCGTCACCGACATGCTGCGGTCCGCAAGCAAACTGCGCGCTCTGTTTATGCGCCGGCGCACAAGATACTCCTGGAACGTTATACCGTTCTCCTTCTTGAACGCACGGCTGAACGCGAACGGATTCAGACCGCAGTATCGCGCGATATCATCGAGCGTGATCCGCTCATCCAGGTGGGCCTCGATGAACTCTATCGCCCGTCTCGAGCTATTCGGTTTGCTCAGCGAGGCACCCGAGCGTTCTCCGGGGGAAGGCCAGTCCAAAGACGGCCGACCAACTCTGCCCTTCGCAAGATTGGGCTGAGCGGCAATGGCGGCTAGCATCTCGATGCTGGAGATTATCTCTTCATCTTTTGGGACACCGGACACGTAATCCCTAACGCCGGACCGAAAGGCCCAGATCGCTAAAGATTCGCAGTGCCCCTCGACTACCATGAGAATGGGAAGTACTGGAAATTGAGCCTTCGTTGCCTGCAGTGCGTCCAGTCGGTCCGGATCGGGACGGTCGTAGTCGAATATGAGGAAGTGCGGCCGGGTACGCGTGATCGCCTGGGCCACCAGGTCGGCCCGCGTCTCCCGATGCACGCGGCAACGACGCGATATAACGCATTCTAACCGTCTGTTGAGGCTACCGACCCTCAGGTCTATCCACAGAACGACTGGGTAAATCATCGTTGCGCTCACAATTCGAGCTCCACGCAGCTCTTTGGTCTATCCCTGGTTCGATCTTCCGCCGGTGGCGTACCGGCCCGGAGTCTTGTGCCCCGCCGGCACTGACTCTATTGGCGGCTTTACCTCACCCGTGATTCAGTAGCAAAGCGGGTCAGTGTGCGGCAGCCTCCCGAGGTCGCTCCAGGACCACCCGGTAGGCCTCCATCCCTCGATTGAGAAAGGCGAAGGCCGATCCCCAGAGATAGAGCCGGAAGCGCCGGTACAGCGCCTCGCTCCATCGGCAGACGATCTCGTCCCGCGCCGCCTCCAGGTTCTCGGCCCAGGCCTTGCAAGTGAGGTAGTAACTGTGGCGGTCGTTGTAGACCGCCAGCACGTCCAGCGGCGTCTTGGCGACCGCGGCCAGGAAATCGTGCAGGCAGAAGTAGGAATGGTCGCCCGGAAAGATGTAGCGTGAGACGAAGGTCGGCTTCGCGTACTTTTCCCGAAAGGCACTGGCGTCGAGATAGACGCGCCCACCCGGCTTCAGCAGGTGCTGGAGTCGCTTCAGCACGGCGGGATAATCGGGCAGGTGCTCCATCACCCCGAGGATGACGATCGCGTCAAAGGCCTCCGGTGAGTCGTACCTCAGGAAATCCTGATTCAGCACCCGAGCGGGAAGCTGGATGCGCTCGATCAAGTCCTTCAGAAACTGCTCCGACTGGTGGGAGATCGTCAGGGCCGTGACCTGGATGCCGCGGCGGCCCGCGTGCTCCGTGAAGCTGCCCCAGCCGCCGCCCACGTCCAGGACGCGATCTCCCGGCTTCAGAGCGCAGGCATCGATGGCAAAATCCAATTTGCGGGCCTGGGCCGTTTCCAGTGCCTCGTCATCGCGCTCGTACACCGCCTGGGAATAACAGCGGGTCGGGTCGAGAAATTCGAGATAGAAGTCGTTGTCGAACTCGTAGTGGGTCGCAATCGCCTGCCGGTTGGTCGTGAACCGTCCGATGACCCAGGGTGCGAGGCGGCGCCACAGATAGTCCAGTGGATGGCGGTCGCTCAACGCCCCCCGCAAGCCGACGAAGCGCAGCATGTCGCCCACCACGTCCAGGCTGCCTGCCATGTAGGCCTCGCAGATGCCCAACTCGTCCAAGCGGCCGAGGGCGGCCAGGCCCTGGCGGTCGTGGACCAGAATGTCTACCGCGGGCTCGCCTTGTCCGAAACGGTAGACACGACCGCCCCACAAGCGAATCTCGAAGGGAGTCTTGACCCGGTCGGCCAACTGCCTCTGAATCCTCTGCAGGATCCGGTCATAGATCGTTACCGGTGCCGGTACGCTGATATCACGCATCTGTTGTGCCTTCTCGTCGAACGGAGGAGCCGATCCTTTGGCGCACTGTCATGTATGACACGCGCTGCTTTCCACCGTCGTGTATTGCCACTGGCAGCCATTGCACGTCTGGCTGTACCTTTGTGTTCAAGTTATAGCGATTGACCCTCGCCGTCTGTTCGTTAGCGAACACAAGCGGCGCTCGCCTTTACCGACAGCGAGAATCGTGCTCAAGCCGTTTAGCCGGGTGCCCTCAAACTCGATTCACGGTTGCGTACCGCAACGGCTGGCAGGCACGTTATGTGCGCTACCGCCCCGACAGCCCGTGGATTTTGGGCCATTCTGAAAACTGGCCTGTTCTGGGAAAGCCGTCAGCCTCCGGGCGACATTCGACATCGGAATCGCACCGCTGCCTCTCCGTGTGCCGCATTCCGGTTTTCCCCCCACCAGAGGAGAGTCCAGTTGCCGTCCATCAACCCCGACACCTCAGCCAATCGCCTGCTCGCGGCCTTGCCGCACGAGGACCGTCGCCGTGTTCTGGCGGGCTGCGAGCCGGTCGAGCTGGTGTTTACCGACGTGTTGGTGGTGCCCGGCGAGAGCATTCGCCACGTTTACTTTCCGACGGATAGCTTCATCTCCCTGACCACGCCCCCCGACGCCTCCGCCAGCCTGGAAGTCGGGCTGGTCGGCGACGAGGGCATGCTCGGGGTCTCCCTCCTGCTCGGGGTGGATGTTGCACCGCTGCACGCCCTGGTGCAGGGCCCTGGCTCGGCGCTGCGTATGGAGGCGACGCCGTTTCGCCGCGAGCTCGACCACAGTCCCACGCTGCAGCGGGTGCTGAAACGCT
>CAYQDX010000300.1:0-5307 GCA_964416345.1 uncultured Ectothiorhodospiraceae bacterium
TCTGGCCCATCAGCTGGGGGCGCATTTCCGGCTGGCGTGCAATGCCTTCGATGTACTTCGAGCAGATGAGGCCCCAGCCCAGCGCAGAGCCGAGTCCCGCAGCTGCGAGGATGATGCCGACCCCCATCGCGGTGAAGGCGTAGATTTGAGCGATCTCAGCAGGATTCATTCGTATACTCCTTATCGGGCAGAGGTCACGGGTGCCAATAGCAACGGAATTCAGGCCTAGTGCTCATCCAGCTCCTGGTGGGCAAGGCTGAGGTAAACGACTGTCAGCAGCATAAAGATGAACGCTTGCAGGGTGATCACGAGTATGTGGAATATCGCCCAGCCCCCGCCGGGCACCCATTGGATCCACCAGGGCAGCAGCGCGATGAGCATGAATATCAGCTCGCCCGCGAACATGTTGCCGAACAGACGCATGGCCAGGCTGACGGGCTTGGCCACCTCTTCGACGGCGGTCATGACGATGTTGATGGGCACCAGCCACTTGCCGAAGGGATGAAACAAGAACATCTTCAGGTAGCCAGCCGGACCCTTGATCTTGATGTTGTAGTAGACCACCAGCACGAACACGCTAAGCGCCAAGGCGAAGGTGGTCGACAGGTCCGTGGTGGGCACCACTTTGAGGTGGTGGAGGCCAACCAGCTCCGCCGCCTTGGGCAGCAGGTCCACCGGTAGGAGATCCATGGCGTTCATGAAGAACACCCAGACGAAGATGGTCAGGGCCAAGGGACCGATGATGGGATTGTAGCCGGGAAAGGCGTCCTTGACCTGCTGGGCGACGAACTCCAGGATCGCCTCCAACAGGTTCTGAGTGCCTCTGGGCACGTCCGGCTGCAGCTTGCGTCCGACCTTCCAGGCCCACCACATCAGCAGACCCGCGGTGACCCACGCGAAGATGAGGCTGTCCAGATGCCAGGTCCAGAACCCCTCGCCCACATGCAGGTTAGTCAGGTGGTGCTGGATGTAGGCAACCGGGTCGGCCGATACCGGCAGCGCTGATTCGGTCACGTGTTAGCTCCGTAGTGTCATCCTGGCGGCGCCTGCGGAGTGCGCCCGCTGAAGGTATAGCCGATGTGGGCCACCGCAAAGGTGATCAACAACGGTAGTGGCCTCAGCCCCAGTGGCCCCAAGCCCACGGCGAGTAGGCCCAGGGATAGCAGGAATCGCTGCACGGTCCCCGCCAGAAACAGTATTAGTCCGCGCTTGACGTCCCCGGTGGGCACGGCACCCAAGAGCTCGATGCGTCTGCTCAACAGTATCGTGTTGAGCATGGTGATCAGGCCCCCGAACACGGCGCCCTGCGCCGCTTCCCCCCCTGCAAGCACCATGCTTACTACCGCCAGCGCCAGGACTATGAGGGCCTGGGCCGTCATGACTCGGCGCAGATTGCCCCGCAGGTGTGCTGCCGCGTAGCTCATTGTGATATGCCGGCCAGCGTGGCCACCGCAGGTGCCACTGAGCGAGGTCCACCTGCACTTCGGCGGGGCAGTATAGGGCGTCGCCACTTGGCGGTCAACGGCGGACGCCGGACGTCGGAGGGTAATCACTTGATATGGGCCAGAATGCCGTCCAGCTCGTCGAGGGTGTTGTACTGGATCACGAGCTTCCCCTTGCCCTTGGGCTGGTGCAGCACCTGAACCCGAGCCCCCAGGCGCTCCCCCAGATCTTCTTCGAGGCGCCTGATGTCGGCGCTCGGCTCGGCTGGTCGTCTCGCGGGCATGGGGTTGAGCACGGCCCGCACCAGGCGCTCGGTCTCCCGCACCGAGAGAGCCTGGGCGACCACCTTCAGGGCGGCGCTGCGCTGCGCGGGGCCGGCCAGGGCCAGCAGCGCGCGGGCGTGGCCCATTTCCAGATCGCCCCGGTCCAGCAGCTGCTTGACCTCGTCCTCCAGGGTGAGCAAGCGCAGGAGATTGCTCACCGTGGCGCGGGAGCGGCCTACCGCCTCGGCGACTTGTTGGTGGGTCATGCCGAATTCATCTATCAAGCGCTGCAGGGCCGTGGCCTCTTCGATGGGGTTGAGATCCTCGCGCTGGATGTTCTCGATCAGCGCGATCGCTATTGCCGCCTCATCCGCGACGTCCCGGATCACCGCCGGAATCTCCTGCAGGCCGGCCAGCTGCGCCGCCCGCCAGCGGCGCTCACCGGCGATGAGCTCGTAGGTCTCTGCCCCCACTCCGCGCACCACGATGGGCTGAACCACGCCCTGGCTGCGGATGGAGCTGGCGAGCTCCTCGAGTGACCCCTGGTCGATGGTCAGCCGGGGCTGGTACCGTCCGCGGCGGATGAGGTCTACCGGCAGACTGCGTAGCTCTCCTTCGGCCACGACCGAGGACTGCTCGCCCAGGCCCTCTTCGGAGGTCCGCACGGAGCCCAACAAGGCATCCAGGCCGCGTCCCAATCCTCTGCGCTTGGTCATGGGCGGCTCAAGCCCCCTGAGCCTCGGACAGGGGTGCACCGCTGCGGTGGCGGCGCTGTAGCTCCGCCGCCAGGGCGCGGTAGGCCAGGGCACCGCGGGAGGTGCGATCGTAAAGAGTCACCGGCAGTCCGTGGCTCGGTGCCTCCGCCAGGCGCACGTTGCGGGGAATGATGGTGCGGTACACGCTATCGCCAAAATGGGTGATTAGCTGGCGGGAGACCTCTATGGATAGCCGGTTGCGCGGGTCAAACATGGTCCGCAGCAGTCCCTCGATCTCCAGCCGCTGGTTGGCCGTCTGGCGCACCCGCTCGATCGTGCGCAGCAGGGCGGAGAGTCCCTCCAAGGCATAGTACTCGCACTGCATGGGAATGAGTACTCCGTCGGCGGCCACCAGGGCGTTGATCGTGAGCATATTCAAGGACGGAGGACAGTCCACCAGCACGTAGTCGTAGCTCGCCTGGCAGCGCTCCAGGGCGAAGCGCAGGCGCTGCTCGCGCAGGGAGGCGGACACTAGCTCGACCTCCGCGGCAGTGAGATCGCCATTGGCCGGTATCAAGGCGTAACCGGCCTCCTGCAAGGACATGAAAACCTGGGCAGGCTCCGCGTGGCCCATCAGCAGCTCGTAGCTGGAATGCTCCAGGTGGGCCTTGTTGACGCCGCTACCCATGGTGGCGTTGCCCTGCGGATCCAGATCCACCAGCAGCACCCGCCGGCCCAGCGCGCCCAGACACGCTGCCAGATTGATGCTGGTAGTGGTCTTGCCGACGCCGCCTTTCTGGTTGGTCACCGCGATGATTCTGGGCATACTCAGGTCCCGCGCTCCATAGTTGCGATTGACACGACGTGGCGCGGGGCGTCCACGCCGGGGACCTCCAAGGAAGCAATCTCGAGCACCCGGTAGCCGACGGGAAGCGCCGCCAGCTCAGCGTCCGGACGCGCCCCTTTCATGGCGAGAAAGCGTCCGCCCGGCATGATCATATGACTGCACAGCCCCAGCGTCTCCGCCACAGATCCCAAGGCTCGCGTCACCACCGTCGTGAATCCCTCCTGCGGGCGGTAGCGCTCGATCCGCTCGCTTGCCACGTCGACGTTGTGCAGGCCGAGCTCCACTACCGCCTGGGTCACGAAGCGGCTCTTCTTCTGGTTCGCATCCAACAGGGTGAAGTGCCACTCGGGCAGGATCACCGCCAGTGGCAGCCCCGGCAGTCCGGCACCGGTGCCCGCGTCCAGGACCCGCGGACCCATGACGAAAGGCTTGATCGCCAAAGCGTCGAGCAGGTGGTGCGAGACCACGCGGGCAGGGTCGCGCACCGCGGTGAGATTGTAAACCCGGCTCCACTTGGCCAAAAGCCGCTGGTAGGCGAGCAGCTGCGCCAGCTGGGCGGGCGTGAGGGACAGACCCAGACGCGCCGCACCGGCGCGCAGCGCCCCAGCAATCGGGTCGTCGTCGAGCGGTGGAGCAGGGGAGTGGGGACTGCGCATGGGCTGTCGGACCGAGGTTGGTGGCTCGGGCAGCCCGGATTGTACGCCCTCGGACTACGTAGATTGAACATCCAACTCGTTGGCGGTGTCGCGGCCCTGCGGTAGCAGGAAACCCGGACTAGCGATACTATTCCGAGGCGCAAATCCGTTGCCCTGATTCGGGACCTTGCGCACGCCAGCGAAACGCCGCAAGCACGCCAATGTGTACTCCGAGCAAGGCCTGAGCGAGAGAATCGAGGCGAATGCATGAGTGACAGGCCCTCCGAGAACCGGGTCCGCCCTCCCTCCTGGCTGCGGCGCCACCTCAAGCGCATCGGCGTCTTGCGCAGTGCCTTGACCGTGGGCATTCTACTCACCGTCTTCTGTGCCCCGTTCGCCCGGGTGGACGCCGACTACGAGGGCTGGACGGCAATCACCGCGCTGGTGGCGCCCGTGCTGGCGACTATCAGTATTTTTGTGCTGCTGCTGGACATCCTGATGTGTCAGGTGTTCTCCTTGGAGAAGCCGCCGGAAGCCCGGCAGGACTATCGCTACATCATGCGCTCAAACGGGATGCTGCTGGGGCTCGTGGTGCTGAGCTGGCTACCCTTCGCCGTGGCCATATTCGGGGGTTGAGGCCGACGGGGCCTTGGCCGAAGGGCTGGCTTGCTTTCTCAGGTGCACCAGCAGCAGGGAGATGGCAGCGGGCGTGACGCCGGGTATGCGGGCCGCCTGACCGACGGTCTGGGGCTGGACTCGCAGCAGCTTCTCCCGCACCTCCGCCGACAGTCCGCGAATGGCCCCGTAGTCGAGGTACGGTGGTAGCGCGGTCTGCTCGTGGCGCCGGGCGCGACGGATCTCGGCGTGCTGGCGCTCCAGGTAGCCGGCGTATTTGGCCTGCACCTCCACCTGCTCCGCCACCTTGGGATCGGCGACACCGGGTCCCGCACCGGGCAGTGCCATCAGGGCGGCGTAGCCCACCTCGGGACGGCGCAGCAGCTCCAGCAGGGAGCTGTCCCGGGGCAGGGCCTGGCCGAGCAGCCGCCCACTGCCGGCAGCCGCCGGGGGCAGCCGGGTGTCCCGCAGGCGCTGGGTCTCCCGCTCGATTGCCTCCCGCTTGCGCTCGCAGATCGATCGGCGCTGCGCGTCCACGAGGCCAAGCTCCCAGGCACAGGGCGTCAAGCGCAGGTCGGCGTTGTCTTCCCGCAGCGTCAGACGGAATTCCGCCCGGCTGGTGAACATGCGATAGGGCTCGCTCGTGCCGCAGGTATTCAGGTCGTCGATGAGCACACCGATGTATGCCTCGTCTCGCCCGGGACACCAGGGGGCCTGCTCGCGAACGCGGCGCGCCGCGTTAATCCCCGCCACGAGGCCCTGGGCGGCGGCCTCCTCGTAGCCGGTGGTGCCGTTGATCTGGCCGGCGA
>CAYQDX010000301.1:0-5300 GCA_964416345.1 uncultured Ectothiorhodospiraceae bacterium
AGGCGGGTCACCTCGCCGTCGTCCACCAGGGGCATCAGGCGGCGCTCGATCTCGTCCATGTACTCGCGCATGTAGGCGTAGGAGCCGCCCTCGGGACCGGTAGCCAGGACGAAGAAGGCGCCGCGGTCCTCCTTGGGCGCGTACTCCCCCGGTATGGCACGGAACAGCCAGTAGTTGCCGGCACCGACGGCCATGAGCACCAGCCCCACCCAGACCGGATGGCGCAGCACGCCCCGCAGGGCACGCACATAGCCGCTGCGGACCCGCTTGAAGGCCCAGTCCACGCCGCGGCTGAGGTAGCCATGCCCGGCGTGCTCGGCGAGCAGCTTGGAGGCCAGCATGGGGGACAGGGATAGGGCCACGAAGCTGGAGAAGCCCACCGCCGCCGCCATGGTGAGGGCGAATTCGGAGAACAGCCGGCCCACGTCGCCCTGCAGGAAGGCGATGGGCACGAATGCCGCCACCAGCACCAGGGTGGTGGCGATGACGGCGAAGCCCACCTGGCGGGTGCCGCGAAAGGCGGCCAGCAGCCGCGACTCGCCGTGCACCTCCATGCGCCGGTGCACGTTCTCCAGCACCACGATGGCGTCGTCCACCACCAGGCCGATGGCCAGCACCAGGGCCAATAGGGTGAGAATGTTGATGGAGAAGTCCAGGGCCATCAGCACGATGAACGTGGCCACCAGGGACACGGGCACCGTCACCGCCGGCACCAGCATGGCGCGCACGCTGCCGAGGAACAGGTACATCACCAGCAGTACCAGGGCGATGGCGATGAGAAGGGTCTTGTAGACCTCGTGGATGGCGCCTTCGACGAACACCGAGGTGTCGTAGCTTTGCTTGATCTGCATCCCCTCGGGCAGGGACCTGTTGATGCGTGCCATCTCAGCCTTGGCCGCCCGGGCCACCTCAAGGGTGTTGGCGGTGGACTGCTTGATGACGCCGATGCCCACCATGGGCACGCCGTTGCCGCGGAAGAAGGTGCGGTCCTCCTCGGTGCCTTGCTCGACGCGGGCCACTTCGCCCAGCCGCATTAGGTAGCCCTCGCTGCCCCGGGCCAGCACCAGCCGGGCGAATTCTTCGGGGGTGTGGAAGGTCCGGCGCACCCGCACCGTGAACTGCAGGTCCTTGGACTCGATGCTACCGGCCGGCAGCTCCACGTTCTCCGCCCGCAGGGCCTGCTCCACGTCCGCCACCGTGATGCCGCGGGCCGCCAGGGCATTGCGGTCGATCCAGACGCGCATGGCGAAGGTCTGGCCGCCGCCGATACGCACCCGGGCCACGCCGTCCAGCACCGAGAACCGATCCACCAGATAGCGCCGGGCGTAGTCGGTCAGCTCCGGGACGGTCATGCGGTCGCTGGCCAGATTGAGCCACATGATCACGTCCTCGTTGCTGTCCACTTTTTGGATCTCGGGCGGATCTGCCTCGTCCGGCAAATCGTCCAAGATGGCGGACACCCGGTCGCGAATGTCGTTGGCCGCGGCATCCACGTCCCGATCGGTGCCGAGCTCCACGGTGACGGCGGAGCGGCCGTCCTCGCTGGAGGACTCGATGAAGCGGATGCCCTCCACGCCGGCGATGCGGTCCTCGATCACCTGGGTGATACGGGTCTCCACCACATTGGCCGCGGCACCCGGGTAGAGGGTCTCGATGGACACCACCGGCGGGTCGATGTCCGGATACTCCCGCAGGGGCAGGCGCTCGAAGGCCACCAGCCCGAAGGCGATGAGCAGCAGCGAGAGCACCGAGGCGAGCACCGGCCGGGTGACGGAGACATCGGAGAGAATCATCGGCTCGCCCTCCGCTGGATCACGGTAGAGGACTCGCCGCCGTGCGGAAGGGATGCGCTCGGGTGCCCGCTGCGGTATCTTGAGGGCCGAATCGGTGGCAGCAGCCAAGACGGAGGCAGCATATGGGTATTACGGCGTTGTTGATTTTTCTGGCCATCGGTGCCGTTGCCGGCTGGCTTGCCGGCACCCTTATCAAGGGAGGCGGCTTCGGCCTGCTCGGCAATATCGTCGTCGGTGTGGTGGGAGCCATCATCGGCGGCTACGTATTCGACCTGCTCGGGATATCCCTGGGCGCCGGGCTCGTCGGCTCCATCATCACGGCAACCGCCGGCGCCGCCTTGCTGCTGTTCATGGTGGGTCTCATCAAGAAGTCCTGAGCCGCCCGACTACGGTCTGGTGTCCGCGTGGGCAGGGCTGCCCAGCAGCTCGGGGAGGCTCCTGGTGCCGTCATCCACGGCGCGGATGCTCACCTGCTGGCCGGGACGCACCCGCACGGTGCCGTGGGTGATCACCTTCTCGCCCGCCGCGAGACCGTCGAGGATCTCCACCTCGCCGGGCCGGCGGGAGCCGATGCGCACCTGACGCCGGTTCACCCGGTTGCCCTCGGCCTCATTGACCACCAGCACGAAGTGATCGCGGCCCAGCGGCACCAGTGCGGTCTCCGGCACCACCAGGGCATCCCGGGGATTGCGGATCAGCTCCACTTGCATCAGCAATCCTGGGCGCAGGCTGCGGTCGGGGTTTGGCACCAGGGCGCGGACCAGGATGGCGCGGGTGACCGGGTCCACCCGGCTGTCGATGCTCTTGACCGTGCCCTGGTACTCCCGGTCTCCCAGGGCACGGGCCCGGGCGACGATGGCCAGTCCCGGCTGCAGGACGGTCAAATAGGTGGTGGGAACCGGAAACTCCAGCTTCATGATACCGTCGTCGTCCAGGGTGGTGATCAGATCCCCGGGCTCCACCAGGGCGCCCACGCTCAGGTTGCGCAGGCCCACCACGCCCCCGAAGGGGGCTTTGATCAATCGATCCGCCAGGCGCGACTCGATGGCGGCGAGGCGGGCGCGAGCGGTCTCCCACTCGCGCCGGCGCTCATCCAGGGAGGACTGGGACACCGTGCCCTGCGCCGCCAGGGAGGTGACCCGCCGGAGCTGGGAGCGCGCCTCTTGCACCGTGGCCCGCGCTTCTTCCAGCAGGGCATGCTCCTCGGCACTGGTCATCTCCGCCAGCACCTCGCCCGCCTTCACCCGCTGGCCGTCGTCGAAGTGCAGGGCAGTGACGGTCTCGGTGACGTTGGCCGTGAGGGACACGGACTCGTTGGCGCGCAAGGTGCCCAATGCCTCGACGCGGTCCACAAACGGCTTCATCGTCGCCTCGGCCACGATGACGGGAAGGGGTGCCGCCGGCGCGGAGAGTGCCGGGATCAGCAGCCATGGCAGCAGGACCGCCGAGCGCAGCAGATGGTGCATGGACCGCGATCTCCAGTGCGTTTGGACGCCTTTGATGTTGGATACCATGACCGTCTGGGGGCATACAATACACCGGGCGTGGGGTTATGTGTGTACATCCCACTGCCGGGGACATGACGGCGGTCGGGCGCTACGTTCTGCCGCCTGCCGGACGGCGAGACTGGAGCTGTTGCAAGTGATGGGCAGGATAGACCAGCAAGACGTGGCTAGAGACTGGGCAGCCAGAGGTTTCAGCTGTGCATTATGGGTTGATCCACCGGGGCAGCGTTGGGAGGATTTCGTCCATGGCACAGACGAGCTTGTTCTTGTTCTTGAAGGTGAGTTGGAGCTTGAGATCAATGGCGAGATTGGCCATCCCAAAATTGGGAACGAAGTTTACATTCCCGCAGGGGCGGTCCATTCGGTTCGTAATATCGGTGCTTCAACCGCACGTTGGCTCTATGGCTACCGTTAATGGCAAGGGCCGCCGAGCACACCGATCGGATACCCGCGCGTTTCTGACCGTCTATCAGCGCGGCCTGCCGGACGGCTGCCGCCGGCGGGCCGGCGTCACGGCCCATGCCCGGGGCCAATGACGACCTTGACAGGGGAGTAGACGCAATGAGTGAGCAGAAAGTCTTCCGCTACACCGGTAGTGATGTGGACGTGGACTGGGACGAGAGGCTCTGCATCCACATCGGCGAGTGCGGCGGCGCCAAGGGCGATCTGTTCGTCGGCGGCCGGCAGCCCTGGTGCGTGCCCGATGCCACGACTCGTGACGAGGTCAGGGATATAGTGGAGCGCTGCCCGAGCGGGGCGCTGAGCTACGTCGACAAGAGCGGCGTGTCGGAGCGCGCCAGGGACGAGAACACCGTCGCCGTCGGCTACAACGGGCCCCTGTTCGTCAGCGGCGAGCTGGCTATCGAAGGCGCGGCGGAGGACATGCCGGGCGTGCGCTTCCGGGCCGCCCTGTGTCGCTGCGGCCAGTCGCACAACAAGCCGTTCTGCGACAACAGCCACGAAGCGGCGGAATTCCAGGACTACGGTGCCGTCGGCGAGCGTGGCCCGGGGACTGCCGGGTCCGGAGGCCTGCTGCAGATCAAGCCGCTCAAGAACGGACCGCTGCTGGTGACCGGCCAGGTCACCATCAGGGCCGGCAGCGGCCGTACGGCCTGGCAGGGAGACCGCGTCGCCCTGTGCAGGTGCGGGCAATCCAAGAACAAGCCGTTTTGCGACGGCAGCCACGCGAAGGTCGGGTTCAAGAGCGACTGAGCCGCGAATTCACCCTTTCATCGGCGCCGGCATCAACTCTTTCGGCGCCGCACTCGTTCTGGCCAAAGAGGGATGGCGAGTGCTGGTCCTCGATCGCAACTCCACTCCGGTGCGCGGGATTCTGCTCGACTTTCTCCGCGCGAACCTGGGCCAGCGTTTCGAGAGTGATGTTGTCCAGGCCCGGATTGCCGCACGGCCGCTTACCGGGAAGGGGTGGCCGGCATGTTGGCAAGGGAGCCTTTTCTCATATTGGGTCAGCCAACTGTCTATGATCCGTCCCGCGCCCCCGCCGGCAAACATATTCTGTGGATCATGGTGCGTGCGGAGCCCGCTGACATTCTCGGAGATTCCGCCGGCATCATCGCGGAGCGTAGCTTGACGGCCGAAGCAGCCGAGAAGCTCGCTGATCGCGTCATTCGGCAGATGTCATGGCAACCGGCCCTTTGCGGGATACGCGGACCACGAAATGCCTATCCCCGGTCTTTACATGTGCGGCGCATCCACCTGGCCGGGGGGCGGAGCCTCGCCGGGCTCGGGAATGCTGCTGGCCAGGAAACTTCTGAGCGGGGATGCTTGAAAGGCGGAAGACTGCGGCACGTCCATACCACTTCGTCCGCCGAGCCGGCCGCCTCAGATGCGATCCAGCCGCGTGTCGTGATCGTTGAGGGGGCGACCAATGTTGCGCTGGAGAGCATCAAGGATACTCTAGATGCCGCACCGGGGCTCGCGCTGCTAAGATAACTACTCGCCCCCCGTAACTATTCAACGACATGCTCACAATAAGATCTAG
>CAYQDX010000302.1:0-5281 GCA_964416345.1 uncultured Ectothiorhodospiraceae bacterium
ATCACCGTCTTCTCGATACGCACCGCGCGGAAGAAGCTGGCATGCTGGACGGTCCAGTCGGTAATCCTGTAGTCCGCCGGAAGGCTGTGGGCCAGATCGTGGGTCACCTCCGGCGCGGCAAAGATGTCGTCCAGCTTGAGCCTGACGCCGGTGACGGCGTTGCCCAGGCGAAAAAGCCTTTCCGCGTCCTGTAGGTTGATCAGCGCCACCCCGCTGTCGTACTCGTGCATGCCCACTTCGAACACTCCCGCGACGGTGAAGCGTTTGAGCCGCGGCAGCAGGCCGGCGGGCGTCACGCTGGCTTGGGGCGTGATGACGGTGACCTTGTCCCCCGGCACCAGACCCAGACGCCGCGCCAGCTCCGCGCCCAGAACGGCGCGGAACTCGCCCGGGGCCAGTTCTGTCAGACTCCCCCGCGTGACGTGCTGTCCGATGTCCGAGACCTTGATCTCCTCCTCCGGCAGGATCCCCTGTATCACGGCGCCGCTGACGAACTGCCCGCTGCTCAGCATGGCCTGGCCTTCGATGAAGGGAGCCGTGCCGATGACGTGGGCATGCTGGGCGACGACTTCCTCCATGGGCCTCCAGGCGGTCAGCGGTCCGTCCGCGGCGGTGATGGTGGCATGGGAGGCCATGCCCAGGATGCGGCTGCGCAGCTCCTGCTGGAAGCCATTCATGACGGACAGCACCGTGATCAACGCGGTGACGCCCAGGGCGATGCCCAGCATGGAGGTCAGCGCGATGAAGGAAATGAAATGATTGCGCCGCTTGGCGCCCGTATAGCGCAGGCCGACGAACAGCTCCAGGGGTTTGAACATGGGCGTGCATTAGACCACAACCCGGCCCGCATTTCTCACCAGTCTCCGTCCCTCGCAGGCTGCAGAATGCCGCCGCTACTGCCTATAATGACCACTCCACCAATCGACCCACTCCCGACCGCGGAGCAACCCGGGAGGCCAAGGAGGACAGGAAATGAAGACACTAAGACTCGCCCTCGCGGTATCCATGCTAGTCATGCCGCTGCTCACCGCCAGCCCCGCCCTGGGCGCGAAAGACTTCTCGCCCGGTGAAATGCCGGCCAGAGGCATGCGCATGGGCAAGGTCCTAGACCTTTACGGCGAGCCCCGCGCCACCCTGCCGGCGGTGGGGCGCCCGCCCATCACGCGCTGGCTATACAACGAGTACACGGTGTATTTCGAGGGCAAGACCGTCATCGAATCGGTGCGCGCACCCGTGCTCTGAGCCCGCGGATGCCTGCACCGCCGGCCGGTGGACGGCTCCCGGCCGAGTGGGAGCCGCAGAGCGGGGTGATGCTGACCTGGCCCCACCCGGCCACGGACTGGGCGCCCCGCGTCGCCGAGGCCGAGTCGGTGTTGCTCGCCATCGCTCGGGAGGTGACCCGACATGAGCGGCTGGTGGTCGCCTGCCACGACCCGGCTCATTACGCGCACGTAACCGACCGCCTCGCGGCGGCCGGCATACCGGCGGAGCGGTTGCGCCTGGGGCTCGCGCCGTCCAACGACAGCTGGGCGCGGGACCACGGCCCCATCACCGTGATCTGCGATAGGCGACCCTGGCTGCTGGATTTCGTCTTCAACGGCTGGGGTGGAAAATACCCCGCAGACGTGGACGACCGCATCACCGCTACCCTGCACCTGGCTGGCCTGCTCGGCGACGGCCCACTGCATCGCGTGGACATGGTGCTGGAAGGCGGCGCTATAGAGGTGGACGGCCGGGGCACCCTGCTCACCACGGAGCGCGCTCTGCTCGCCCCCACCCGCAACCCCGGGCTGGATCGCGGCACCGCGGAGCAACGCTTGGGCGCCCTGCTGGGGGTCGAGCGCGTGCTATGGCTGACCGCCGGAGGGCTGGCCGGCGACGACACCGACGGTCACATAGACACCCTTGCCCGGTTCTGCGACCCACACACGATTGCCCATGTGAGCTGCGACGACCCGCTGGATGTGCACTATGCCGATTTGCAGGCCATGGGCGTCGAGCTGCGGGCACTGCCCGACTCCGAAGGCCAGCCCTATCGCCTGGTGCCGCTGCCCCTGCCGGCGCCGCAGCGGGACGCAGACGGCAACCAGCTACCGGCGAGCTATGCCAACTTTCTCATCATCAACGGCGCCGTGCTGATACCCACCTACGGCGACCCGGCGGATGAGGTGGCTCTGCGCCTGTTGCAGGGCTGCTTCCCGGATCGGGAGGTCGTGGCCATCGACTGTTTGCCGTTGATCCACCAGTTCGGCAGTCTTCACTGCATGACCATGCAGCTGCCCGCCGGCGTGCTCGCCTAGCCGGCCGAGTCCGGAGACCGCCCTTGAGTAGAAAATCCTTCACGGTCGCCCTGGTGCAGCACGCGTGCAGCAACGAGCGCGAGACCAACCTGGCCGCCACCGAGGCCGGCGTGCGCGAGGCCGCCGCCGGCGGCGCCCGGCTGGTGGTGCTGCAGGAGCTGCACACTTCAGTGTATTTCTGCCAGACTGAGCATCCCCGATACTTCGACTTGGCCGAGCCCATACCGGGTCCCGGCACGGAGCGCCTGGGGGCGCTGGTCCGGGAGCTGGGTGTGGTGCTGGTCGCCTCCGTGTTCGAGCGCCGCGCCCCGGGGCTCTATCACAACACGGCCGTGGTGCTGGAGCGTGACGGCAGCATTGCCGGGTGCTACCGCAAGATGCACATTCCGGACGATCCTGGCTACTACGAGAAGTTCTACTTCACGCCAGGCGACCTGGGCTTCAGCCCCATCGACACCTCCGTGGGTCGCCTGGGCGTGCTGGTCTGCTGGGACCAGTGGTACCCGGAGGCGGCCCGGCTGATGGCGCTGGCCGGTGCCGAGCTGTTGATCTATCCCACGGCCATCGGCTGGGATCCTGAGGACGATGCCGAAGCGTGCCAGCGCCAGCGAGATGCATGGACCACTGTCCAGCGCGCCCACGCGGTGGCCAACGCGGTGCCGGTGCTGGCTTGCAACCGCTGCGGCGTGGAGCCGGATCCCAGCGGCCAGAGCGCCGGCATCCGCTTCTGGGGCTCCAGCTTCGTTGCCGGACCCCAAGGTGAGCTGCTGGCCGTGGCTCCCGAGCAAGGCGATGCCGTGCTGTTGGCCCAGGTGGATCCGGATCGAACGGAGACTCTAAGGCGGATGTGGCCCTTCCTGCGTGACCGGCGGGTGGATGCCTACGGGGAGCTGACAGAGCGCTTTCGGGACCGACCATGAGCTCGGCTGACACCAACCTTCCCGAGTGGACGGTCGCCTTCCCGCGACTGCGCTGCATCCGGGATCCCCGCTGGGCGCGGGTGCTCGCCGGCGCCCGGGTGCTCTCGCTGCCGGCGGGGACCACCGTGTTCCGCAGCGGCGACCCCTGCCACAGCTATCTGCTGGTGCTGGCCGGCTCGGTGCGGGTGCACACCACTGCGGCAAGCGGCCGCGAGATCGTGCTCTATCGCGTAGCTCCGGGGCAGTCCTGCGTACTCACCACCACCTGTCTGGTGGGCGCCGAGCGCTATCCCGCCGATGGGGTCACGGAGTCCGAGGTGCGGGCCGCCAGCGTGCCCGCGGCGCTGTTCCAGCAGGCTCTCGCCGAGATCGCCGAGTTCCGCAGCTTCGTTTTTGCCTCCTATGCGGAGCGGGTTTGCCGACTCATCGAGCTGCTGGAAGAGGTGGCCTTTGGGCGCATGGACGCCCGTCTGGCCCAATGCCTGCTCGACCGGGTCACCCAGGAGGGCCGCGTGACCCTCACCCACCAAGAGCTGGCGGTGGAGCTGGGCACGGCCCGCGAGGTCGTCAGCCGCCTGCTCAAAGAGCTCGAGCGCCGGGGCTGGGTCGGCCTGCGACGCAGCGAGATCTCCCTGCGCGACCCCGGGGCACTGGCCCGGCTCGCGGCGCAAGGCAATGTGACCTAGTCACGGAAGCTGCTGCGGCTGCGCGCTATAACTACATACACAATACACATGAGCCAGGGGCGGCCCGCCCCGCACAGATTGAGGAGTCACAGCCATGCAAAAGAACGTCGGAGCCATCGACAAAGTCCTACGCGTCGTCATTGGCCTGGGCCTGCTGAGCCTGATCTTCGTCGGCCCCAAGACCCTGTGGGGCCTCATCGGCATCGTGCCGCTGGCCACCGTGGCCATGGGCTGGTGCCCCGCCTACTCCCTGCTCGGCATCAAGACCTGCCCCACCCAGACCGCCAAGTAGCCCGGACTCCTGCACGGCCGGCCGCCGCAAGGCGGGGGCCGGCTTCAGCCTCCGATGCTAGCCGACAATGGCGCCGGGCGGCATGCTCCTACGCCGCTTCCGCACGGCGCCTTAACCGTAGCACCTGCCGGCCTCCTGCTGGCGAGGCCCGCCAACCTATTCGGCCCGAACCAGGGCTTCGAGCATGCCGCACGGAGCTTGGCGTGGCGTACCGCAACGCGAGTGGTGCGGACCGATGCGCGGTATCCTGACCCCAACATTTCCGGGTGTCGCCGTGCTCAGAATGCGAAACGGGACATCCCAGTCCCCCTTTCGCCTTGCGCTCGGCGAGGGTATTTGTGCTTCGGTACGCCCCGCCACGGGGCCACGGCTTCGGCACTGCGCGCCTCCGCCATGACCCCTACGACGATGGCTTGACGGCGCTTCGGATGCGCTTGCATATGGCCTCCGCCGGCCGCGGGACCTTCGGCACCTTCGCGACTGCGGCCATACGCCCGCGCCGTATACCTACCGGGGACCACCTGCCTCGTGCTTTGCACTTCCCTGGCGGGCAACGGAAGACCAAGTACCTCGACCTGAAGGACGAGGACCTGCTCCAGGCACTGGAGCTCGCCGCAAGTTGTCCGAACGACGAAGAAATTCAGCTCGGTGCTGTCGAAGGCCCGTGACCAAAGCCGACTTGCCGGCAATACTCTTGCCGCGTCGCTCCACCGCTGATAGCGTTAGGCTATTTCAATCGCTTACAACCAAGTGCCAAGGGCATAGGGAGGCATCGTGATGGTTCGTCACATCCCTTGTGGCACCTTCGTCAACGAAAGCGAGCGATTCGCCGTAGAGCGGTTGCAGATTCGGCTCAGGGATGCCAGCGGTACCTGGATTCTCTTATCCAACCTCAACCACGCGCAGCACCCCAGCGCTCGGTCCGACGAGATCGACATCGTCGCGATCGGCGGGCCTGGTGTCTTCGTCATCGAGGTCAAGCACTGGGACGCGGCGTACGTGCGGCAGAACGGCCTCGTGGCCGAGCGCGAGGCAGACCGCATCGATGCCAAGGCCAAGCGCGTGGCGGGGAAGCTGCGCCAG
>CAYQDX010000303.1:0-5271 GCA_964416345.1 uncultured Ectothiorhodospiraceae bacterium
CATGCTCCACGACCACGCCCTCGACGATCTCCGAGCGGGCTCCGATGAAACAGCCGTCCTCGATAATGGTCGGGCCCGCCTGCAGCGGCTCGAGCACGCCGCCGATACCGACGCCGCCCGAGAGGTGGACGTTCTTGCCAATCTGGGCGCAGGAGCCGACCGTGGCCCAGGTGTCGACCATGGTGCCGCTATCTACATAGGCGCCGATATTGACGTAGGAAGGCATGAGCACCACCCCGGGGGCGATGTAGGCGCCGCGCCGGACGTTGGCGGAGGGCACCACGCGCACGCCGTCCCGGCGGAAATCCGCCAGACCGTGATCGGCGTACTTGGGAGGCACCTTGTCAAAGTAGTTGGTGTAGCCGTCCCGGATCACCCGATTCTCCTCGATGCGAAAGGAGAGCAGCACTGCCTTCTTCAGCCACGGGTGCACCGTCCACTGGCCGTCGACCTTCTCGGCCACCCGCCGTTGGCCGGAGTCCAGCAGCTCGAGGGCGGCGCGAACCGCGTCGCGGGTCTGAGTGTCCACGTTGGCGGGTGTGATGTCGGCACGTCGCTCGAAGGCGGCCTCGATGATCTGTCGTATATCGGTCATCTCGTACTCTCTGATGCAGTGATGGCCCGACCCGGTACGCGGGCGCCGCGGCTTAGGTTGCGCCGGCTGCAGCCTGCCAGTGGTCTCGGATCCGCCCCGCCGCCTCTGCGCAGTCCTCCAGCGGGGCGACCAGTGCCAGGCGCAGCCGTCCCTCGCCCGGGTTGCATCCGTCCGCCTCGCGGGACAGATAGCTGCCGGGCAGCACCGTGACATTCTGACGGGCGTACAGCTCGCGGGCAAATTCAGTGTCGGAGCCAGGCGTGGCCGGCCACAAGTAGAAGCTCCCAGGTGGCCGATGTACCTCGGTGACCTCTTCCAGGATAGCCAGCACGGCGGCAAATTTCTCCCGGTAGAGCGCGCGGTTCTGCTGCACGTGTGCCTCATCCTCCCAGGCCCGAGCGCTGGCTGCCTGCACCGGCGGCGGCATGGCACAGCCATGGTAGGTGCGGTAGAGCAGGAACTTCGAGATTAGCTCCGCGTCGCCCGCCACCAGGCCGGAGCGCAGCCCGGGCGCGTTGGAGCGCTTGGAGAGGCTGTTGAGCGCCACGCAGCGGCGGAAATCCGCCCGCCCCATCGCGGCGGCAGCCTGCAGCAGTCCCACCGGTGCCCGTGCCTCGTCGGCATAGATCTCCGAGTAGCACTCATCAGAGGCGATGACGAAGTCGTACTCGTCTGCCAGCTCGATGACCCGCTGCATCGCGGCCATGGAGAGCATCGCCCCGGTCGGATTGCCGGGCGAGCACAGATAGAGCAGCTGGCAACGTTGCCAGACCGCGGCCGGAACGGCCTCGAAATCCGGCACGAAGTCTGTTGCGGCCGTGGTGTTGAGATAAAAGGGCCTGGCACCGGAGAGCACCGCGGCACCCTCGTAGATTTGGTAGAAGGGATTGGGCATCAGCACCAATGGATCCGCGCTTCTGTCCACCACGCACTGGGCGAGCGCGAACAGGGCCTCGCGAGTGCCGTTGACTGGCAGCACGTGGCGCTCCGCATCCAGGCTGCATGCTGGCAGCTCGAAGCGCCGGGTGAGCCATTGGGCGATCGCCTGACGCAGCTCGGCGCTGCCCCGGGTCTGCGGGTAGCGCGCCAGCCCGTGCAGGTGTGCGGTCAGCTCCGCGGTGATGAATCCCGGCGTCGGGGCCTGAGGCTCGCCGATGGAAAGCGAGATATGTCGCAGACCCGCCGGGGGCGTGATTCCGGCCTTCAGCCTGACGAGCTTCTCGAAGGGGTAGGGATGCAGGGCGCCGAGATCTGGATTCATGCAGGGCTACGCTGGCTGCGGGGCGTCAACAGGATAGCATAGTGCGCAGGCCGCACCCGGGATTTCCACGGGACTCTAGAGCCAATCAAGCTCGCAGCCGTCATCGTGCTCCGGACACGGAGGCTTCTGGCGGGACGCCGCTGGGGCGGGGCACTGAGCTCAGGGGAGAGCGGGAAGACGCCGACCGCCGGCCCGATAGACCTTGATGCAGGCCTCGGGTCGGCGGTTGGGGCGCGGAGACTTAAAGTTCCTTGGCGTCCTGGTTGATGACCGTATGAGCCACAGGGGTGTTCTGCTGGGCTGCGACGTCAGTGGAATCTGGCGCGTGGCTCCAGGGACCGAGAACGGCGGCGGCTGCAAGTACGACATACCACATGAGTGCCATGGTGTATACCTCTCTCGATGTTGGCTCGGCCCTACAGGCGCGAGTCATTAGGTTAGTAGATTGTTATATTATCATTTTATGATTTACTAATGTCAACATTGCACCCCCCTGCCGTTGTGCGTCCGCACCGGCCCTGGGGTGCTATGCTGGGCTCGGGACCACGCAAGACCTGCTGCGGCAGGCGGGAGCAGCGAATGGAGGGTTTAATTGGGCGGCTGCACCATGTCAGCTTGCTGGTAGCCGATGCCAGGACCGCACTGGAATTCTATGTGGGGGTGCTCGGCCTGGCCGCGGACCCCGCGCGGCCCGATCTCGGCTACCCGGGGGCCTGGCTGATGGTCGGCGACCAGCAGATTCATCTGCTGGAGCTGCCCAGCCCCGATCCGAGGTCGGGTCGTCCCGAGCATGGGGGACGGGACCGTCACGTCTGCCTGAGTGTCCACGACGTGGATGCCCTTCGGGCCGCGCTGAACCGGCGTGGCATCGCCTATACCGCAAGCCGGTCGGGACGCCGGGCGCTGTTCTGTCGGGACCCGGACGGCAACGCCCTAGAGTTCGTCGAGGTTCGTTGAGCCTTGGCGACGGCTCCCGGGGCACGCAAAGGGCGAGGTGCGGCAAGCAATCCGGGGCCGCGCTATGCGCAGTGGCGGCGGGAGGCACTAAGCGACGGCTGGGAGCCGCAGGACCTCGCCGTTCCAGCCCTGCCCACCACCGTCACTGCGCTGGTCTCACGCGGCGTGATCGCCAGCAACGACTCCCCCGACGTCCCCTTCGACCGCTCGGTGAATCCCTACCGCGGTTGTGAGCATGGCTGCATCTACTGTTATGCCCGTCCCAGCCACGCCTACCTCGACCATTCACCCGGCCTGGATTTCGAGACGCGCCTTTACGTCAAGCCCGACGCCCCCGCGTTACTGGAAAGGGAGCTCCAGCGCCCAAGCTACGTCTGCGCGCCGCTGGCGCTGGGCTCCAATACCGACCCATACCAACCGATAGAGCGCCGCTGGCAGGTGACCCGCGGCCTCATCGAGGTCCTGGCGCGCTTCGGCCACCCGCTCAGCGTTGTCACCAAGTCCGCATTGGTGGAGCGGGATCTGGATTTGCTCGCAGACATGGCACGACGCAATCTGGCGGAAGTGTGGATCTCCATGACCACCCTGGACCGGACCCTGGCTCGCCGTCTGGAGCCGCGGGCCGCGGCGCCTCAGCGGCGGCTGCGCACCATCGAGACCCTGCGGGAGGCGGGCGTGCCGGTTGGGATCCTGCTGGCACCCGTCATCCCAGCGCTGACGGACTCGGAGCTCGAGGCGATCCTGGCGGCTGCCTCCGGCGCGGGTGCGGACACCGCCGCCTATGTGCTGCTGCGCCTGCCTCGCGAGGTCTCGGAGCTGTTCCTGGAATGGCTGCGGGCCCACTATCCGCTGCAGGAGCGCCGCATAGTGGGGCTGCTGCGCCAGATGCACGGGGGCCGCCGCTACGACGCCGAGCTCGGCCGGCGCATGTCCGGCTGCGGTCCGCTGGCCGACCTGTTGGCCCGACGCTTCGAGCTTGCCTGCAGTCGCTTAGGGCTGGGGGAGGGCAGGCGTCCCCTGGACTGCACGCAATTCAGACCCATCCCGGCGCCGGCCGCGCAGCTCGACCTATTCTGACAAATTGGTACTAATTTAGTCCTATTTAAGGTACTATGCTGGCTGGGCGTACGACGAGGGATGGGTGCGGTGCTCCACATGAGTAAATTGACAGATTATGGAACGGTTGTAATGAGTGCCCTGGCGCAGCATCCCGCGGCCATGCTCACCGCCAAGGAGCTCGCAGCCAAGACCCACGTGTCGCTGCCGACAGTGAGCAAGATCCTGAAGATGCTGGCCCGGGCCAAGCTGGTGCTCTCGGGCCGGGGGGCCAAGGGTGGTTATCGCCTGGCGCGCCCGCCGGGTGAGATCTCGGTGGCAGACATCATCGACGCCATCGAGGGGCCGCTGGCCGTCACCGAGTGCAGCAGCGCCCAGGGACGATGCGTCCAGGAGGCAGTGTGCTCGGTGCGAGTGAACTGGCAGCGCATCAACGGTGCTATCCGCCACACCCTGGAACGCGTCTCGTTGGCGGAGATGGCAATCACCGTGCCGGCCCCTGCCATCGATCTGGGAACGCTGCGCCATGCGGGAGCCGCGGAAACGGGCTGAGGGCCGGCGAGGCGATTCCCCCGCCATCGGGGTGAGATTGTTGACTAATTTGCTAGGTTTTTATATAAAAGACCTACTGAAATAATCGGAAATAGCCAGGTGCGCCGTAGGCCTTTCCTGGCCCAGGAGAACTGTCATGGGTGCTACGTCTCACGACGTTCAACAGCTCATTCGCTCGGAATACCGGCACGGCTTCGTCACGGATATCGAGTCGGAGAGCATCCCACCGGGCTTGAGCGAAGACATCATTCGACTGATCTCTGCCAAGAAGCAGGAGCCGGAGTTCATGCTCGAGTGGCGGCTGCAGGCCTACCGGCATTGGCTGACCATGCGTGAGCCGGCCTGGTCCAGCGTCCACTATGCGCCTATAGACTTTCAAGAGATCACCTACTACGCGGCCCCCAAGTCCAAGGCCGATGGCCCCAAGAGCCTGGATGAGGTCGACCCCAAGCTGTTGGAGACCTATGAGAAGCTGGGTATTCCGCTGGAGGAGCGGGCGGCCCTGGCGGGGGTGGCCGTGGACGCGGTGTTCGACAGCGTCTCGGTGGCCACCACCTTCAAGGACAAGCTGGCCAAGCACGGGGTGATCTTTTGCTCCTTCTCGGAGGCCGTGCGGGAGCATCCGGAGCTGGTGCGCAGGTACCTGGGCTCCGTGGTGCCGCCCGGTGACAACTACTTCGCCGCCCTGAACTCCGCGGTCTTCAGTGACGGCTCCTTCGTCTACATCCCCAAGGGCGTGCGCTGCCCCATGGAGCTGTCCACCTATTTCCGCATCAATGCCTCCAAGACCGGACAGTTCGAGCGCACCCTGATCATCGCCGACGAGGGCAGCTATGTGAGCTACCTGGAA
>CAYQDX010000304.1:0-5264 GCA_964416345.1 uncultured Ectothiorhodospiraceae bacterium
TGTAGATGGGCTCGATGGAGCCGCCGAGGTTGAGGCCGCCGACCACGATCAGGCCTCCCTTGAGGCTCTTCTCCAGCAGGGCCGAGCACAGCGCAAGAAGGGCACCTACGCCGGTCGCGGTGCCAGTCTTGCTGGCATCGAAGGCGCGCATCTGGACCGAAAACTCGTGGGATCTGGGGTCGCGATCGCCGACCAGCTCCCGAGCCCTGGCGTAGAGATTCTGCTCGGCGCAGCGCACGCTCTCTCGGAACGGCGCCGGTGGGGGTTGATTGAGGATTTTCACCCCTGAGCCGGGACCCTCGGTAACATCCAGCCTGAACAGGCCCGCATGCTCCTCCAGGCCCCCCGGCGACAGGACCCACACCTGCCCTGGCGGCAACGGGTCATCGCCGATGCTGTCCTCGCTTTGCAGCTCGGGCGTCGCGACGAATTGCTCGACGCCATCGGCGCCTAGCTGGTAGCTGAAGTGAGTGTTGCGGTGTTCCGCAGATCCGATCCGCTTCTGTTGCTCCTTGACCCGGCGTCGGCATTCCAGAGCCAGCCGGGCGGCCCATTCTACGGCCTCGTCCGCTATCTCGTAGCCTGCCAGCTCCGCACCTCCGCCACCGGCGGCCTGCGAGTAGGGATACATGAGCTTGAGCAGGCCGTTCATGGTCTTCTGCACGGTATTGGTGTCCCGGCCGCTCAGCGCGCCGCCGAACTGGATGCGACCTTGCAGCTTCTGCAGACGCGAGGATGCACGCAAGTGGTTCCAGCACGAGGACAGGAAGTCGCTCACCAGGCCGAAATGGTCGGTCAGCTGGTCGCGATTGACCTTGGGGATGTCCCAGCCCGGAAGATAGGCATGGATGCGATCCATGAAGGCGGTGTCGTCGCGCATCTCGGGTGGCATGGGGCCGAACAGGTGACCAATGCGTTGCTGGTGCGCCACATCCACGTCAAAGTTGCCCACCATGTAGATGCTGCCGAATCCCCGGATGCTCTCCTTGCCGCGGCTGAATTCTCCGGACTCCATGTAGCCCTTCATGATGTTGACGCCGTCTTTCTGGTCGAAGCTGATGCCAGAGACCTCGTCGAAGCAGACTACGTCGTATTGGCATACCAGCCCGCGCTGGCCGGTGCTGTTATTGACGAACATCCGGGCGACTGACGCCTTGCCGCCGGAGACCAGGTGCGCGTAGGGCGAGACCTGTTGAAAAAGGTGGCTCTTGCCGGTCCCCCGCGGCCCCAGCTCCACGGCGTTGTAGTTGTTCTCGACGAACGGCACCATTCGCAGCAGCATCACATCCCGAGTGCGCGGCGTCAGGCTCGCAGGCTCCAGGCCGATGCTGCGCAGCAGGAAATCCCGCCACTCATCGAACGTGAAAAGCGTGCGCCCGCGGGCCATGGTGTCCAAGGCATCGCGCTTGGAGAGCTGGATCTCGCGCAGGGAGTCGACGCCGAACGGCCGACCATTCTTCTCCTCGGCAATGGCGGGGTCGTAGCTCAGCTCGACCTCGGCATAGAAGCCCCCGGTGAGCATACGCTCGTGGGCATGGACCATCTCGTCGCTGATTCGCGCATCCTTGATCCGCAGGCTGGGCAGTTCGGCCAGGAAGCAGTCGTTCTTGGTATCCAGGCGCGCGGTGATGATGTCGATCAGCTTTACCCGGCCCAGCTTCTTGGCCCGAGCTTTGAACAGCTCCTCTTCGCCGGCGCGTACCGTGCGGCTTTCAAGCTGACGCTGCACGATTTCCAGACCTTCCTGGATTTCGGTTTCGTCCGTGCTGGAGCAGTAGCGTCCGAGCAGGAACTCCCCCACATAGGTGGGCACCGGATACTGGCCCTTGAACCGGCGCACCAGATCCTTGCGGACAATGAAGCCGTCGAAGGCGCGGGCGGAAATCTGGTCGAGCGTGTCGAGTTGCATGGCTTTAGTCTCCGCCAATCGTCACTGACTGCTTCGCCACGACCTGGCCGTTGCGAATCACCACGAGCACCGCAGCGGCGCCTTCATGCTTGTCGTTCGTCACCAGCAGTGCGGCAGCGCCGTCGTCACGTGGTGGGTGCAGGCGCCGGTCGGCGTCGAGCACGGACGATTCCGCATCCGCCGGCTTGGTGCGAATGTCCAGGACCGTGCCTGAGAACCCGCCCTGCAACTGCACCCGCAGGCGCATACCCTTCCACTCGGCGCTGGCGATTTCAACGGCCTGGGCGGCCTCCTGGCCGGCGGTGACGGTCAGCATCGGAACCAGGGCCTCCTGCGGACTCAGGCCGCCATGCGTGTACTCGATGCCGGATTTGAAGGCGGAAATTCCCGGCGCGAAGACCACGGAATGACCGCCGCCCCAAAACCAGGGCAGCTCTTTGAACCAATGGTGGGCACCGGGCTGAGGTACGGCGCAGCGTGGCCAGCGGGACTGGGTCAGATGGGCCGGCAATTCGACCTTGGGCAATCCACCAGGCAGGAGCAGCCAACCGTGGTCCGTGACTAGCACCGCGCGTTGCCAGCCGGTCTGGAGTAGATCCCGCACCCTGAGGCCCACAGCCCGCAGCTCGTCCTCGATACGCCAGGCGAGGCGCGCACCCTGGGCATGGCCATCGTGGTCGAAGGTGCCAATCTCGGTCCATGCGGCGCCGCTCGGGTCGCCGGTGGAGGTCGACTCCAGCACTGTCCAGCCGAGACTGGTCAGCAGGTTGCGAAAGGCCTGCGTCTTGAGATCCTTGCCGGTTTGGGCGATTTGGGGCTCGAAGCCTTCCGGCAACGTGGTCCCCACCAATTCATCCGTCAGCCGGCGCCACGCGGGCTTGGCCGTCGCCGTTACCGTGGGCAGAGGGGACCAGCGTGTCGCCATTTCCACCACGAAGCCGTGCTTCTCGACCAGGTGGTTCAGCTCCAGGCCCAGGTCGCAGCGCAGCCCATCCACGAATACCAGCACAGTCCCGGGCGTCGGCTCGAACAGGGGCTGCTCGCAGGGGTGGCCATCGGATAGCTCGCCGCCCACCCCTGTATCTGCTCCGCCAGTGTTTCGAGCCAGGGCAGGTAGACAGTCCGCAGGGCAGCCGTCACGGCCTCCACGTCGGGTGCGTCACGCACCATGGCGTAAGCACGCCAGGCCGAAGCATCGACCACCCAGCCGCGTTCCAGATATCCAGCGGCGAGCATGCCCCAATCATTGCCCAAGCCCCCGGTCGCGATGCCGTCCGCGAGCTTCATCAGATGCACCGCGGCACGCGCGAGGGGTGCCTCGCTGAGATCCGCCCAGAGCGACTCGGCACGGCTCGCGTGCTGCACACAGAGCCGCTTCAGCTTGGGCAATGCCTTCGTCTTCGTAAGCCCGGCGAGACCGATCAGCCCGGTGCGCAGCGCATCCTCTTGCTGGCGATTGGTGGCAGGTATGCGGTCATTGGTGGCATCAAAGAGATCCTTTGGCTGGAACAGGTCAAGGGCCTTGCGCACGCCGGGGTAAGCTTTGTGCGCTTCCCGGTAGCGCTTCCAAACCTGGTCCCAGATTCCCCCGCCGGCGACCAGTTTGTCGACGGCCGTGATGATGCCATCCTTGTCCGGGTCGAGGCCGAAGGTGGGCTTGCATAAGGCGGTGAACCCGGTCCAGCGCTCGGTGGACCAGTCCTCGTGCTTGCCGTCCTCGCTTGACATCCACTCCAGCAGCAGACCGATCGGGTCGCCGGCGGCGAGCCCGTGAAGGTCCGCCGCCTCCAGCCGCCGACCGGTCAGGCTCTGCGTGGAGACGCGCAGTACTTGGGCCAGCTGAGCGCTCACGGCGTCCAGGGTGGCTCGGTCGCGGGCGAGATCGAGCCCCAGCCCCTCCTCGCTCGACGATAGAAAAGCCGACGGCGTCCAGTCCTTGCCGTTCAGCTGGCTCCAGAATTGCCCTTGGTATTGCAGCGCATAGAGGTGCCGTGCGGCGTCGGGGAACCCGGCCGCACCGCGAAAGGCATGGCGCGGTATTCCAGGCAGGTAGACTACCGGGACCTCCTGCCAGGTGCCGCGGGCAAGCTGATAGCGCAGAAACGTGGACGGACCAGTGCGGTCATCGGCAATCTCCGGCGCCAGGGTCAGCAGCTCGGGCATGGCGTCCCGGAGTAGGGGGATGACCTTGGACCATTGCCGCTCTCCATCCGTCCACAGCACCACGGACGGCGCCGCGAGGTCGTGTCGGTTGTAGATGGCGGCCCTGCGCAGGCTTTCGATCAGGCGGTCGAGGATGATTGCGCTAGTCACTCGATGGCCTCGATTCGATCCTCGTCGATCAGGAAACGCGGCATCGGACCACGCCTTCCAAAGTGTACCGGTGGGCCATCAAGTCCGCTGCGAAGCGCAGGCAGGCGTCGATGTCCGCCGGCTCCAGCGGCGGGTACTGCTGCAGAATCTCCTCGTGGGAGTCGCCAGCGCTCAACAGACCGAGGACGGTCTCGACCGTGATCCGCATGCTGCGGATTGTCGGATGCCCGTTGCAGATGTCCGGATGGACGGTGATGCGGCCATCTAGGCATTTGAGGGGTGTCATCGAGCCAGGTGTGGCGTTCATGTGGAGTCGCTCCGAGCCGATGTGTGGGCGGGCAATGGCGATCTTGAGCTACCGACGGTTCCGTGACATGGTGGCGGTCGTAGATGGCCGCATTCCGCACGTTGTCGATCCGGGTAGCGACTAGATGCACCCCAGTCGTCCTCCCGGCGCGGCGCCATCATTATGCCGCAGTGATTGGCGCGCCGAGCGTGCGATAATGAGAGCATCCAGGTGCGCAGCGTCACAAGGTTCAAATAATGCCGAAGTCCTTGGTCGAGACAAATCCGTATCTCCTTGATTCTAAGACTCGAGAGGCCGCTTTAAGGCGCTCCGCCGCCAGCTCGTCGGCGGTAGAGGGCATCCGTCGCCCGTTCCAAGGGCCTGCGGATAGCGGCGACAGGGTCATGCTTCCCGAGCACCCCAAGACTGCTGAGTCTTTCGAATGACAGCGCGGAAGCAGGTCATGAGCGGCACGTAGTTACTGCCGAAGGCTGCCTGGATCGCCGCGAAGTATATCTGTCTGCCTTTGCCCGTCAGCGGGGTGAAGTCCAGCGGCGGGAGACCCGCCTGCAGCCCCATCAGTAGCGCCAACAGCCGCGCGCAGCGCCCGTTGCCCTCGCGAAACGGGTGAATGAGCACCAGCTCTCCGTGGGTCCGCGCCAATGCGGTCGTTAGCCGGTCCAGTCCCATGCCAGTGCAGGGGGTACGTCGCGCCAGCTCCGTGCCGTCGAATTCCCGCATCAATCGCGGCACCTG
>CAYQDX010000305.1:0-5262 GCA_964416345.1 uncultured Ectothiorhodospiraceae bacterium
TCGGAAGCTCCTGCCCTGGTCGGAGTCCCAGATAACGTCATGCTCTGCGAAGATTGTGTCCAGCAGCTTGCCCTTGGCCGCCTCGCTGGTGGCAATGCGCTCCCGTGTCTCCCGATCCAAGGCGCGGAAGTTGTACTCCACCTGGCGGAAGTCCCCCAGCAGCCGCCGGCCGGTCTCCTCCGCCTGAAGGTAGCGCTCCTTCACCTGAGTAGCGTCCAGCGGCTGCAGGTTGCCGGCGCGGACCCGCTCGATCTCCGCTTCGATGGCCGCCTTCTGGCGCTCCAGCTCGGCGATGCGCCGGGTCGGATCCTGCTCGCTCTGGTGGACGATCTCACGCAGCAGCTGAAACATCGTCAGCAGTCGCGATTCGGTGCCGACGAACTGTCGCTGCTCCAGGCTCTTCAGCCAGTCGATGGCCTTCTCCGTTGCCGGCGTGAGGTCGAGCTCCGGCTCGTCGCCGAGGTCCGTGTAATACTTGCGCAGCAGGGCGCCTTGCCCGGAGGACCAGTCGTCCAGGTACTGGCGGGCGGTCTTGGGGTAGATGGCCTCGCCGTGCATCTGGCGCAGGTAGTAGAGGTAGTCCTCCAACTGGGACACCAGCTCCGGCTGGCTGTCGGCGCGCCGGTTGGGCTTGATGAAGTGCAGATACAGGAAGCTGACGATGAGCGGCAGATTATCTGCCGCCAGCAGGCGCAGGCTGGGATGGGTCTGTCGCAGCTTGAGAAGATAGTCGTGGTCCAGGTCCGTGCCCTCGACCCCCGGACCGGAGTGCACCTCGTTGCCGGGGCTCATGAATCCAGGGGCACCGTGCACCCATGGCTGCAGCCCCGTTCGGGGCCATCAATGCAGCTCAGCCGGGCTCAGGAATCTCCCTTGCTGCCCAGGAGGTCCTTGAGATTGGCGAACGGCCGGTGAGTCGCCGGGTCGCTCCGGCGGCCGCCATCGCCCTTGCCCGCTCCCGCATTGTAGTCCACATAGCGGGCATGCTCGTTCTCGTGGCAGTAGATGCACAGGTTCTCCCAGTTGCTGCCGTCGGGTGGATTGTTGTCGTGGTTGTGGTCCTTGTGGTGGACCGTCAGCTCCTGCAGGTTCGCCCGGGTGAATTCACGGCCGCAGCGCCCACACACCCAGGGATGGATGCGCAGAGACTGCTCGCGATAATCCCGCTCCCGGGCCTCGCGGGCGCGCCGGGCCTCGGCGACCACCTGCTCCAGCTTGCTCGAGTCAGCGTTTCCGGCCTTAGGCGTGCGCGGGCCAGGTTTGGCGGATGACATGAGGTAGCTCTCCGTGGTTTGATGCCGCCGGGCGGCGCGACCGCTCAGGTGCGCTGCCCTCATAAGCTAGCGGCAGCCGCCCAGGCCAAAAGTTCCCTTATTTTGGCCGGCGCGGCGCCGATTGTCGACGCCCGAGATGATGGTGGCTCGCGGGAAAGGCGGGTCCAGTGACTCGCCGCCCGCAGGGCCGGGGTGTGGTCACGATGTGACGAACTTGGGCGCGCCGCCGCCCGCGCCCAATCCACACTGCGGATGGCACTTATTGCGGAACCTGCCCAGGCACGTGACCCTGCTTTGACCCGCGGTCCGGGCCGGGGTCGGGGTGCCTATACCGCCCGCTGCCGGTGCTGGCCAGGTCAATGCCGCGGGACTATCATTGCGAAATTTCTCACAGCCCTACGGAATTGGTCACGAACATTCAAGTTTGGCCATAGCGGCGCCAGGGCGCATGCGCCGGAAGGCATCCAGGTCGAGAGCACGGATAAGGTGAACGAGCAAGCGCACGACTCGCAAGAGGCCTTTTTCGAGCAGCTACCTGCTCGGATGGATACGATCAAAGCCCGGTGGGACGACATCGTCGGCGGCACCGATGACGGCACTGCCGTCCAGCAGCTTGACCGGCGCGTCCAAGAGCTGCTGGAGGCTAGCAGTGCGCGCGCCTACGAGACCCTGATCGAGCCCAGCCAAGCGCTCGCGGCCGCGCTCAAGCCGCTGCTCGATCGCGGTGGCACGGCCAAGGCCGCCGAGCTGCCACGCCTGCTGGGTCTGGTGATGGACTTGCAGCAGGCCGCCGCAGTGGCGCGCGATTTCGAGCTGGAAGACGAGCCGGTGCCATCCTCGGCGGCATCGCCGCCGCAGCCGGCTCAGGCTGCCCCAGCGGGACGGCCCACTGCGGCGCACCGCCCGATCGGGGCAGCCGCTGCGGGCGGTGGGGCACCCCGGCCCGTGCCTGCGCAGCCCGGGGTGTCCGAGGACGGTGTGCGTTTCGCAGAGCGGCTCGGCGGAGCCGTGTCGCAGATGGACTGGGGCCGCTCCACCGCCGCGCACGAGCCAGCCAAGGTCGACCGAACCCCCCCTCCGGAGGAGGCCCAGGAGCCCGCCAGCCAGGTGGTGTTCGTGATAGATCCGGACAGCGAGATGCGTCAGTTTCTGTCCTCGCAGCTGGGTCAGCGTGGCTACGACGTGCGCAGCCTGACGGGACCCGCGGACGCGCTGCAGGCAGCAAGGCGGGAGGCCCCCGCCGTGGTCATCACCGAGCTGGGATTTCCCATCGGCGAGATGGCGGGCGCCGAAGCCGTGGATCAGCTGCGCACCGTGGTCCAGAGACCGTTTGCCGCGGTGTTCCTGTCGTCGCGGGGCGATATGACGGCGCGGGTTCGGGCGATCCGCTCCGGCTCCGATGCCTACTTCACCAAGCCGGTCGATGTGGCCAAGCTGGCCGACAAGCTCAAGCTGCTGATACGTGCCCCCATCGTCGAGGCCATCAGCGTGCTCATCGTCGACGACGACGAGACCCACAACATCCTGTCCAAGGCCATCCTTGAGAAGGCCGGCATGCGCGTGGCGACCATCACCGATCCCATGCAGCTGATGCAGTTCCTGGACGCCTTCGGGCCCGACCTCATCTTGCTGGACCTCTACATGCCGGGGGCCGACGGCCTGGACCTGGTGCGGGTGCTGCGCCAGCGCGAGGATACCGCCGACATCCCGGTGGTGTTCGTCTCGGGCGAGACCGATCTGGCGAAGCAAATGGTGGCCATGAATCTGGGGGGCGATGAATTCCTGACCAAGCCGGTGAGGCCGGAGCATCTTGTCTCCATGGTTCGAACGCGGATCAGCCGGGCCAAGGCGCTGCAGGAGTCCATCGCCCGCTTAGAGATCCAGGATCCGCTCACAGGGCTGTATAACAGACGCTACTTCTATGCCGAGCTGGAGCAGGCGATGTCCAGCGCCGGCCAAGGGGCCGTGCTCTACATCGAGCTCGACGGTCGGGAGACCGTGGAGCGCCATGGCGGCCTGCAGCAGGCGGACCAGCTGCTGGCGCAGGTCGCCAAGGTGCTGCGGACAGAGATCGGGCAGGAAGGGGTGCTGGCTCGCCAGACCGGCTGGGTGTTTACGCTGCTGCTGGCCCTGGCGGATCCTGATGTGGCCCGGGCCCGCGCGGGTGCGGTCGGAGCCGCCGTGGCGCGGGTTCCCATGACGATTGGTGAGGAGACGCAGCCCGTCTCCTGCAGCATAGGCATCAGCCTGTTGAGCATCGATATCGACGACCCCAATGAGATCATCGCGAGCGCCTATGAGGCCTGCCGCAAGGCCCGCCAGCTCGGCGGCAGTCGGGTCCACCTGGACACCGCCTCGCGGCTACGGATGGTGGATGACGTCGACGCGTACTGGCGCCAGCGTATCACTCACTCGCTCAAGGAGCAGGGTTTCCTGACTGTCTACCAGCCTATCATCGCATTGCACGGTACCCGAGGTGAGTGCTACCAATCGCTGCTCCGCATGGTCGACTCCCACGGCGACATCACGGACGCGGGAGAGTTCATCAGGCACGCCGAGCTCAGCGGCCTGGTCGTGGACGTGGACCGCTGGACGGCGTGGAATGCGGCCCGCCAGCTGGTGGCCAGGACCAAGGAATCCAAGCCTATCACCCTGTTCGTGCCCACCTCACTGATGTCCGCCTTGAGCGAGGGCTACCTGGGCTGGATACGCAAGCTGAAGTCCTCGGGCATTCCGCCCCACTCCCTCGTCCTGGAGCTGGATACCGCGGCGGCGGCGGAGCATCTCCCGCAAGTGCAGGAGTTCATCGCACAGCTCGGGGTGCTGGAGGTGAGCGTCTGTCTGACGGGCTTCGGAGTCCGCGAGGATGCCTTCAGCATCGCCCGGCGGCTCCCGGCGGCCTACCTCAAGCTCAACCGCAGTCTGGTGGAGGAGCTGACCGAGCAGGGACGCGAGCGCTCGCAGTTGCCGGGCGTGGTCGCCGAGGCGCACAAGCTCGACCGCAGCGTCATAGTCCCCTTCGTTTCGGACTCGGTGACCATGTCTCCGCTGTGGCATTCTGACGTGGACTATGTGCAGGGCTACTTCATCCAGAAGCCCAGCGAAGCCCTGTTTTCCTGAGCTCGGGTGACGTCGCGGTCCGGCCCTGAGCCGACCTCCTGCGGTCCCGGAAGACCCCAGGACCGCAGAGGAGACCGTGCATGACCGACTCGCCTGCCAAGCCCTACGCCGAGCCCGCACGCCAGCACTTTCCCTCTGACGAGCAGCGCCAGCCCTGGCTGGGCATGCTGCTGGATGCCTATTTTTGCGTCGACCGGGGCATCGCCGAGGCGGTGAGCCGTGAGGAGGCACGCAGCCGGTGCCTGGCGTGTAGCAAGGGCTGTGCGCACTGCTGCCGCTCCCATCTCACCATCCCGGTCTACCCCCTGGAGCTGGTGGGCATCTCCTGGTACGCGGTGGAGAAGCTGGCAGAGCCGGCACGCGGTGCGCTCATCGCCCGACTGCGCAGCCACCGGCGGGAGCAAGGCTGCCCCTTCTTGCTGGGGGACATCTGCTCCATTCACCTTATGCGGCCCATGGCATGTCGCCAGTTCAACGTCTTCGACCAGGTGTGCGCCCCAGGTGAGGACGCTTACTACACCCGGCGCCAGGACGTGCTGCCGCCGCAGAAGCGGGTGATCGACGAGGCCTTCGACATCACGCTGCCGTTCTATGGGGTGAAGCAGGAGGCGGAGCGCCGCCAGGTCATCAAGTCCGGCGCCGTGCACCGTATGGCCAAGGTGCTGGGCGAGCTCAGATGGCTCAGCCTGGCGGCTAAGATGGAAGCCTTCGCCCCCGTGCGCTCGGAGGACTAAGCCGCGCCTCAGGCGTTGGCGTACAGCTCCGGCAACGGCGACTCCCGCTTGGCTTCAGACCGCCCTGCGCCTCGCAGCACCGGTCGCAGAGCCTGCAGCAGCTCGGCGCCTCCCGTCCAGCTTCGGGGGGATCC
>CAYQDX010000306.1:0-5232 GCA_964416345.1 uncultured Ectothiorhodospiraceae bacterium
CAAACCACGTCACCCAGCACGTCGTAGAATACGAAGTCCAGGTCCTCTTCGTAGGCGCCTTCTTCTTCCAGGAAATTGATGGCGGTGATGACGCCACGGCCGGCACAGCCCACACCGGGCTCGGGGCCGCCGGACTCCACGCACTTGATCTCGCCGAAGCCGACCTTGAGCACGTCCTCGAGATCCAGATCCTCGACGCTGCCGGCATCGGCGGCCAGATGCATGATGGTGTTCTGGGCCTTGGCATGCAGGACCAGGCGGGTGGAATCGGCCTTCGGGTCGCAGCCGACAATCATGACCTTCTTGCCGGCTTCGGCCAGGGCGGCAACCAGATTCTGGGTCGTCGTAGACTTGCCGATACCACCCTTGCCGTAAATTGCACATTGACGCAACGCCATGGTCTCCCCTCCTAGCGAATGAAACGATGAAACAGCGATGGACGGTCGATCCCACTTCGGCAAGCGCCGTGCCATGCCTAGACGATCACCATATCATTCTGTATTTAAGGTTATTTTTTCGTGACACCGGAATCGCGAGGGCGCGTTGCATAGCCGACAAAGACGCGAGCGCTGTGGGGTTGATGACAAGCCCGGCGACGGCGAGCCGCGGCTTCCACCCCAGGCCCAGGTGCCCATCAATCGCTGTAGCTGAAATGTCGGGTTACGCTGCGCTAACCCGACCCTCACCCACGCCCATCGGACCTCATACAACCTGATTACCCTCGAAACTCAGCCATGTTCCGGCGGGCGGCACTCAGGAAATATGGCATTTGCTTGGGGCGTTACTGGAGCCAGTCTCGATTCGGAGAATGCAAAGCAACCTGAGAAACGCGCTGCCGAGGGGCGAAACGAGTTTTCTCTTACTATTATTTAACTTATTATCAATTACTTATGAAATGCTCCTGTCACTCGAATGGCTGAGTCAGGGGTAATCAGGTCGCTCAATTGTCGCAATGACCCGCCGAGGCGGTCATGGATCGATGACTCTCCAGCGGCACATTTCGTGCATTCGTTCCAGTGTTTCAACCATCTACGGAGATAGCCGAGATGCTGCAAGAAATCCCACGCGAGATTATCGATGGCGTACGCCGCGGCGACATCGTCCCGTACCTGGGCCCGGGTGTGCTGGAGGACGTCACCGAGCTCACCACTGGCGAGCCCATGCCCGCCGGCAGCGACGCCCTGATCCTGGCCATGAACAATGGCCGTCCCATGGCATCGCGCCTGATGCAGGAGTTTCCCCGCGCCGCCATGGCCGTGGAGCTCGATCGCGGACGCAGCGCCGTGGAGCGCTTCCTCAATCAAACCTACGCGCAGCGGAGCTGGACCCGCGCCGCGGTGCACGAGTGGATTGCCGAGCTCAAGCCCCACTACGTCATAGATGTCAATCGCGACACTCAGCTGCAGGACTCCTACCGCGGCGTGCCGCACCTGCTGATACGGGGCATCGCGCGGCTGGGCGGCACGGACTACCGCTTCTGGATCGATCAGTACGACGGGGAGCGCTACAGCCGCGTCCAGCCCGAGCAGGCGGACGCCTCCCTGCCCATCCTGTTCAAGCCCATGGGCAGTCCCCTGCCCGAGCCCGGCACCTACATCGCCTCGAATGCCGATTACGTGGATTATGTCACCGAGCTGATGGGCGGCTACGGCATGCCGAGCTTCCTAGAGACCTACCGCAAGGGTAAGGAATACCTCCTGCTCGGCATGCGCCTGACCCACGACACCGAGCGCATGGTGCTTGCCAACATCGTCTGCGGAACCGCCGCACCGTGCGGCTGGGCGGCGATTCCCGCTCCCACGGACAAAGAGCGGCGATTTTGTGCCAGACTTGGCATGGAGCTGATCGAAGAGCAGGCGCTCGCCGCCGTGAGTGTCCGCATGTAGGAGGCCAGCCCTCTGGCCGAGCAGGCCCTTGTGGCGCTCGCCCAGAGGGCTGGCCTACTATATGGTGACAGCCGGGCGGCGGGCTGTACCCGGGAGCAAAGCAATGAGTCCACTTGCCTGGTCACGGGAACGCCTCGGTGTAGGCGTACCGAGCATCGACGACATCCACCGGGAATTCGTGGCGCTGCTCAATGTCGTTGCGACCGCGTCCGACGAGAAGCTCCCCGCACTGCTCGCCGAGCTCTACGACCACACCCGGGCACATTTCGCCCATGAGCACGCCCTGATGGTCAAATACCGCTTCCCGGCCATCATCGAGCATCAAGCCGAGCATGGCCGCGTGCTGGCGGAGCTGGAAGACCTCCAAGAGCGGGTGGCCCAGGGCCGTACCGCACCGGCCCGGGCCTACGTGCGGGACCAGCTGCCCGAGTGGTTCGCGCTGCATGCCACGACCAGGGACAGCGCACTGGCCGCCCACATCAGGCACGCGCAGGGCGGCCGCAGAGGCGAGTCGGCGCCCACAGGGACCACCGAGAGGGCACCCCTGTAGGAGGCCAGCCCTGTGGCCGAATGTTGAGCTTGGCCTCGCGGGTGCGGGCTTGCCCGCGATTGCCTTTGCGCTTCAACCTGCTAAGAGCATCGCGGCCAAGGCCGCTCCCACAAGGGTCGCGCCGCCGAGACTCGCCGCGAGGGCTCGGCTCCTACGGGAAGTGAGAGGTAGATTGGGCTGGCCCGCGGCGCGTAGCCCAACGGCACCCTAGCCCCCAATCCCCGGCCAGCGCCCACCGGGTCGGCGCAGCGCACCACACGCATACCCGCCTCGGCGAAGCGGCAAGAGTGGCGTCGCCACACAACGCCCGCAGTGCGTGATCAGAAATACCGCCGAAGAATCGCGGCGCCTACGCGGCGGCGGGGGGCTGCCCGGAGCCCTCGCCGCCCGCCGCCAGCTCCGTCAGCTCGACGGCCTGGCGCACGCAGGCACGGGCGACGGTCTCGTCCAGCGCGGCGCGCCAGGCCGCAGGAATCTGGGCCAAGCCATACAGGGCGCCGGCCAGCATGCCGGCGATAGCGCCGGTAGTGTCTGCATCGCCGCCCCGGTTGACCACGTCCACCAGACACTCTTCGAAGGACTCGGTCTGAAACAGAGCCTGGAATACCGCCTGCAGGGTCTCCACGATGTAGCCGCTGGGGTTGTCCCGGCGCCGGCCCCAGTAGGCGAGCTCCGGCTTGGCGCGCACTAGCGCGTCCACCGGCCCGACGAGCAGCGCCTCGCGGCCGGCGCCACCCAGGGCCTCCTGCAGCATGGCGACCACGGCCAGCGTGCCCGCGTCCGACAGGGGATTGTTGTGCGTGACATGGGCCTGGGCCAGGGCTGCGGCCTGCACTTCCTGCACCGGCTTGCCGTAGGTCGCCAGCGCCACCGGCAGCACCCGCACGCAGGCGCCGTTGCCTGCGTCGTGGGCGCTCACCGGCACGCTGCAGGCACCCTTGCTGCGGTAGTGCAGGATGCCGCGGCGCACCGTGTTGCCGATATCCACCGGTCGGGTGCGCATCCAGGCGTCGAAGGCCTCGGCGGCGACCCGGGCGCTCAGCCGCCCGCGCGTCAATATCGCCTCCCCCAGGGCCAGGGACATGGTGGTGTCGTCGGTGACTTGGCCGGGGCGCAGGCGCAGCCAGCCGCCGCCGCACACGCTACGGTGCACGCCGAAGCTCGTCCTGATCTCGTTGGGAGTCATGAACTCCACGGTCGCCCCCAGGGCGTCCCCGACGGCCAGTCCCAGGTAGGCCCCGACCGCGCGGTCGTTCTCGGGGGTCATATTTCCCCCCGCCGGCTTAGCCGCCGTGGTGTCAGACCTCTGGGGTGAAACAGCTTGCATAGTCCACACACACCTCGCAGGAAGGCGATCTGCAAGTATAGATGCCCTCCTCCTGACAGAGCTGCCTGTAGAGGAATTTCTTCCACTTCATGTCCCGATCGTTGCGCGCCGCGAGCTCCGGGAAGCTACCCTGCAGCAGCGCCGACAGATCCCGCCGCGACCACAGGCCCATATCCTGCCAGAGGTGATCGGCGCCCATGCAGCCCGCCGCCACCATGCGGGCGATCCAGCGCTCCGAGTGGTCTTCATTGGCCCGGTAGGTGAGCAGCAGCCGGTAGAGCTCCTGGCGCTCCTCCTCCCGGTCGAAGCCGCCGGGTACCGGCAGCTCCGCGGCGGGAATCCATACCCCAGGGAAATGGCGATCCACCAGGTCGAGAAAATCCCCGAGATGCAGGCCGAGCCCGGCCGGCATGACCCCCGCCCCGGTGAGGCGGGAGGCCAGCATGCACGCCAGCGCGTCGTCGTTCGGCAGACCGCGGCTGTGGGCTGTCAGCAGGGCGTGCCAGTGCTGGCGCCCCCGCGGTGCCCCGCCGCGGTGAGCCTCAAGCGTTGGCGAGATTGTATTCAACGAGCACGTCCTCATCGCGTACCACGAATTGACAGGCGAGCCGGTACTCGGTGGGCAGATCGTCGACGGCCATTCGCTCCACGTCCTCCTTGCGGATCTTGCCGAGCTCGCTCAGCACGGTAATCTCCTTGTCCGTCAGCGGGCCGCCCATGCGCGGCTTTTGCTCCAGGCCGGTCACCTTGATGAGACAGGTGCCGCACTCGCCGTCACCGCAGGAGAAGTCGATGGGTATGCGGTTCTCCTTGGCGATCTTGAGCACCGTCTCGGTGAAGCTGCCGGCGACGGCGTAGATGGTCTTGTCCTTGTATTCCGGATTGCTGAAAGTGATGAGTGCCATGATCCTCGCTCCTCTAGCTGGGCTTGACCTTGCAATCCCCGAGAATCTGCGCCTGACAGGCGAGCCGGTAGTGACGGCCCGCCATGTTCTCCCGCAGCACCTTGTCCTCCAGCACCGAGGGCTCCGAGAGATTGTTCCAACCTTCCTCGACCCTCATCATGCAGGTGCCGCAGTCCCCTTCGCGACAGCCGTAGATGATTCCCGCGCCGACCTTCTCGGAGATGTCGATCACACGCACCCCTGCGGGCACGGTGACCGTGATGTCGATGTCGGCGAATGTGAGTCTTGCCTTGGCCATTTCAGTCTCCTAGCAGGTTGATACTTCCAGCCCGCCACGTACCGAGCGCAACGGATCTGTCGCCGCGTCGCCCATGGGTATCACCTCTATCAGTGCCCTAACGCGCCTGGATCTCGGCCATGACCTGGGTCAGCCGGGCCGGCGGGATGCCGGTCAGGGAGCCGGGCGGATTGAGGGGCTCACCCAGGGAATTGAGGATGATCCCCTCGATGGGACAGATGCTCGCGCACTGGGGATCCAGGTAGTCCCCGTCGCATTCCGTGCAT
>CAYQDX010000307.1:0-5227 GCA_964416345.1 uncultured Ectothiorhodospiraceae bacterium
AAGGGCTGAGCGGGGCCGCAAGCGCGGTGCGCCGCGGCCCTTAGGCCGCGCACTCTAGCCGGTTGCGTCCGTTGCGCAGCAGCAGCTGGCCCAACTCTCTCAGCGCCAGATCCCCGGTCTCATGCCCATAGGTGTCGTTCACCGCCTTGAGCTGGTCGAGATCCGCCATGATGAGGCCCACCGGAGTGGAGCGCCGCTCGGCCCGACGGAGCTCGTGCGCCAGGGTCGCGTCCAAACGGCAGAAAGTGGAAGATGCCGATCTTCTGCCGCGGCCTGCTGGAGCCCGGCTTGTCTCGGATAGGCGGGTCACGAAAGCGTTGCAAGGTTGCGCCGAGTCTCATGGCGCTGCTTCATATCCAGTGGTGCACGGGCAGGCGCATATGGCATGCCCGAACGAGCTCGACGCCTTGCCTGTGGACCGTTTCTCGCCGGATTGGTATCGTCAGAGGCTGACTCCGAGCACACCAAAGGATACGCATCGATGGACTACCTCCCACGCCGCTGCGCTGCCGTCGCAGCTCTTGCCGTTGCCGTCGCCGTGGGCGGCTGCAGTGAAAAACCCTCTCAGCCCTCCCAGGCCAAGGTCGAGGAGGCCACCCTGCTCGCGCACGTCGCTGCCGATACGCCCTATGTCTTCACCAACGTGGAGAGCGTCCCGCCGGAGCTCAGCGCCAAGCTGCTGCGCTACGCCTCGGCGGACCTGCAATCCACCTCCCGCCGAGTGCAGGCGGCAATGGCCAAGTCCGAATCTCCGGATCCGCAGGCTGCCGCGCTGGTCAAGGCCGTGCTCGGCGAGCTGGACGGCAAGCTGACGCCCGAGGGCATCGAGCAGCTCGGCTTCCGCATGGACGCCCACGCGGTGCTCTACGGGATGGGCATGCTGCCGGTGCTGCGGGTAGAGCTCGGCAATCCCCAGGCGGTCAAGGATCTGGTCAAGCGCATCGAGACCAAGAGCGGACTCACCGCGCCTACCGCCAAGCTCGGTGAGCTGGAGTACTGGCGCTTCGCGCTGGAGGGGGCGGTGCTGGTGGCCGCCGTGACCGACGGCCAGCTCATCGTGGCCCTGCTTCCGGCCAAGACCGAGGCCCACTATCTGCCGCAGCTCTTCGGTGACGAGCGCCCCGCCCAGAGCCTGGCCGCGGCACCCGTGCTGACGCGGCTGTTCAAGGAGTACGGCTTCACCGGCAATGGCGAAGGCTACATCGATTTTGCCGCCATCACCCGCGCCGTGCTGGGCGAGGACAAAGGCGCTAATGGCGCGACCTGGCGCGAGGTGGTGCCGGACCAGGCCAAGGAGGTGCCTCCCCAGTGCGCCAAGCTGGTGAAGAGCCTGGTGGCGTCCGCGCCCCGCTACGTGGCCGGCACCCGGGAGGCCAACGGCCAGCGCTACGTGGTGCGCGGGGTTTTCGAGACCTCGCCCGCGGTCGCTGCGCGGCTGCAGAAGCTCGCAGCACCCGTTCCGGGTCTGGGCAGTCACAGCGACGCCCTGGTCGCCTTGGGCATGAGCATGGACCTGCCCGAGCTGCGGGATGCCGTCAAGGCGCTGATCCGCAAGGTCTCCACCGAGGGCAAGGGCTGCGAGTGGATAGACCCTCAGAAGCTGGATCAGTCCCTGGTGAGCGTCGACCTGGTCATGGGTCCCTTTGCCACCGTTGCCAAGGGCTTCTACCTGGAGGCGCAGGATCTGCAGCTAGACCCGCAGACCTCCATGCCCACCAAGTTCCGGGGTGGTCTGCTGGCGGCCTCCGATGACCCGCAAGGACTCCTGGCCTTCGCCGGCATGGCCAATCCCCAGCTCGCGTCGCTGAGCGTGCCCGCCGACGGCACGCCGGTGGCGGTCCCGGCCGATGCGCTGCCGCCCCAGGCCCCGCCGCTGTACGTGGCGGCCAAGGACAAGGCCCTGGTGGTGGCCGCCGGCGACGGCGCGCAGCAGGCGGCCACCGGGCTGCTGGGAGCGGCCCTGGTGCAGCCACCACCGCTGTTCGCCATGGCCTATGACGCCGGTCGTCTGATGCCCCGATTGAGTGAGCTCTCGGCCGGGGCCGTGCGCATGTTGGAGGCCCAGGGCAAGGCCGAACAGGCCGAGGTCCTGAGGGACCAGGTGGCTACGCTGGCCACTTACGGCGACGTCTTCAGCTATGTTTCGATGTCGGTCACCGGCTCCGACAAAGGCCTCACGATCGAGCAGTCCGTCGACCTCAAGTAGGCGGCGCTCACCCCGGGCGGGTTGGCAGCAGACCGTACGGACGCGGTCTGCCGGACTGCCGAGTTTTGTGGGCGAGGCCTGGCCCATGAGAATCCGCGCATTTGCCATCGGCTGCTGCTATCCTTCGCGCGCGAGCAACTGCAGTGAGCAGCAATGAATCATCCGAGCATCTGGAGCAGGCTGGTCAGGGGCATGGGCGCTGGGGCGGTGGCGACTTTGGTGCTGTCGCTGCTGATGGCGACGCCGGCCTTGGGCCACGAGACCGATACTATCACCGTGCTGGACCACGTGGCGAGCTTCCTGCTGCAGGGCTCGGGGTACACGCCCATGCCGCGCGTGGCGGGCTGGATGTGGCATGTGCTCATCGGCACGGTCTGGTGGGGCAGCCTGTACAGCTTGCTGGCGCCCATCCTGCCCGGCACCACATCCTGGACCAAGGGTCTGAGCTTCGGCCTCGGCGCCGGAGCGTTGATGCTGCTCATGGTGCTCCCGCTAGGTGCCGCAGGCGCCTTCGGCGACGGATTCACTTTGCTGGATCCAGTGCTGCTTGTGATCCTGCACATGGTCTATGGCGTGATTCTCGGCGGCGTCTACGGCTGGCTGGTACCGCGCCGTGTCTATGCCGACTAGCCGCCAGTCGGGTACCACAGCCTTCCCGGCGCCTATGCCGGCTCCTCAGACCTCGGGGTGGCGCAGCCGCCCCGCAAGGCCAGTGCCTGGCCTCGACCCGTCCCGATCCTCGGTCAGCGGCCTGGCCTCGACCACGGTCGAGACCGAAAGCGCGTATGTGGCGAAATACAAGCTGGCCGATGGCCCGGGGTGCTTTCAGGCGACCGAGAGCGAGGCCAATCACCACATGTGGCGGGTGTCCACCTTGCGTAACTTGGTCTACACCGCGCCCTATTTCCATAATGGCTCGGTCAAGTCCCTGGACGAGGCCGTGCAGGTGATGGCCGAGACCCAGCTCGACCAGGACCTGAGCCGGGTCCAGGTGGGCGACGTTCCGACGCAACTGACCATTGCTCCCCAGTCGCAGTCGTGACAACATGGCGTCCGCGCCAGGCGAGCGTCCGCTTCCGCCACACTATCTCCCAACACATCCACTCGGACGACCATGTTTCGACAGCTACGTGGATATTTCTCCGACGACCTTTGTATCGACCTCGGCACGGCCAACACCCTGATCTACGTCCGGGGCAGGGGCGTTGTCCTAGACGAGCCTTCGGTGATTGCCGTGCGCCGGGGACGCAGGGGCGAGAGCATTGCCGCCGTCGGCGAGGGCGCCAAGCGCATGCTCGGCCGCACCCCGGGTGACATCGTCACCATCCGACCGCTGCAGAACGGCGTCATCGCCGACTTCACGGTGACCCGCAAGATGCTGCAGCACTTTGCCCGCAAGGTGCATAACGGCTGGATGCCCCATCCCAGCCCACGCGTGATCATGGCGGTGCCGGTGGGTGCCACCAGCGTGGAGCGCCGGGCCCTGCGTGAGGCCGCCGAGGCTGCCGGTGCCCGGGCGGTCTACCTCATCGAAGAGCCGGTGGCGGCGGCCATGGGCGCCGGCCTGCCGGTGACGGAGGCTCGCGGCTCGATGGTGGTGGACATCGGCGGCGGTACCACCGAGGTGGCAGTCATATCCCTGGGCAGCGTGGTCTACGCCCAGTCCCTGCGGGTCGGCGGCTACTTCTTCGACGAGGCCATCGCCAGCTACGTGAGACGCAACCACTGCATCATCATCGGCGAGCCCACGGCGGAGCGAATCAAGCTGGAGGTGGGCTATGCCTATCCCCCGCCGTCGGTGAGCGAGGTGCGGGTGCACGGCTCCAACATCGCAGAGGGCGCGCCCCGGGGGTTTGCGGTCAACAGCAACGAGATGCACGAGGCCTTGCAGGAGCCGCTGTCACGCATCGTCGAGGCGGTGATGACGGCGCTGGAGGAGACCCCGCCGGAGCTGGGCTCCGACCTGGTGGAGCTGGGCATCGTCTTGACCGGCGGCGGCGCCTTGCTCAAGGGCCTCACGCAGCTGCTGTCCGAGGAGACACACATGCCGGTGCGGGTGGCGGACGACCCGCTGACCTGCGTCGTCCGCGGTGGCGGCATGGCGCTGGAGCAGCTCGACGCGGTGCCGCGGCTGCCCTTTCTCATCGAGCAGGACTGAGGCTGACGCCGCCCGCCTGACTGGGCTGCGGCCCGCGTCACCCACCGGGCGGCCCGCGGGCCGACGGAGGAGGCTCAGGCGTTGTACGAGCCGGAGGACACGTCGCCGCCGTGGCCGGTCCAGTCGGTATGGAAGAACTGGCCGCGGGGCTGGTCGATGCGCTCGTAGGTATGCGCACCGAAGTAGTCGCGCTGGGCCTGCAGCAGGTTGGCCGGCAGGCGGGCGCTGCGATAGCCGTCGTAGAAGCCCAGGGCGGTGGATGTCGCGGGCACTGGCACCCCCAGCTCCACGGCCGTGGCCACCACCCGGCGCCAGGCGGGCTGGCAGCGGTCGATGACCCCCTTGAAGTAATGGTCGAGCAGGAGATTTGCCAGGTCCGGCGTCTTGTCGAAGGCCTCCTTGATCTTGCCGAGGAAGGCGCTGCGGATGATGCAGCCCCCGCGCCACATCAGGGCGATGCCGCCGTAGTTGAGCTTCCAGCCGTATTCCTTGGCGGCCTCGCGCATCAGCATGTAGCCCTGGGCATAGGAGACGATCTTGGCCGCGAGCAGGGCCTGACGCAGGTCCTCGATCATCGCCTGCTTGTCGCCGCTGAAGGCGAGCTCCGGACCCTGCAATACCTGTGAAGCGGCCACCCGGTCGTCCTTCATGGCCGAGAGGCTGCGGGCGTAGACGGCCTCGGCTATCAGCGTGACCGGCACTCCCAGATCCAATGAGCTGTTGCTGGTCCACTTGCCGGTGCCTTTCTGGCCGGCGGTGTCCAGAATCTTGTCCACCAAGGGAGCGCCGTCCGCGTCCTTGTAGGCGAGGATGTCGCCGGTGATCTCGATGAGATAGCTGTCCAGCTCGCCCTTGTTCCACTC
>CAYQDX010000308.1:0-3976 GCA_964416345.1 uncultured Ectothiorhodospiraceae bacterium
CGGCATCTCGGCGGTCTCGCCTCCCACCAGCGCCGCCCCGGCCAGCTCGCAGCCGCGGGCGATGCCGGCGATCACCTGGGCGGCCGTGTCTACGTTGAGCGCGCCGGTGGCGTAGTAGTCCAGGAAGATCAAGGGCTCGGCGCCATGGACCACGATGTCGTTGGCGCACATGGCCACCAGGTCGATGCCGATGGTGTCGTGGCGCCCGAGATCCATGGCGAGGCGAAGCTTGGTGCCCACACCATCGGTGCCGGAGACCAGCACGGGGTGGAGGTAGCGCTCCAGGGACAGCTCGAACATGGCGCCGAAGCCGCCCAGACCGTCTAACACGCCGGTGCGACGAGTGCGTGCCGCATAGGGTTTTATACGCTCTACCAGTCGGTTGCCAGCGTCGATATCGACGCCCGCGTCGCGGTAGCTCAGCGGCTTGTCGGAGGGTTCGATGGCAGGCTCTCCTGGATTGGGGTTTCCGGCCCGACATTTTATCAAGGCCTGGCGCGTGTGGAAGCGATGCGGAACTGCTCTTGACTTGGCGCAGTCGCTCGCATAGCGTGCGGCCCGGGAGGTCTCTATGCCAATCCGCAATACTCTCTCCCGGGTCCTGCTGTGGCTGGTCCTCGGTACCCAGGCGGCCGCTGCGGCGTCGCTGTACGAGGCCGAAGTTTCAGTGGCCGGCTCTGACGCCGAGTCTCGTACTGCCGCGCTGCGCCAGGCGCTGACCCAGGTGCTGGTCAAGGTGAGCGGCCGGCGCGATGTGGGAAATCTGCCCGGCATCGCTGCGGCCGGTAAGCTCGTCCAGCAATATCGCTACGGCGTTGCGCCGGGGACCGGCGGGCAGACCCTGTGGGCACGCTTCGACTCGGAAGCGGTGCAGCGACTGCTGCAGGGCGCGGGCGTGCCGGTGTGGAGCGGAGAGCGCCCGGACCTGCTGGTGTGGTTGGCGGTGCAAGACGGCGGCCGGCGCTCGCTGCTTGGCAGCGACAGCATCGGTGAGGTCTCCACTGCGCTGCGCGCGCAGGCGGAGCGGCGTGGGCTGCCGGTGCTGTTGCCGTTGCTGGACCTGGAGGACCGCAACCGCATCGCCGCCGGGGATGTCTGGGGCGGCTTCCAGGACAAGATCATCGCCGCCTCGGCGCGCTATGGCACCAATTTGCTTCTGGTGGGGCGCTCGAGCCACGACTCGGAAGGCGGTTGGACCGCCCACTGGACCTTCTACGAAGGACCGAACGAGCGCGGCTGGGACACCCAGGGAACCCTAGATGCGGTGCTGGGGGCGGGCATCGACGGTGTGGCCGACGCCATGGCGGGACGGTTCTCGGCGCCGGGCGCCCACGCCGGCGGCTTGGTCGGCACACCGTTGGACCTGCAGGTGAGAGGTGTCCACAACTTGGACGACTACGCGCAGCTCACCCAATACCTGCGCAAACTGTCCCTGGTGGCGGACCTGCAGGTTATCGCCGTGGCGCCGAATGAGGTCGATCTGCGCCTCGGCGTACGGGGAAGCCCAGATGCCCTGCTGCAGGCCATCGGCCTGGAGAGCATGCTGCTGCCGGCGGGTGGGGGTGGCGAGGGCTCGCCGCGGGTGTATCGATGGCAGCGCTGACCCGGCGTGACATCCCCAATCTCATCAGTGTCCTTCGTATTCTGCTCGCCGTTCCGCTGGCCTGGATGCTGCTCGGCGGAGGTTACGCGGCGGCCCTGGGGCTGTTCGTCGTCGCAGGCGCCTCGGACGGGCTGGACGGCTATCTCGCCAAGCACTACGGGTGGACGAGCCGCCTGGGCAGCATTCTGGATCCTCTGGCCGACAAGGTCCTGCTGATCACCGCCTTCGTCACGCTGGGCTGGAACGGCGCCATGCCGGTGTGGCTGCCTGTGCTGGTGGTGGGCCGCGATGCGGTCATTGTCGCCGGCGCCCTGGCCTACCATTTCCTCATCGGGCGCTACGCCATGCGCCCCAGCATCATCAGCAAGCTGAATACCGTTGCCCAGATCATCTTGGTGCTGGTCGTCGTGCTCCACCACGGACTCGTGGCCATGCCTGCGAGCCTGCTGGACACGCTGGTGTGGGTCGTGGTGCTCACCACTGTGGCGAGCGGCGGCCATTACGTCTGGAGCTGGGGATGGCGCGCCTGGCGGGCCGCCCACCGGAGGGCGCCATGAGCGACTCCCAGCGTTGGCTCGTGGTGGCCGGCCTGGCCGGAGGCGGATGGCTGGTCTACCAGCTCACGCCGGTGCTGACGCCCTTCCTGCTGGGTGCGCTGATTGCCTACCTGGGCGACCCGCTGGCCGACCGCCTGGAGGCTCGAGGCAGGTCGCGCACCATGGCCGTGGTCACGGTATTCGTCGCCATCAGCCTCGTCGTCCTGCTGCTGGTGCTGATCATGCTTCCCCTGCTGGAGCGTCAGCTGGTGGCCCTGGTGGAGCGCCTGCCCGCCGCGGCCGCCTGGGTGGAGCAGAACGCCCTGCCGTGGCTGGGAAAGCGCCTGGGCATGGATCTCGGCAGCTTGGGCTCGGGCGAGCTGCGCTCGGCCCTCGCCCAGCACTGGCAACAGGCCGGGGGGGTGCTGGCTCACCTGCTCGGCACCGTCACACGCTCCGGCGCCACTCTGGTGGCCTGGGGTGCCAACCTGTTGTTGGTGCCGGTGGTGACGTTCTACCTGCTGCGCGACTGGGACGTGCTGGTCGCCAAGGTCGGAGAGCTGGTGCCTCGCCGCTACGCGCGGACCGCAGGGCGGCTGGCCACGGAGTGCGATCTCACCCTGGCCGCCTTCTTTCGGGGCCAGCTCGTCGTTATGCTGTGCCTGGGTGTGGTTTATGCCATCGGTCTGACCGTGGTGGGGCTCGATCTGGGTCTGCTCATCGGCATGACCGCCGGGCTCGCCAGCATCGTGCCCTACCTCGGCTTCGCCGTCGGCATCGTGGCGGCGGCCATCGCGGCGCTGGCCCAGTTCCACGACGTGGGACACCTGGTGGCCGTGGCCGTGGTGTTCGGCATCGGTCAGACCCTGGAAGGCACGCTGCTCACGCCCAAGCTGGTGGGCGACCGCATCGGACTGCACCCCGTGGCCGTCATTTTCGCGGTGCTCGCCGGCGGCCAGCTATTCGGCTTTTTCGGTATCCTGCTGGCCCTGCCGGTGGCGGCGGTGGCGATGGTCTTGGGCCGCCACGCCCACCAGCGCTATCTCGCCAGTACGCTCTACCGTCGGGATGCGGCCGTCCAGTCTGCCGTGGGCGGCGAGGATTGAGCCACCAGCTCCCCTTGCGTCTGCAGCTGCGGGCGCACGTCTCCTTCGCCAGCTACCATCATGGTCCCAACGCCGAGGCGGTCGCCGCCCTTCAACGGTGCGTGCACGGCCGGGGCGAGCGGGTGCTCTATCTGTGGGGTCCTTCCGGCGTGGGCCGCACTCACCTGCTGGAGGCCGCCTGCGCCGAGGCCACCGCGCAGGGCGAGACGTGCAGCTACCTACCGATGGCGCAACTGGCGGCCCTGGGGCCGGCCATCCTGGTGGGCCTGGAGGCCTTACCGCTCGTGTGCGTGGACGACCTGCAGAGCGTTGCCGGCCAGGCGACGTGGGAGGAGGCCCTGTTCCATCTCTACAACCGTATGCTGGAGAGCGGCGCCCGACTCGTGCTCGCCGCCGATGCCGCCCCCCACGGCCTGGGGCTGCGGCTGCCGGATCTCGTCTCCCGCCTGGGGTCCGCGCTAATCCTGCAGCTCCATCCCCTGGACGACGCGGCCAAGGTGGGAGCCCTGAGCGTGGCCGCCCGGGAGCGTGGCATGGTCCTAGGAGAGGGGGTCGCCCGCTTCCTGCTGCGCCACCATTCCCGGGACATGCACAGCCTGATTGCGGCCTTGGACCGCCTCGACCAGGCCTCTTTGGCTGCCCAGCACCGCCTCACCATCCCCTTCGTCAAGACCGCCCTGGATCTGCCCGACGAGTCCACGTAAGTGGTACGTGAAAACGCCCTCTGTGGG
>CAYQDX010000308.1:4076-5202 GCA_964416345.1 uncultured Ectothiorhodospiraceae bacterium
CGTCTGGCCCAGTTCCCGTCTGGAACCGCGGTGCCCACGACGGCGAGGTATGCTGTGGTTCCGTCCGGGGCACCGGGAATCACTTCGCGGATCTCGGAGAGCGCGGTCGCAGGGTCGCTGGGCAGATAGGGACCGAACAGCCAGCCGCTCGGCCGACAGCGCTCTCTCGATGCGTCGGTCCGGAATCATCCACAAAGGCATCCGCCTGCAATGACAAGACCTGGAGTCGTGGCTTTGCAGGCATACCCATACCCATCGCGGTCAGGTCAAATGCCGATTGCACCGTCGTTGGGATCCGCTAGCGCCGGTGCCGCAGTGAGTACCGTCACGGCTCGTCCACGATTGCGATCTGGGGATTCCACGCGACCTCCCACAGATGCTGGTCCGGATCCTGGAAGTAGCCCGCATAGCCGCCCCAGGCGGTATCCTGGGCCGGCTTTACGAGGCATGCTCCGGCGAATCTGGCCTGCTCCATCACCTCATCGACCTCGGCTCTCGATGCGACGTTGTGGGCGAGCGCCAGATCGGTAGGGCTCGGAGGACTCAAGGGCAGGCCGGCATCGTGGGAAAGGCTCTGGCGCGGCCAAAGCGCGAGCTTCAAGCCAGGCTGCAGGTCGAAGAACACCACCGCTCCATGCTCAAACTCCTCTCCGATGATGCCCTCGGTGCTCAATCCGAGGCCATCACGATAGAAGCGCAGCGACCTTTCCAAATCGTCTACGCCGAGGGTAACGAAAGTAATCCTGGGTTTCATGTGGTCTCCCTTTGCTGCATCACGATCTGGAACGGCGGCGCGCCGCTCGTATCACGCTCCTGAATTCCCAATCGATGCCTGCGCTGCGCCACTGCCTTGATTCACCACGCATCAGCCTTCACGGCACATGAGCGCTTGCGTCTGTCGCGGGAGCAGCACATTCAACAGAAACGGCAGGCGAACGATTGTGGGCTGGATGACAGTCCGCTTGCCGCGCTCGATGTCGGTAACGATGGCAGCAGCAGCTTCTTCCGGGCGCAATGCCGAATTCGCGCGGCGGCCTTCGGTGGCCGCTCGCGGCTGCCAGGATTGTGCTCCCAATTGGGAGTTTCCACGGTGCCAAACTTTGCCAAAGTGACCCCGAGACCGGAG
>CAYQDX010000309.1:0-5175 GCA_964416345.1 uncultured Ectothiorhodospiraceae bacterium
GGCGGAAGGGCAGCTCGGTGACATTGTGCCGTTCAATATCTTCAATCAGGTGGCGCGCGCCGAGTGGGATACCCTGTTGTTCTTCTACGGCGTGGTGCTGTGTGTCGGTGGCCTGGGTTTTATCGGTTATCTCGGTCTTGCCTCGGAGCTGATGTATGGCCACTGGAGCGCGACGGCGGCGAATGTTGCGGTCGGGGTGTTGTCCGCCATCGTCGACAACATTCCGGTGATGTTCGCGGTGCTCACCATGAACCCCGACATGCCGACCGGCCAATGGTTGCTGGTCACACTCACGGCGGGTGTCGGCGGTAGCCTGCTTTCCATCGGTTCCGCGGCTGGCGTCGCCCTTATGGGGCAGGCCCGGGGGAAATACACCTTTTTTTCTCACCTGAAGTGGAGCCCGGCCATCGCACTGGGTTATGCCGTCAGCATTTACGGCCACTTGTGGATCAACAGGGCGTATTTTTGAGGGCCGAGTTGCAGGAAAGAAGTTATGCCGAAGGGCATCGAAGACATCTTGAAAACTACGGGCCTGGTATGGCGCCGAGTAACGTGTGCTCGATGTCGGGTGCAACGGCGGTAGACGAGGTGTTCCAGCGCCTCCAGGCGTTGGCCGATCCTCCGGATATGTGCGGGATGGTGCCGGAATTCGAGCGCAGCCATGGTTCAGGTGTCGAGATCCACGGGCGTCGTGCCGCCGGAAAAGGTAACACGCACGTTGCGCCTTCGGCGCAGATGGCCGGCCCAGCTCCGGAACAGGTGCTGGGCCGACATCAGGTAGTAGAACAGCTTGAACGCGAGCATTGGTCGCTTCAGCGGGGTATCGCGGTAGACGTCGCCGGCGAGCATGGATATCACCGCCTCCTTTACCCGGAAGTGGTTCGCCGGCTTCATGAACATTCTGTGCAGCGCCGGTGATGTGAACCGGTAAATGAACCACGAGATCACCCGCACGCCGCGCAGAACCCTTTCTTCATGAGCCTTGAGCCGGGCGGCGGCCGTTGCCGGGTCGCGCATGCAGGCATCCAGCACGATGGACCCTTCCATGGCCGCGTGCATGGCCAGGAAGACGCCGCTGGAGAATACCGGATCGATGAACGTGTAAGCGTCGCCCACGAGCAGGTAGCCCGGACCGAACATCCGGGTCGAGCGATAGCTGAAGTTTCCCGTCGCACGTACCGGTCCCAGAAGCTGGGCATCCTGCATGCGCTCGGCCACGGGCTGACACAGGGCAATCGTCCTGGCGAGAAACTCTTCGGTGCTGACGTCCCGCGTCCCGAGATACTCGGGCCAGCACACGGCGCCCACGCTCATGGTGCCGTCTCTGAGCGGAATCATCCAGAACCAGCCGTGCTCGAACCAGTAGATGCTGATGTTGCCCGCGTCGCGCCCCGGGCGACGCGGTGCGCTGCCGTAATGGCCGAAGATGGCCGCGCTGTTGTGCTCCTTGCTCTTGCGCCTGCTGCCGAGACGGCGCGACAGGAAAGTATCCCGCCCCGAGGCGTCCACGACGTATGCACACTCCAGGGATAGGGGCTCACCCGCCTCGGTCACGGCGCGCACGACGCTGCGCCCTCCCGGGTGGAAATCCACGTCGGTGACCCGCGTGCCCTCCCGGGCACGCACGCCGCGGGCTATGCAGTTCCTGAATAGCAGCTCATCGAACTCCGAGCGTCGCACCTGAAAGGCGTGGGGATGGGCCTTGTCGAGGGCTTCGCTGAAATAGTAGGTCTGAGAGGGCCGATCATCGACGGTGGAATTGAACTCGGCGCCGTACTTCGTCAGGCCAATCACCTTCACCTGCTCCAGCACACCCAGCTGCTCCAGGATGGGGAGGTTCATGGGAAGGAGGGACTCGCCGATATGGAACCGCGGATGGCGCTCCTTTTCCAACAGCGAGACCTGCCAGCCCATCTGGACCAGCCGGGTCGCGATGGTGGTCCCGGCCGGCCCGCCGCCGATGACCACCACGTCACATGCTTCGGAGATGTCTTGCTGCAACTTCTTCCCGTCCCTCGGCGCAACGTCCAGCGCAGGGCACATCCTGAGTCTGGGCGACATGATACGGCATCTCCTCGAGCATTACATGAGACCGGCCACGGGGCTTGCAGGAGCCGTGGGGACCCTCCGCAAGACATTGGGTCCGCAGCGTCAAGGCCTGGTATTTCATGCTATAATCGCCGGGCAGAAGTCAGGGGGCCCAGAATTAAGACCTATATTGATTGGCTACTTGCATGGAAAAGCTCACGACATTTGAACAGGAAATCGCTGCTCTCATCATCGATACATTGAATCTGGAGGGGGCTACACCCACCGGCATCGACCCGGAGGCCGCCCTGTTCCGTGAAGGTCTTGGTCTGGACTCCATCGACGCCCTCGAAATCTCCCTTGCCATCGACATGAAGTATGGGTTCCAGCTGCGCTCCGACGACAACGATAACGTCCGTATCTTTTCCTCCCTGCGGGTATTGAGTGAGCACGTCGAGAGAAACCGGACGCGGTGACAGTCCTCGCCGGCTCCGGTACCTGCTCACCGTCGTCCTGCTGCTGGCCTATTCACTCGCCGTTCACTTCGAGGTTCGGGGCGATATCCACGGCCTGGCGGCAGTGATCCTGCTGTTGTCCGTCGTGGCCTGCGTACTGGTCGCCGCACTGCGGGCCCGCCGGTACGCCCTGGCCGGATTGTGGTTTGCGCTGCTGGCGCTTGCCGTATTGCAATTGGCGTACGGCGATGACGACCGTTGGCTGCTGGCACTGCCTCCCATCCTCATCAACGCTGGCCTGATGATCCTGTTCGGGCGCACCCTGCGGCGCGGGTCGGTTCCCATGATCTCCCGATTTGCCGCCATCTGGCGCGGTACCCTGGATGCCAGGACCCGACACTACACCCTGCGAGCGACCCAGGCGTGGGTGATCTTCTTCGCCCTCATGACCCTGGAGTCGGTCCTCCTGGCACTGTTCGCCAGCCCGCCGGTCTGGTCGTTGTTCACGCAGCTTTTCAACTACCTGTTCGTGATGCTGTTCTTCGTCATCGAGTACGCGGTGAGGCTACACGTGCTCAGCCACCTGGAGCACCCGGGCTTCTCCCCCTTCGTGCGCCGCCTGCTCAAGGTCGAGTTCCGCAAGCTGATCGCATAGGCCATGGACCAGGGCAGGATTCCACTGCAACCGTTCGGCTCCCCGATGACGAGACTCGCGCGTTGGCGCGGACACGATATCAGGGGCGACGGCTTCCTGGGCCATGTGGCGCAGGTCGCCTCCACCCTTCCGGAGCACCGCTACGCGCTGAACCTCTGCGATCAGCGGTATCCCTTCATGGTGGCCTTCGCGGCCGCGATGCAGCGGGGCCAGACCAATCTACTGCCTCCGAGCCGCGCGCCCCTCGTGGTAGCTGCCATCGCCGCCGACTACCCCGACTGCTATGTGCTCACCGAACAGGTTGTGGAAGCCCCGGGACTGGAGCGGCACGTGATTGCCATCGACGGGGCTCCGGGCGCCGGGCCAGGCACGGTTACCGTGGATGGCGCCCACCTCGCCGCCATCGTCTTCACCTCGGGCAGCACCGGCAAGGCGCAGCCGAATCCCAAGGGCTGGGCCGATCTGGTCTCCGGTGCCCGGCTCGCGTGCGCCCGTTTCGGTATCACCGCCGACACCACGATCGTCGCCACGGTCCCGCCCCAGCACATGTACGGCCTTGAGACCTCGGTGCTGATGTCTTTGGTCAGCGGCGCTACCAGTCACGGCGGCCGTCCCTTTTTCCCCCTGGACATCCGGGAAGCCTTAGACGAGGTCGCCGCGCCCCGCATCCTGGTCACCACGCCGTTCCACCTCAAGGCATGCATGGAGGCCGGGCTGGCCTGGCCCCCGCTGCGCTTTGTCATCTCCGCCACCGCTCCGCTGTCGGCCGCGATAGCGGAGAAGGCCGAGGCCGCCTTCGGCTGTCCCGTCCTGGAGATCTACGGCTGCACGGAGGCGGGCTCGCTTGCCAGCCGGCGAACGGTGGAAGGCAATCTGTGGCGCCTGTACGACGGCCTGCGCCTGGAGGGAACGGAGCGGGGAGCTCTGCTTAGGGGCGATCACCTGCCCGAAGCGGTGGTATTGAACGACCGGATCGAAATCCGCGACGCCCACAGCTTCGTCCTGCACGGGCGCAACGCGGACCTGATCAACATTGCAGGCAAGCGCGCCTCTCTCGGTGACCTCAACCACAAGCTCAACGAGATTGAGGGCGTCAGGGACGGCATATTCATATTCGACGACACCGGGAGCGACGGACGGGTCGCCCGCCTCACCGCGCTCGTGATTGCGCCGGGGCTCAGCGAGCGGGCCCTGATCGATGCGCTTGCCGGCCGCCTCGACCCCGCCTTCCTGCCCCGCAGGATCCACTATGTGGACGCACTGCCACGCAATGAGAGCGGAAAGCTCCCGCGCGCCAAGCTACTCGCCCTGCTGAAACGCGTGCGCGGTTCATCATGACCCGGGAGAGCGAGCATTCCATCGCCGCGACGCATCCCGCCCTGGCGGGCCACCTTCCGGACCGTCCCGTGGTGCCGGGAGTGCTCCTGCTCGACGAGGTCCACCAGGCCGCCTGCCGTTGGCTCGGCGCGCTCCGCCTGAGCGGCATGCCGACAGCGAAGCTCCTCGCGCCGCTGCTACCCGGTGTGACCTTCACAATCCGCCTGGAGAGCGACGGGCAGGCGGCATTCGCTTCACCTGCCGGCAAGGGGACCGCGTCGTTGCCCGGGGGCGGATGCTGGTCGAAGCCGACGGGCAGGCGTGAGTCGTCGCTGGACCAGTGAGCGCGAGCGCGGGAGCGCCTTCGCCATTCACCTGATATTCCGGCTCGCCCTGCGCCTCGGCCGCCGGGTCACCCGGCTGCTTCTGTACCCCATCACCTTTTACTTCCTGGCCACGGCCCGGAAGCAACGGCAGGCGTCGGACCGCTACCTGCGGCACGTCCTGGCACACCCGCCCCGGCTGCTCGACAAGGCCCGCCATATCCACTGCTTCGCCAGCACCATCCTGGACCGGGTCTTTCTATTGACTGGTCAGTTCGCAGCGTTCGACATCCGTATTCTTGGGGATCAGGCGCTGCAGCAGCACGTTGCCGCAGGGCGCGGCTGCCTGCTGCTGGGCTCTCATCTGGGCAGCTTCGAGATCTTGCGCGCCCTCGCC
>CAYQDX010000310.1:0-5159 GCA_964416345.1 uncultured Ectothiorhodospiraceae bacterium
TCCGACCACCTGAACCCCATTCAGGTGCGCTACCAGGCTGCGCTACGCCCCGGAAATCATGGATGCCGCTGCGTGCCGGCAGGGTGCCGACGAAAGACCGCGGATTGTAACCCAAATAGGGCCCGCCTTGATAGCTAGACCTTCAGAATCTCCAGCACGTCCTCCAGCTCGCCGCGGACTTGCTTGATGATCTGCTGGGTCAAAAAGGATTCTTCCTTGGCCGAGGTGCTGGAGAGCCGCTGCCGGGCACCGCCAATGGTGAAGCCCTGCTCGTAGAGCAAGCTACGGATCTGCCGGATCATGATCACGTCGTGACGCTGGTAGTAGCGTCTGTTCCCGCGCCGCTTGACCGGCTTGAGCTGCGGAAACTCTTGCTCCCAATACCTCAGCACGTGCGGTTTGACGCCGCACAGCTCGCTCACCTCACCGATGGTGAAGTAGCGCTTCGCCGGTATCGGCGGCAGCTCATTGTTGTTGGCGGGCTCCAGCATATGCTTCGACCCTTGCCTTTAGTTTTTGTCCAGGACGAAATGTTACCACGCGACGAGCAGTTATGGGAATCTCTTCGCCCGTTTTCGGATTTCTGCCGGGACGTTGATTCTTGTCCCGAAGGTCGAAGTTGCCGAATCCAGAGAGCTTGACCTGCTGGCCTCGCTCCAGGGCAGCGCGAATCTCCTCGAAGAAGCCCTCAACCATCTCCTTCGCCTCACGCTTGTTGAGCCCGAGCTCTTGGAATAGCTGCTCAGCCATGTCCGCTTTTGTTAGCGCCATTTTAGTTCCTTAGCCTTGCATCAAGCTCGTCACCCAGGCGGGCAACGATTTTGTCAATCACTTCATCGACTTCACCATCTGTAAGAGTGCGTGATGGATGCTGTAACGTCAAGCCCAAAGCGAGACTTTTGCTCCCCGGTTCAATGCCTTGCCCGGCATAGACGTCGAATATCCGTTGCTCCTGCAGAAGCTCGCCGGCACTTCGGCCAATGCAGTCGGCCACGGCGCGGGCCGGCACGGCCTTGCCGACGATGATGGCGAGGTCCCGCCGCACCCCGGGGAAGCGGGATGTCTCACGGTACTGTGGCACGATCCCGCGCTCCAATGCGTCGACCCCAAGCTCGAACAGATAGACCTCGTCCGCCAGCCCCAGCCCCTTGGCCACACCCGGATGCAGGCCGCCCAGCCATCCGGCAACCGCGCCGTCGCGGCGGATGCAGGCACTGCGCCCAGGGTGCAGGGCGGGATGCCTCTCCGGCTCGAAGCTGAAGCGCTCGGCCGCGCCAGTGAGGGCGAGCAGCGCCTGCACGTCGCCCTTGACATCGTAGAAGTCTGCCGGCCGTGGCGGCGCGCTCCACTGCTCGGGGTCGGCGCCCCCCGCCAGCAAGCCGCCCAGCATGAGCTCCTGGCGCGTCTCCTCGCCGACCTGAAGGAAGCGCAGGCCCGCCTCGAACAGCCGGATGCGCGGCTGCTGGCGCTTGACGTTGTGCAAGCAGGCCTGGAGCAGGCCGGGCCAGAGGCTGGTGCGCATCACCGACATCTCGGCCGAGATCGGGTTGGCCAGGGTCAGCGTCGCGGCACCGGGGTCCAGTATCTCCTGCAGGTGCGGGTCGACGAAGCTGTAGGTGATGGCCTCCTGATAGCCGCGGCCCACCAGCACCTGGCGCAGCCGGCCCAGCGGCAGCCTGGCCTCTGGCAGTGCCGTCATGGCCAGCTCACCGTGGGGGCGCCGGGTCGGCAGACGATCGTAGCCATAGATCCGGCCAATGTCCTCGATCAGGTCGACTTCAATGGCCACATCGAAACGGAAGCTCGGGGGAGTGACCTCCCAGCCTGGCTCCGTTTGCTGGAACTGCATGCCCTGACGGAGCAGGATGTCCGTCACGTCCTCGTCTGGAATCGGCACCCCGAGCACGCGCCGGATGCGCTCCCGGCGCAGCGCGATGGTCGCAGGCCGAGGCAGCTGATCGGGGCTCGCGACCTCGATCACCGGACCGGGGCGGCCGCCCACGATGCCAATCAGCAGATCCGTGGCACGCTCCACGGCGCGCCGCTGCAGATTCGGGTCCACGCCACGCTCGAAGCGGTGCGAGGACTCGGTGTGCAGGCCGTAGCGTCGAGCGCGACCACTGATGCTGTGGGGGGCGAAGAAGGCGCTCTCCAGGAACAAATCGGTGGCAACGGCCTCCACGGCAGTGGCCGCCCCGCCCATGATCCCCGCCATGGCCTGCGCTCCCGCCTCGTCGGCGATGACCAGCGTGTCGGCCTCCAGGGTCAGCGGCTGCCCCCCCAGCAGGGTGATCGCCTCGCCGTCGTGCGCCCAGCGCACACATAGTGCGCCACGCAGCTTGCTCAGATCGAAGGCGTGCATGGGCTGGCCCAGCTCCAGCAGCACGTAGTTGGTCACGTCCACCACCGGACCGATGCTGCGCAGGCCGCTGCGGCGCAGCCGCTCCCGCATCCACAACGGGGTGCTCGCCGTGCCGTCGATGCCGCGGATGACCCGGCCGACGTAACGCGGGCAGGCATCGTGGGCGTGCACCATCACCGGGAAGCTGTCCTCGATGACGGCTGCCACCGGCTCCATCAGCGGCGGCGCGACGTCACAGCGATTGAGCACGCCGACCTCACGCGCGATGCCGGCGATCCCCAGACAGTCGCTGCGATTGGGCGTCAGATCCACGTCGATGCTGTGGTCGTTCAGATCCAGGTAGTCCACCAGACTGAGGCCTACCGGCGCGTCGGCCGGCAGATCCATCAGTCCCGAGGCGTCCTCAGCGATGCCCAGCTCCTTGGCCGAGCAGAGCACGCCCTGGGACTCCACGCCGCGCAGCTTGGCACGCTTGATCTTCGAGCCGTTGGGCAGACTGGCGCCGACCCGCGCCACGGGCGCACGCATACCCGCGTAGACGTTGGCTGCGCCGCAGACCACATCCAGCGGCGCGTCTTCCTTGACGTCCACCTTGCAGACCCGCAGGCGCTCGGCGTCCGGATGCTGCCGAACCTCCAGCACCTGGCCAACCACGACTCCGACAATGCCCTGTGCCACAGACTCCACCGAGTCGACTTCCAGCCCAGCCATGGTGAGCTGATCCGCGAGCTGCTGGGTGCCTAGCGGCGGGTCGACCCATTCCCGCAGCCACTGTTCACTGAATTTCATGGTCGGTGTCCGTCTCCCTCTGTCGCGCTGGGGTTGCGGAGGAGTCTCGTGGCTGCCCCGTCGCTACCTGAACTGGCGCAGGAAGCGCAGATCGTTCTCGAAGAATAGCCGCAGATCATTGACCCCGTAGCGCAGCAGCGCCAGCCGCTCCACGCCCATGCCGAAGGCCAGTCCGGTGTAGCGCTCGCTGTCGACGCCCACGTATTCGAATACCTTGGGATGGACCATCCCGCTGCCCAGCACCTCTATCCAGCCGCTATTGCCGCACACCCGGCAGCCCTCACCCCCGCAGATGACGCACTGGATATCCGCCTCGGCGGAGGGCTCGGTAAAGGGGAAATACGACGGGCGGAAGCGGATGCCCAGCCCTTCCCGCTCGAAAAAGTGGCGGAGGAAATCCACCAGCAGTCCCTTCAGCTCGACGAAGGAGATCGCCTCGTCGACCATCAGGCCCTCGACCTGGTGGAACATGGGCGTGTGGGTCAGATCGGAATCGCAGCGATAGACCCGGCCCGGCGCGATGATGCGCAGTGGCGGCGGGCGATGCTCCATGACGCGTATCTGCACCGGGGAGGTGTGGGTCCGCAGCACGGTGCGGGCATCGAAGTAGAAGGTGTCGTGCATCGCCCGGGCGGGATGCGACTCGGGGATGTTGAGGGCCTCGAAGTTGTGGTAGTCGTCCTCGACCTCCGGCCCCTCGGAAATCTCGAAACCAAGCTGGGAGAAGAAGGCCTCGATGCGCTCCAGGGTGCGTGTCACGGGATGCAGCCCGCCCTGCTCCTGACCGCGGCCGGGCAGGGTGACGTCCAGTGCCTCTTCGGTGAGCTTGCTCTCCAGGCGCTCGGCCTCCAGTGCCACCCGCCGCGCCTCGATGGCGCCCTGCAGCCCGGTCTTGGCCTCGTTCACCGCCTGACCAAAGGCCGGCCGCTGGTCGGCGGGCAGCTCCCGGAGCTGTTTGAGCAGATCGGTGAGCACGCCCTTCTTGCCGACGTAGCGCACCCGCACCTGGTCCAGGGCACCCAGATCCGAGGCCCGCTGCACCGCCGCGCGTGCCTCATCGATGATGGCAGCCAAATCCTGCATCACAGACCGTGGCTCTCCACTTGCGTGCAGTGTGCCGCATCCCCCGCGGGACAGCCATGCCCCTGGAGCCAACCCGGCTCGCTGCAGTGCGAAAATGAAATAGGGGAAAGGCTTCTGGCTGTCCCCTAGTGGCTCGTCCGGGAGACCCCGGTCGAGCAGATCCCGGGGCGCCCCGGCATGGCGACTCAGGCGTTATTGAGAAAGGCAGGCCTTGGCGCGCTCCGCGAGCTCGGCGAATGCGACCTTGTCGCATACGGCAAGGTCTGCCAGGACCTTGCGGTCGATCTCGATGTTGGCCTTGTTGAGCCCGTCGATCATGCGGCTGTACGACAGGCCGCACTCCCGGGCCCCGGCGTTAATGCGGGCAATCCACAGTCCGCGAAACTGCCGCTTCTTCTGGCGGCGGTCCCGGTAGGCGTACTGGCCGGCCTTGGTGACGGCCTGCTTGGCGACCCGGTAGACCCGGCTGCGGGCGCCAGAGTAGCCCTTGGCCTGAGCCAGGACCTTCTTGTGCCGCGCGTGCGCGGTCACACCACGTTTTACTCTGGGCATCTCTCGTCAGCTCCTGGGGCCTCAAGTACCGGGCAGCATGCGGCGAACCGCACCGACGTCGGCATCGGCCACCATCAGGGTCGGACGAAGATGACGCTTACGCTTCGTGCTCTTCTTGGTCAGGATGTGGTTCAAGTGGGACTGGGCCCGCTTGAAGCCTCCGGAGGCCGTGCGCTTGAAGCGCTTGGCGGCTCCGCGATTGGACTTCAACTTAGGCATCGCATTGACTCCGCATTCGTTGGCTTGTAGGACCGCCGACCCTACTCTTCGGTCTCGGCAGTCGATTCTTCGCGGGTGGCCACCTTGACCTTCCGCTGTTTCGGGGACAGCACCATCACCATCTGGCGGCCTTCCATCTTGGGCATCTGCTCCA
>CAYQDX010000311.1:0-5157 GCA_964416345.1 uncultured Ectothiorhodospiraceae bacterium
GGGCACATTCGCAACGGCGATACGCGCCTGATCACGCTGCTGCTGGGTCTCGGAAAGGTGTTCCATCTGATCTCGGTTCTGGCGCTGGGGCCGCTGCGGCTGTTTTTCGATGCGGCGATGAGCTCCGATAGCGATGGCGAGCCAGTTGCCGATACTCAGGCCGCCGAAGCTGAACCGTCGTTCTGGGAGCGCGACTGGAGCGCGCGCCAGACCGTCATGGCAGTGTTGGCTACGCCCTTGGTCGCACTGCTGCTGTTGGTCGGCGGTGTCGCCTTCTCGATTGCGCTGTTTCTGTTCTACGGCATGCTGATCGTGCTCTTCCCCTGGCTGGTGGGCATTTTCGCCCTCTGGCAGCTTGTCGGCGATCGTATGCCCGGCCTCGGACGATGGGTGAGCGAGAATCTCGGGCGCTATCCCTGGGTGGCGCTGCTGCTGTTCGTACCGGGCGGCCTGATCATCGGCCCGGCCATCCTGATCCTCGGTATTCTGGCGCCGAGCCTGTTCGCGCTGATGCGGCTGGTCGTCTCGCGCAACCGCGAATTCCAGGCCGACGCCACAGCGGTGGAGTTGACGCGCAATCCCCAAGCGCTCTGCTCGGCGCTGGTCAAGATTCGCGCCAGCGCCGAAGCCGCATCGCCTCTGCCGCGCGCGCTCGGCTCGCTCACCATCCTGCCGCCGCTACGCAGCCGCTCCGACGGCTCGGTTCTGGCTCGGCTGCGGACTATGCTCGACACCCATCCACCCATCGAGACAAGAATCGAGCGATTGATGCAGATGGGTGCGCACCGCCCGCATACCGATGACCTGTGGCGGGTATGACGGACAGAAACAAGGTGACCGTCGGAGAGATGCCGAGGAAATTCAACTGCTTAGGCGGCAGCCTCAACCCGTCTGCCGAGCCCCGTCAAGTCCCGAATGCGCCCTTTCGGCCCACCTGGGGCGGCCAGCGAGGCCGATACTCGAGTTCTGGGGGGTTGAAGGCAGGACTTGCGCAGAGAAAGGGGAGCAAACGCGGCAAATCTCTTGCGAGCGGCGACGGCGGTCCCGGCAGCCGGCCGTGGCCGCTACCAACTCATGCGCTGATTCGGGCTCGTACTCCGGGCTCCGGCTGGGCGAGCGGATCGCCGGATGTCGCCCGGTCGTCTCTCCAGATCGGAACCCCGGCAGAGTCCTCCTACCTGGCGGGGCGTCCCCTGGCGGGCGCAATTCGCGGCGGGTCGGCGGGCTCGCCGATGTGTACCAGCATCGCCCGCGCATCGGACTGGTCGGGGGAAACGCCTCGTAGCGGCGGGCAAGGAGCAGCGCCCAGTGATACCGTGCGGGCGAGCATCCGCCGGCTTGCGGTGGGTCATCGGGGGTCGCCCCTACCGTGGGCTGGGATGCGGGCTCCGGCCCCACGGCCAGGGGCGCCAGGACGGTGATTGGCGGGCGCAGCGGCGAGTTGGGGGCAGCCGTCGTACCGGTGACGCTGGCGTCTCAACGGCAGAGCCAAGGCGGCGATGCGCCCCAGCAGCCCCAGGGGGAGAGGATGAGCGGGGCGCGCCCCTCAGGGCCGGGCTTCGGCAGGTGCTAGACCAGGCGTTGGGGTCAATCTCCTCCGGCCGATCGGCGGCGAATGGCGGTCGGGCGCAGCAGCCGTTCGAGTCCCCCGCCGGTCATGGGCCTCGATGCGCACCGAGGCATCTAGAGAAAAGCCACATCCGTGGTACCATAGCCCCATCGTCTTGCGATTCTCCTTGTCCAGCCATCCACGCCGCTGATAGGCGGCAGGATGCGGCGGCGGACCCCGGTTTGCACCGTCTCGGCGGCGACTACGCCCAGATCCCCCGCCTCGGGGAGGTGCACGCCGTGGTCCGGGTCGGGCTCGAGTACGCCATCGATGACGACTACGTGGGCAGGCATATGGGTGGTCAGGGCAGGTCCGAGCCGATGGGGGAAGGCGACGGCACCGGCCCGCGCCTGCGATCGCGCCCCGGGACTGCGCTTGCGCAAGTGGCGCTCGATGGCGTCGGGGAGGACTTGCAGGGCGCTGTTGAGCGCCTCCGTGTCATGGTGGCAGCGATACTGCGGTCGCTCAGGCAGGGACAGGACCCACTGGCCCACCGGCAGGACAGTACATGGTCGACAACAGGCCAACTGGTGAGCATGAATCCGGTCCGGTAGTGGACGATTAACTGGGGGAGCCTCAGTCATGTGGATGGAGACCATCCTGCACGCCTTGGGCCTGCATCTTTATCAACCTGCCGGCAACCTGCGCAAGCTGCTGGGCGAGAATCCCGGTGAGCTCAGGAGAATCCTGCTGTGCTACGAGCGGCTGGGTCGGCATGCCCACAAGTACTCAGGCGTCGCTCGGCTGCATGTGGCGCTTTCCCCAGTCTTGATCGAGCAGTTGCGCGACCCTGATCTGATCGAGGCGTGCCGAGATCTTGCAGACATTCCGTCGATACTCGAAGGCCTCCGAACCTCTGCCGCAATTGAATTCGTCGGCACCGGCTTTCGCCATGCCCCGCTACCGCTGATTCCTCGCGAAGACTGGGACGAACAGTTGCAGCTTGAGCGCGAGCTCATGGAAGCGACGTTTGGGCGCGTGTTGAAGGGCTTTTGGCCGCCGGCAAGCCTGTTCGCCGCGGAATTGGCTCCGGCCTTGGAGAAAGCAGGGTATGAGTACCTGCTGCTCCCCGCCTCCATGCTCGTCACGCCGGATGGCGGCGACGCCGATCCCTACCGGGCCTACCGGCTCTGCCACCAGCGGTCCTGCATTTCGGTCGTTCCGTTAGACAAGGATTTTTCCCAGGCCCAGGCGCTCGGCCTTGAGGCCCCCTGGTTCGCCGACGCGGTACGCAATGACGTGGCCCAGGCGCCACCGTCCCCCGTGCCTTGCCTCCTCGGCACCTGGTCCGACGGAGAAAACGGCGAATGGTTCCGGCGCGAGGATGAACAGCAGGGATTCTTCGGGAAGTTCTTCTCGCCCTATATGGAGTTCTGTGAAACGGGGGAATTCCCAGTGCGGGCGATGTTCCTCAGCGAGTATCTGCGCCGCTTTCCTCCTCAGGCCGAAGTCCGCCTGCGCGCGGACCCCGGACTCGATGTCGAGGCTCTGGATGATGCTGGCCGAGCTGCATGCGAGCGGCTCTCCGAAACGTCGGCCCGGTATTGGTCGCTGGCAAGATCTGCATCCGGGCAGCCTTTGCCATCGTCGCACGCGCTCCTGCAGGCAAGGGAGTTGTTGTTGCGCGCAGAGGATAGTGGATTGCTGCTGGGGGACGCATCGCAGCGCGGGCAATTGCTCGACTTGCTGACGCGTGCCGAGCAACTCATGACCGTCAAGCCGTCCCAGGCGGCAATCGGTACGCGAGTGCCGCCCGCCCCGGAGCCTGCAGCGCCCGTTCCCGAGCCGAAGGTAGCGGTTAAGCCCACTGAGCCGAAGCAGGCCCATCCACCGCCGGAAACATCGGTCTCCCCGAAAAGGCCCATTCGTCAAAGGCCCGCTTCTCGAAAGACGGCCAGAGCCCGGTCAGGTAGATCTGGCCATGTGCCGACAAGATGAGGTGGCGGAGATCACGCTTCTGAGGCACCGCGGACGCGGGTGTACAAACGCCTTTCATACCCCTTAGGATTGCCGTCAACCCTGGAATGTAGACCCGACCCAGATGAGCGAGAAGAAGCTTAAGTTCAGCGGCGCCATCCAGACAGGCGAGCGTCCCACGCCGGGAGCCACGGCCACAAGTGAGAATTCGACCCGGCGCAACCGGGTCGAGCCTGCGCCGGTGCCTTTCTCCGCCGATGAGCTACGGCGGATTTCCTCGGAGATCTCGGCAAAGGGTCTCCCAGCGGTGGAGGCAACGCGACTAGAGTTGATGGAGATTGACCCCTGGAACGTGCATGCCTACTGGCACATCGATGCCGCCGACATGGCCGCCGGTCGTGCAAGATTGCCCGAGAATGCCCGGGATGCGCGCCTCGTGCTGCGGTTCAGCGACGTCTCGCCGCGACAAAACGGGACAGGGGCCTACGAGCCCTTCGACATCGAGGTGCGGGAGGACAGCAACAACTGGTACGTCAATCTCTGGCGCGATGCCAAGCGCTATTCGGCCGACATCGGGCTTCGCGCCGCCGATGGCGACTTCGTCCCCCTAGCGCGCTCCAACGAAGTTGCCACCCCGCGTGGCGGTCCGTCGCCGGGACTGGATTTCCTCCAGGTCGAGGTACGCACTCCGCGCGCGCCCGAGGCGGCGCCCGCCGGCGGCAGCACGACGCCGGTCGACACCCTGCTGAGGGAACTGTTCCCGCAACGGCGGCCGCCCGTGGAAGAATTTCCGCTGGTCATGCCCGAAGCCTCTGACCGCCCGCTCGAGGCACCGGCATTTCCCAGGCTAGAGGTGCCCAGCGAGGGAGCCGCCACCGCCGCCTTGCGCGCGGGGGAGGCGCTCGAGCCCGCCACGGTGGAAACCCCAAGCCGCGCGGAGGTTGACCAAGGGTCATCCGGCGCCATGGCATTCCCCGTGCTCGCGCCCACCGAGATCAGTCGCTACCACCACCTCGCCCGCATGACGAAAACCGAATTTCTTGCTCAAGCGAGTCTTCCTCCGCTACCTCCGGTGGCAGTGGAGACGATCGCCCCGGCCGACTTCGAGTTGGTTTCGCACCCCCTTCCGATCCTGCCGGTCGTGGCTGCAGGCGACACGGCGTCCAACGGACGGGTCGCCGAGGCCGCCAGGCCTTCCGCCGGGCCCGAGCACCCGCCCGCACCTCTGGCGCTGGAGGCCATACTCGGCAAGACCGTATTCTCGCCCAGCGCCATGGATGCCGCCGTCGCCGTGTCGGCAAGCATCGTGATTGAGGGGCAAGGCTCGCCTGATGCGCCGTTGTCTCTGTTCGGCGAGCCCGTGCTGCTGCAGCCAGATGGCAGACTCACAGTGCGCCTGCCGCTGGAGGGCGGTCCGGACCTCGTGGCGCTTCTCCACCATGTGTGGGAGCGGCACCGCAAGGAGTGAGACCGGATGCCTCAAGGTTTTCAGTGCATCGTGCTGCATGCACACCTGCCCTACGTCCGGCACCCGGAATACGAGAGTTTTCTCGAAGAAAACTGGCTGTTCGAGGCCATCACCGAAACCTACCTGCCGTTGATCCTCGGGTTGGAGCGGCTGCGCGCGGCCG
>CAYQDX010000312.1:0-5123 GCA_964416345.1 uncultured Ectothiorhodospiraceae bacterium
GGCGGCGAGGGCTGCGCCGCGACGGCGTCGAGGGCCACGGCGGTGAGCGCGGCCCGCAGGGGCGCATTCGGCGCGAGCCCCCCGTAGGAGAGGTACCGTTGCTGTCGCGGCGGGCGGGAAACGCGCGGCGATAGGTTGGATGAGCTCCAAGGGGAGACGATGAGCTGGGTGCGCCCGTCGGGAGCGGGCCTTGGCAGGTGGTAGATCAGCCGGTGCGGATCCCACTCCTCGATGGGCTCCGCGCCAAGGGTGGGCGGGCGCAGCAGCCGCTTCGGAACAGACAAGACCCATTGACGCACCGGCGGCGGCAGGAGGTGGTGGTCCACGAGATGGGCTGGCGGTCTCGGCCATGCCCCGGGTGTTGCAGGGCAGAGGGCGCGGCCCTTGCAGGAGAAGGCGAGGACGTCTTCTGAAGTATGGGTGCGCTCCGTTGCAGACCGGATGTCAGGCGACACCTGCTCCGTGTATCCCATCGATTAGCATTTGAGCGCCAATAACTGACAATATCAGACCCATCAGGCGGGAAACCACCTTGATCGCATCTTGGCCTAGCGAGCGAGCGAGCCAAGGACCACCGATGAATGCTAGAAATGTGACCATACAAATCAAGCCAAAGGCAATGAGAACGCGAACAATTTCAGGGAGCGTTGAGTCAGCCGCAAAGTTCATTGCGGTGGCGATGGTTCCAGGACCGGCTAGCACCGGAATGCCCAGTGGCGTTATGGCAATGTCGATCACTGAACTGTCACGCTCACCGACACCCATCTCACTCGGCTTATGGAAGCTCGTATGCTCACCTTGAAGAAGGTGAAAGCCGACGATGCCGATTATCACGCCACCAGCGATACGAAATGCTGGCAACGTTATGCCAAAGACGACAAATAGTTCTCGCCCGCCAATTGCAAATGCTGCGACGATGAGAAATGCCACAACGATCGACCTCACTGCAACCAAATGTCGCTGACGTCTCGCCATTCCATCAGTCAACCCAATGAACAATGAAGAATTGGCAATCGGATTCATGACAGCGAAGAATGCCATGAAGACAGTCACAAAGTGAGACACTGAGCCCTCCATCGTATCCCCTAGCTACCAAGCATTTATTCGTCGAGCACAGTATGACGTATAAATGTGCGATGAGCCAAGCCGCACACCAACATTGGCGTGGACTCCTTCGCTGTGGTGTCCTCGCTCGACTGGACCATCGAGCCAGCGATGGGGGTCACTGGACGACCGCCGCCGGTAGAGAGCCCGGCCGGCAACGGGTACAGCAGTAGCGGCGGTAGCCAGTAGTCGCTCGGCCGTTGCCTGCGCCGGCGCTTCTGACATGGTCTGGGCACGAGATGGATGCGGAGGAACCGCGACGGTGCTGGCCCGGCGCCGCTTGTTGGCGGGGATCAATCTTGAGGTTGTGCGATAGTGCGAGACCGGTGGCGCTGCGGTATTATGGCAACGACGCTGCACCGCTCAGCGACACAACCTCCGTTGCCGTGGGATCGGTGCTTGCCCCAGGCTACGCACGGCCCAAGCTCATGACTATGCAACGTGTGAGGGTCTAGTGACTGTCCACGTTCTCGGGATCTCGGCTTACTACCACGACAGTGCGGCGGCACTGATTCGGGACGGCGTGCTGGTCGCGGCCGCTCAGGAGGAGCGGTACTCGCGCAAGAAGCACGACGCGCGCTTTCCTACCCATGCCATCGACTATTGCCTGCGGGAAGCCAGCCTGTCGGCGGATGCGGTCGATTACCTGGTGTTCTACGACAAGCCACTGCTAAAGTTCGAGCGTTTGCTCGAGACCTACCTGGCCTATGCGCCACACGGGCTGCGCTCCTTTCTCACCGCCATGCCCATCTGGCTGAAGGAAAAGCTTTTTCTGAAGAGCCTGCTCAAGCGCGAGCTGGCGGCCCTGGGCGGTATCAACGAGCGCGACTTGCCGCCCCTGTTGTTCACCCAGCACCACCAGTCCCACGCCGCTTCCGCGTTTTTCCCCAGCCCCTTCAGGGAGGCCGCGGTGCTGTGTCTGGATGGTGTCGGGGAGTGGGCGACCACCAGCGTCTGGCACGGCGAGGATAATCGCCTGACACCCCAGTGGGAGATCACCTTTCCCCATTCCCTAGGCCTGCTGTACTCGGCCTTTACCTACTACACCGGCTTCAAGGTGAACTCTGGAGAGTACAAGCTCATGGGCCTGGCCCCTTATGGGGAGCCCCGCTATGCCCAGGTCATTCTGGAGCACCTCATCGATCTGAAGGAGGATGGCACCTTCAGGCTGGATATGGATTTCTTCAACTACGCAGTTGGTCTAACCATGACCAACGAGCGCTTCGACAAGCTCTTCGGTGGTCCGCCGCGCCGGCCTGAGCGCGAGGTGACTCAGCGGGAGATGGACATCGCCCGTTCTATCCAGGCGGTGACCGAGGAGGTGGTGCTACGGTTGGGGCGCACGGTGTATGCCGAGCTGGGCAGCAAGCAGTTGTGCCTGGCCGGCGGCGTGGCCCTGAACTGCGTGGCCAACGGGCGCCTGCTGCGGGAGGGGCCGTTTCGGGACATTTGGATCCAGCCCGCTGCCGGCGATGCCGGCGGCGCGGTGGGCGCCGCCCTGTCCGTTTGGCACGAATATCTGGACCAGCCGCGGACGATCAACGGCAGTGATCGCATGCACGGCTCCTATCTGGGGCCGCGCTACTCGCGCGAGGAGATCAAAGCCTATTTGGACGGCGTCGGCGCGCGCTATACAGAGCTGCCGGAAGTTGATCTGCTGGAGCGGCTGGCTGAGATACTTGCCAACGAGAAGGTCGTCGGCTGGCTGCACGGCCGGATGGAGTTCGGACCGAGGGCACTGGGCGGACGGTCGATCATCGGCGATCCGCGCAGCGCCCGCATGCAGTCGGTGATGAACCTGAAGATAAAGTTCCGGGAGTCCTTCCGCCCGTTTGCACCCGCGGTGATGGCAGAGCGGGTCGGGGACTGGTTCGAGATCGATCGCCCCAGCCCTTACATGCTGCTGGTGGCTCCCGTCCGGGAGGGGCTGCGCATCCCCATGACTGAGGAGCAGCAGCGCCTGTTCGGCATCGCCAGGCTGACCGTGCCGCGCTCGAAGATACCGGCAGTCACCCATGTGGACTACTCGGCCCGCATCCAGACCATCCACGCCGAGACCAATCCGCGCTTTCACGCCCTCATCGCGGCCTTCGAGGCTCGCACCGGCTGCCCGGTACTGGTCAACACTTCCTTCAATGTGCGCGGGGAGCCCATTGTCTGCACCCCGGAGGATGCATATCGCTGCTTCATGCGCACCGAGATGGACTATCTGGTGCTGGAGAGCTTTTTGCTTGCAAAGGCCGATCAGCCCCCCTGGGAGGGGGACGAATCCTGGAAATCGGAGTTTGAGCTGGACTGATGCACTGGGCCATACCAGAGCTGGATCGCAAGGGGCTGCGGGAATTCGGCCTCACCACGGGGGGCATCGTCGCAGGATTATTCGGCCTGCTGATGCCCTGGTTGCTGGGACGACCCTGGTCCCTGTGGCCCTGGGTCGTGGCAGGCGCGCTTGCTGGCTGGGCGCTACTGTTGCCTGATTCTCTGCGTCCCGTCTACCGGGGTTGGATGCGTCTGGGCTTCCTGATTGGCTCCGTGACTACCCCCATCATCCTCGGGCTCGTATACTTTATTGCCATCGTGCCGGCGGGTTTTCTGCTGCGCTGGGCCGGCAACGACCCCATGGCGCGCCGGAAAAAGCCGACGACGCACAGCTATAGAGTCAAGAGTGAAGTGGTATCGCGCGATCGTATGGAGAGGCCGTTCTGATGTGGGATCTGTTGCAGGACCTTTGGGCCTTCATGAAAGTGCGTAAGAAGTACTGGCTGGCTCCCATCGTGATCGTGCTGCTGCTGCTTGGCGCGTTGATCGTCCTTGCCCAGGGCTCGGCAGTGGCGCCGTTCATCTACACGCTCTTTTAATACCTTCAATACCTTCCGGCGTGACCCTCATGCTGCTGTGGAAGAGACCTGAGGTGCGGTGGTGTCGGCCTCTTCGCGCAACAGGGCCGCTCGCACACGCTTGAAGCACGGCCGTGGCCGCGCAGGGGCGTGCTGCGGGGCAGGGTTCGCAGAGCGAAACAGGGCCGCGAGCACCTCCTCAGACGTGCGCCGGTGCGCATCGACGTGTACACCGAACCGAGCAAGGCCATCTTCTTGGTGCCCGGGCGCACGCCCTTTCCTGCCTTCACGGCGCCGATAGGGGATGGCTCGCCTGCTTGGCGCATCGGCAGCACTTTTCCGTCGGCGCTGCACACCAACAACGCCCCTTCCGCCTCGGCGGGTGCAACCGGCTGGGCCCGCTAGAATGCCGAGACCTCTTCCGAGAGATCTCGCCCGCCACGCTCCAGCGCCGTTTCAGCGCCATGAGCGCTCCCATAAACTCATGGTGCGACAAGGCAAAACTGGCCGCATGAAAACTTGACTCAATGCGTCAAAACTCGTTCCGTCAAGGAACCTAGGGAACAGAGATGGACCAGGCCGTTTCGTCACCCCGTTCAAACCCATCGGCGAAGATTACTGCCGTGCTGATCACCCGCAGGTCATCGCTCGTGACCTCGGCGCCACCACTGACCACGAGGCCATCCTGAGACACGGCCCCTTCCGGGACCTCGACACGCAAGGTCTCGATGGTGACTGCGACGCCTGTCCCCTGCACGGTAACCTGTCCGACGATCGCGCTAGTGGAGCTGGATTGACCTTTCAGGGTCAGGCTCCGATCGATCGCCACATCACCAAAGACGTAGCCAACTGAGAGAACAATCTCGGTGCAACTGGCATGGTCCTCCGCCGCCTGGACCACGTGGTAAGCAGGAGAGGGCACGTTGCACGTCGCGGACCACGCCGGAGAGGCTGCTACGGCAATGATCACAATCAGCAAAGCTGCGGGTACGAAACGCGTCCGCTTTGATGTGTTCATGGCGACAACTCCCATTTTCCGATCGAGGCGCCGTCGGCACGGCACTGATTCATAAATAAATCGCATAATATCACATCACGACGTCGTGCAGGGGGCCAAGGGGGCGTCCCGGGTGCAATTGAAAGCATTATAAGCTGCTGCTAATACATGATGCGTTCGAAATT
>CAYQDX010000313.1:0-5104 GCA_964416345.1 uncultured Ectothiorhodospiraceae bacterium
CACCCGCACTCCCGGCGGCGCCTCGGGGGGCAGACGGCCGAGGCTGTCGATGGCCCAGAGAAACGCCGCCAGGGTCTTGCCGCTGCCGGTGGGGGCCACCAACAGGGCGTGCCGGCCGCTGGCGATGACCGGCCAGCCGCGTGTCTGCACCGGCGTTGGGGCGGCGAAGCTGCGCCCCATCCAGTCACGGGTTGGGTCGGCGAAGCATTCCACCGCCTCGCCAGTGCTGGAACTTGCCACTACGGGAAGCACTCCATTTAATCAGCGCCCGGACCTGAGCACATTCGAGGAACCCGCCTTCATGCAGACACTCCAGTTGATCGCAGCGCTCGCGCTGCTGGCCGTGGTCCGGATCGCCGCCGCCGGCCCCCTGTACGACCTCGACGGCCATCCCCGCAGCCTGGATGAGTATACCGGCAAGGACAAATGGACCGTGGTCATGATCTGGGCCTCGGACTGCCCGGTCTGCAATGCCGAGGCACCCAACTACGTCTTGTTCAACGAGGCCCATAAGGACAAGGACGCACGCATGGTGGGGGTGTCCATCGATGGCCTGAGCCACAAGAGCGACGCGCAGGCGTTCATGGACCGCTATCTCGTCGACTATCCGAATCTCATCGGCGAGCCGCAGGAGGTCGCGGCCATGTATACTCGCCTCACCGGTGAGCGTTGGGTCGGCACGCCCTCGTTCCTGATCTACGACCCCCGAGGCAAGCTGGTGGCGGCGCAGGTCGGGGCAGTGCCGGTGCCCCTCATCGAGAAGTTCATGCGGGAGCATGCACTGCCGCCGGTGGCACAGGCGGCGACGGCCGGCAAATAAATACAGTTGACAATCACTCTCATTCGCTTCTACAGTGTGCCTGAGAATCACTGCGGAGGTGAGAGCAAGCATGTATGTCTGTCTGTGCAAAGCGGTGACCGACGGCCAGATCCGGCAGGCGAAGGCCGATGGCGTGGAGAATCTGAAGGCGCTACGTCGGTGCCTGGGCGTCCCCGGTCAGTGCGGCCGCTGTGCCCGCCATGCGCGGGACGTGCTGCGCGAAGGGGACGGCGCACGCTGCGGCTCGGCCGCCTCCGTCGCCGCCTGACCGGCGACCGGCGCGCCCGCCAATTCGTAATCATTCGAGCTTCCAGAGGATAGCGACATGAAGGGTGACGCCAAGGTCATCGAGTATCTCAACGGGGCGTTGAAGAACGAGCTTTGCGCCATCAACCAGTATTTTCTGCATGCCCGCATGCTCAAGAACTGGGGCTACCTGGCGCTGAACGAGCACGAGTACCGCGAATCCCTCGACGAGATGAAGCACGCCGATGCCCTGATCGAGCGCATCCTGTTCCTGGAGGGTCTCCCCAACGTACAGGACATCGGCAAGGTCAACATCGGCGAGAACGTCGAAGAGATGGTGCGCAGCGATCTTCGCCTGGAGACCCGGGAGGCGGTCCCCCTGCTGCGGGACGCCATCGCCTACTGCGAGACGGTGCGGGACTACGTCTCCCGCGAGCTGCTGGAAGATATCCTCGAGAGCGAGGAAGGCCATATCGATTGGCTGGAGACCCAGCTCCAGCTCATCGAGCAGGTGGGCCTGCAAAACTACCTGCAGTCGCAGATGTAGGCGTGCCGCCCGGGAGGGCTCTCATCGCCTAGGCCCCCATGTTGCCGGGGCAGGTCCCCCGCGCCATACTGCCAGCTCGCGTCTGGGGCGGGGAGGGGCGGATGACGAGCACTGCGGCGGAGCGCATCCGGCTGGGCTTTGGCCGGCGTCTGGAGGCATTCCGCCTGCGGGTCTCGCGCGCCGATGCCATTCCCGAGCTGTCTCTGCTGGGGGTGCTGAGCGGCGTGCTGGCCGCCGCCGTCATCATCGCCTTTCGCTACGTGGTGCAGCTCGGCCAAGACCTCTTCCTGCCTCGCTACTACGACTACGAGAGCCTGGGCCACCTGTGGCGCCTGGTCCTGCCGGTGGCGGGCGGAGCAGCGCTCGGGCTGCTATGCGTGGTCCTGCCCCAGGCCGTGCTCCGGGTCGGTGTCCCGCATATCCTGGAGCGCCTGGACTATCATCAGGGGCGCCTTCCCTGGGCCAACGCCGCCGTACAGTTCCTGGGTGGCGCGATCGCCTTGATATGCGGCCACTCGGTGGGCCGGGAGGGCCCGAGCATCCACCTCGGAGCGGCCAGCAGCAACGTGCCGGCCCAGTGGCTGGGATTGCCCAACAACGCCCTGCGGGTGGTAGCCGCCTGTGGTGCCGCCGCCGGCATCGCCGCGACCTTCAACACGCCGCTCGCCGGTGTGGCCTTCGCCATGGAGGTGCTCATGATGGAGTCCACCGTGGCGGCCTTTGCCCCGGTGATCCTCGCCACCGTCGGCGCCACCACGCTGACTCGCCTGGCCTTCGGCGAGGATCTGGCATTCTCGGTGCCGGCGCTGAGCATGGGCTCCCTGGCGGAGCTGCCCCTGGTGCTGCTGATGGGCGTGGCCCTGGGGGCGGTGGCGGCGACATTCATTCGCCTGCTGCGTATGTTCTATCGCCGTGGTCAGGCCCTGCCCGCGTGGCTGCGGCCGCTGGCCGCCGGCGCCCTGGTGGGGCTGGCCGCACTCGCGGTGCCCCAGGTGATGGGTATCGGCTACGACACCGTCGACGACGCGCTCCGGGGCAAGCTCGCCGTCTGGCTCATGGCAGCCATGGTGCTGGTCAAGGTGGTGTCGACCGCCGCCGCCGTTGGGCTCGGCGTGCCGGGCGGACTCATCGGCCCGTCCCTGGTCATCGGCGCCATGGGCGGGGGACTGTTCGGTGCCGTGGCGCATCACTTCGGCCTCTTTCCCGACGCCTCCATCGGCTTCCACGTGATGCTCGGAATGGGCGCAATGATGGCCGGTGCCCTGCAGGCGCCGCTGGCGGCTCTGCTGGCCATCCTGGAGCTGACCGGCAACCCCAACATCATCTTCCCGGGCATGCTGGCAGTCATCGCCGCCACCCTCACCAGCGGCTATCTGCATGGCCGGGAGTCGGTGTTCCAGGCGCTGCTGCGCGCCATGGGAGCGGACCTTCGCAATGACTGGATCGCCCGCGGTCTGCGCCAAATCGGCGTGGGGGCCGCCATGAGCCGCCGCTTCGTCTCGTTGCCGCCGCGGGCCGAGCGCGGGCAGGCGCAGCAGGCGCTCGCCGCCAAGCCACGCTGGGTGCTGGTGCGCCACGACCCGGCCGCGGCATTACTGCTGCCCGCGGTGGACCTCGTGCGCGCCCTGCAGGACCAGCCGGACGCGGCGGAGCTGGACCTGCTGGCCATGCCGGCGGGCCGTCTCACGGCGGCCCCGGTGGACTTCCAGGCGAGCCTGCAGGAGGCCCAGGACGAGCTGTACCGCGCCGGCGCCGAGGCGCTCTACGTCGTTCGCCGGACCGTGCCCGGACTGCCCCGGGTCTACGGCGTGCTGACCCGGGACGACATCCTGAGCGGTTATCGCTATTGAGCCTGCGCCTCCAGCAACGGCTTGAAGAAAGCCGCGCCGAAGTCGACGGCCTCGGACAGAGTGAAGAGGCTGATATTGGTGGTATCGCCCGCCTGCCAGGACCGAGCCGTAGCCGCGTCCTTCAGGAACACCATTTCCATGCACATGCTGTGGGCGGCGGGCCCTGAGGGCTGCTGCCAGCGCACCCCGACGCGGACCTCCGTGGAGGGGCTGGCCTCCAGGATCTCGTGGTCCCGCTGGCGGACGTGTATGGGCTCCCCGGTGAGGTGGCAACGCGAGTCGATCTCCACCTCGGTGCCGAACATGGGCGCGACCGAAAGGGCATCCAGGGCGCACATGGCGTTCACCGAGACCGCGCCGAGCCGCAGCCGATGAGGGGTGGACTCGACGGTCATGGGGTAGGCACCCAGTGCCTCGCTGCCCCCCGGGGACAGCACGGCCAAGTCGTCGTGGCCCAGACGTCTCAATGCCGGGTCCACCGCGCCGTCGGGCAAGATCTCGCCGATCTCGTCACGACTCAGTGGGCGGCCTCGCTCGGCCAGTGAGCGCAGCAGGGCGCGATGCACCTCCACCAACGGCGCCGGCAGCGCCTGTTGGCGTGCTTGCAGAGGTAGTTGATCATTGAGTCTTGCCACGGCTGCGGCGATGTCTGCGGCCACTTAGGTGTCCTCCTGGTAGGATGGGTATGTCTGGGCGCGAAGCGGGGCCGGTGCCCGCCGGAAACCTAGGCGGTGGCGAGGTCTCAGTCAACATTCCCCATGGAAAATGCGGGGGCGCCGCGGGACCCTAGCGACAGCGAAATGAGTTCCGTCGGGTGCCAGAGCATGGTCTCCGGGCGTGCATCGTGTCGAGCCTGTAAGGTGGGGGCCAGGCGAGCCAGTGACGGGCCGGCTCCGGCTGAAGGAGCGGGCGCGGGAGAAGGCCACAACCGGCAGCGAATTGCTCTTGTGATCCCGCGAGACCCCGACCCAGTCCTACAACAATGCCGTCTCCCGTTCCCTCCAACCACTCGAAGAAGTCCCAAGCCCTTGCCCCCAAGCCAAATTTCTGCGACATTCAATCCCTCCACCGAGGGTGTCAGAAGACAGTAGTGGGAGATATGTTAGCCTGGGGCGCTTGCCCGGGCGGAAGGTGGGAATGGCATCGACGCTTCGACACCGCCGAACGTAGGCCTGCTCAGTTCGCCAACTATAATGCTTGACCCGCATCTCGTGCCGGCCCCGGTCCAGCATGCGCATAGGGTGCGCATTGCCTCCAGGGTTCCCATCCGTCGCAATCTCCCTACCGGTGGTCGCGGAGCACGGGGCAGCCGCTCGTACACCAACCCTAGACGACGGTGCTGTATAAATCATCAGTACGATGCTGCTCCCACAGCCATCAGAAGGCATCGGCCAGCGCCAAAGTACAAATCGCACAGGCCACCACGCACCGTGTGGTGCCAGGGACGGGACCACCGTAACTGTCAGGGTGATATATGACACATTGTCCCCATATTGGCAAAAAGCGACATTTCGCCATATATCGTCGAAATGGAATCTCTCCTAACAGCCCCTATTATACTCTTTTTTGAGGAGCTCTCTGCTGCGGCGCCCTCTCGCCGAGTGGGATATCCGGCAGATCAGTCGTTGATTAGTAGTTAGG
>CAYQDX010000314.1:0-5101 GCA_964416345.1 uncultured Ectothiorhodospiraceae bacterium
CAGGGTGACGAACCAAAGGTGTGCGATTCCGTCACGGACCACGCCGTCGACCAGGGCGGGGGGATACTCAATCCACTCCAGGTATAGGGCAAGCTCGGCATCCAATCTTTCGCGTGGGGGTGCAACAAAGTGCACCTGCTCCCTGCCGATGGCACCCGATACCACTTGCATCGGCTCTTCGCCACGCAACTGCCCCACCCGGATGCGGTGGAGTCCGGAATAACCCGCTGGGAACAGGGATGCCTGCCAGCCGAGCAGACGCTCGGCGGTCAGGGGACGCTCATGGTGCCGTGTCGCATCCAATAAAACGTCAATCAGTCCGTCCACTGCACGTGGCGGTGCCGGTAGTCCGGCAGTGGGGAGCCCCAGTCGGCGGGATACCGAGGACCGCACGGAAACCGGGTCGAGTCGTTCTCCCTCAATCGCGCTGGTGGTCAGGCCTTCTTCCACCAAAATCGCGGCCACTGCCTCACGGGTGAGGTCGGTGTCGAGGAAGCGGGCCGCACCGAGCGCCTTGCCTTGGGCCAATCGGGCACGGGAGAGCAGCTGTGCCAGCCGCGCCTCGTCCCAGCGGAAGCGGGGCCAGTCGGGTTGCTGCCAGATCCAGGTGAGAGGCGTTTGCAAGGCGTATTCGCTCCAGAATATGAAGCGATTGTGGCCGCTATTCGCTTCAAGGGCAAGGTGTATTGGGGTGATGACGCACCCACTGATCCCGTCGCTCAGGGAGACGACCCAGGATATCAGTCTGTCCAACGACCGCCGGCTGACGGCCGCCTCTGCCAGCGCCTCCGGCATCAGGTCGCTACCGGTTTGCAGGCACCCCTGGCAGCCGTCCACACACAGCTTTCCGCTCAGCCGGTAGGCCTGATCCGCCAGGCGCGCGTCGGCCCCGAGGGATTCCTCCAAGTTGGCTTCTTCCAAGCCCTGGTAGGCACGAAGTTGGGCGGTAAGCCGGGGCGTTGCGCCGTCTCCTTCCGCCGCGGCCCGCACCGTGGCACTCACCAGCTCCCACTGGGAGGGCTCCCTGCCCATGGCGTCCCGCAGCCGGGCCTCCACGTCGCGGATCTCCCGGTGCAGGCTGTAGAGGTCGAAACGCTCTGCGCCGAGGGACTCGGAACCGTAGAACAGGCGCATGACGCCATGCATGGAAGCGGGCTCGAAGGTGGATCCGAGGCCCAGGTCCGCGGCCAATCCCGCCATCTGCTCCGGATTGCGCGGGTCCAGGGCGCGCCAGGCGGCGTGTCGGTCGGTATGTCTGAACGCCTCGTCCACGAGGGCGTCTTCGCTGGCGTTGGGACATTCTGCCAGGGCGCCACCGGCCCAGTCCTCCAGAGCACGCTCCAGGTTTTCCACGAACATCCGGGTGGTGCCGTCACCGTGGTCACCGTTTTCCACCACGGTGATGACATCCTCGGCGGCGTCCCCGAACTGCATCGGCCGCTTGGCGTGGACAAGGACCTGCCGCTCGTCGCCCCGGCCATGCACGACGAAGGGCTGCTTGAGCCGGATGGCGAGGCTTTGGATCAAGACGCTGCGCAGGTAGATCGCAAACTGATCTTCGGAGCGTACGGCCGCCAGCGCATCCGCGAAGACGCCATGGAACTTGCGGTCTCCCAAGGAATCGGCGAGCCGATCCACCCGTCGCTCGGAGAGCAAGGGATGATAGGCGAGCATCTCGCTGAAGGCCTGTTGCAGGAGCTCGCGCAGGGTCAGGGAGTCCCAGCTTCGGACCAGTCCGCGTAGTCGATCGCACAGGTCCGGCCGGCCGGCGGCGCTGAATAGCAGGTCGGCAGTGCGATTGGCCTCGTAGGCGTTGATGCCGGCCGCCCGCGCCCCGCTGCCGATCAGGTAGCGGAATATCTGGCCTCGGTGCCAGCGGCCCTCCGGGTGGTCGCGCAGACACTTGACTTCGGCCTGGATGAAATCGGTCAAGTTGCCACCGTTGAGGTGCAGGCGAACGCCTTCGATCTCCACCCGGTAGCCATGCAGCAGGGTCTAGCCGGAGCGGGGGTGGATAAAGGTCTGGGTTGTGGGAATATTAGTCTGAGCCGGGTCTATCAGACGTAGCTCGGCATCGGCTCCCCAAGACAGGGCTGTGATGGCCAAGCCGGTCTGGTTTCCATCCAAACCGGCGCTGTAGAAGGCTTCGAACCGGTCGACAAACTGCTCGATTCCCCGGGTGGCGAGGGGGTGGCCGGGGTCCGGCCGGGTTTCCACGTAAGTGAAGCCACGGAGACTCCCGCTGGGGTGACGGTCTGCGGAACAGTCGCCTGGAACCCAGCAGACAGTACGCAGGAGTTGAACAACCCCCTTCCAGCGTCGGCCAGACGGTTGGTGCCCATGGTGATCCGCTGCGCCATTGTCTCGACGTCACCAGATTCAAGTGATCGAGGGCGTGGTGGGCCACCATTGGCTTTTGGAAACGAGCGACGCGGCGGAAAAGATGGCACCGATCGGGCCTTCGGGCGATGTTGCTCAGACCGGCGCAGTATCACCGATAGCGATTGCTAGGCGGGGTTTTGGTCATCCTACCCAATCCGTCAGTGTAGGCTTCGCGGCACTTCCGATGGTGGCTCATTTGCCTGCTCGCATCAACCGCGCGGCACTATCGCGAAGCGCGCTTGTCGAAATGGCGTCAAGCGATGTGGGCAATCGGCGGTGTGCGCCTGGCGCCTTGCATGAGCCCGGCCGCGCCCACGGATTCCGCTGCTGAGGCCTGCTCAACATGAACGTCCGCCCCGGCCCTGGCAATGCTCTCCAGCCCACGCTCGCCTCACAGTGGAGCGCGCCCGAGCGCGAGAGCTTCTTTGCCGCCGTTGAGCGCCACCGGCGCGCCGCGTGGCGCGTGTCGCTGGCCAGCACGGCCGCAGACTTTGCCATCGCACTGGTCATCGCGGCACTCATGTCGCCGTTGTTCTATGCGGTGATCCTCCTGGCGACGGACCTCATCAACCTCGTGGTACCCGTGCCGAACATGGCCGCCGTCATGGTCAGGCAGCTCCAGCCGCTGCTCGACGCACCGCTACGCGTCCCCCTGACGCACTGGCTGCTCGTCAGTGGGCTCGCGGTGTTGCCGGGCTTTGCCTGGATGACCCTGGTCACGCTGACATTGCGGCGTGTGATGAGCACATCGGCCATGTTTAGCGCCGGCGGCGTGGCTGCCCGGGAGCCGAGCCCGGCGGTGCTGGAGGAGCAGACCTTTGCAAACGCGGTCGGCGAAATGGCGGTGGCTGCCAACATCCCCCCGCCAAAGGTGCTGATCGTCGATCAGCAGGGGTTGAACGCGGCCGTGTTCGGCCGGGACGAGAGCAATGCGACGGTCGTGTTTGCATCCTGGATGCTGACCTCCCTCAGCCGCAGCGAGCTGCAGGCGGTTGCGGCCCATCTGGTGGGATCCATTGCCAACGGCGACATGGCCATCGGGCTACACGTCGCGAGCACCTTGAGCCTGTTCGGATTGATCGGGCAGCTCACCAGCGCACTCGATGAGCACAAGCGGCCGGTGATGCGCCTCGCCCTTCGCCTTGGCCTCGTGGCGCTATTGCCTGGTTGTGGAGCGGTCGACAAGCTGGCGGGCGTGCTTGCGGATCCCTTCGGCGGCCCGAAGTCGGCCACGGCGGACTCGGCTGCGAGACGACACCGTGTCGGGAGTGCCAGCGCCGGGGCGGAGAATGATTGGCGTACCTATGCCTGGCTGCCGGTGTCGGGCCCCATCGTCCTGTCGGCCTTCTTCGGCACCATCGTCTCCATGTTCCTGCTCGGTCCGCTGGTCGCACTGGTGTGGCGCCAACGCAAGTACATGGCAGACGCGACCGCCGTGAAGATGCTGAGGGATCCGGACGCGCTGGCCAGTGCGCTGCAGAAGATTGGCGAGGGCGCCATCGACTTCGCGCCCTGGGCAAGCCATTTTGTCGTTGCCGGTAGCGGTCGTGCCGGCCGGGGACTGATGGAAGGTCCAGTGGTCCCGCTGCTGCCATCCCTCGATCTCCGCCTGCGTGGACTGGCGAGAATGGGCGCCCATATCACTCGAGAGCCACATCGCATCCCGCCGGTGGCCATACTGATTCTTGCGCCGCTCCTTGCCATCATCGGCCTGCTGGCAGGCAGTGCGGCCTATCTGCTGGTCATTCTGTCGGTGGCTCTGTCGATGCTGTTTCTAGGATTGCCAGTCTCGGTCCTGCATCTGCTGCTGAGATGGGTCGCCGCCTAGCGGCTATGACGCGAGTGCGCCCGATCGGAGAAGCCCAGTATGCGGCGGGTAATCAGGCGATAGACCGGCTTGAAGGTCCTGGCGTTGAGCATCGCCATCCAGCTCTTTCTCTTAACCAGTCCTGCCTCTGCCTCGGTCAGCGCTTCACGGCAGAAGCGTCTCTTGTTCTTGTACAGGTGCCGCAGGTCTTCCCGCGCGCCGAGGCGGGACAGCCAGGAATTGGTATTGGCAAAAATCATCGCTATCTGGAAATCGACTATAGCGGGACGGCCATCGGTGGTGACCAGCCAGTTCTCCGGCTTTTCCAGGTCGTTGTGCACCACGCCTGCTGCGTGCATGCGACGCAAGAGATCGAGCGCGTCACTGTAGTAGTCCGGATTTGCCTGGGGATGGTCGCGCAGCGAGCGTCCGGGTATGTAGCTTCGCAGGAACAAGTCACTCGCAACGCCGACGGAGCGCGGCATTCGGTCGGGCGCGATGCCGTCTAGCTGGCGCAGGGCGCGCGCTTCCCGCTTTGCCAGCCTGCGGCCCAGAAAGCGCGAGAGAGGCCCGTGGGCGCGCCCCACGTCGCGAACGATAAGCTCCTGGCCGGCCTGCCTGCAGTGAGCTACCGTCCCGAATATGTCCGCCTTCAGCACGGCGAGACATTCCAGCGGCAGCGCGGATGATGATACTGTCACCTAGCTTCCCGTGTGCAGCATGGCGACTGCATTCGTTGCTGATTGTAACCAAAGGGAATAGGCGCCGGTAGTATTCGATAAGGATGGTGTGATCGCATCCCCGCAGCACGAGGCCCTTGCCCGCGCAGAGGCGCCCTGCCCCCTGTGGAGGAGGCGGAGCCCGCGGCCGTGGCGGCGCAAGCCCCTGAGGGCAGCCTTCCATCAAACGGGG
>CAYQDX010000315.1:0-5080 GCA_964416345.1 uncultured Ectothiorhodospiraceae bacterium
TTCTACAGCAGAATCACCTTCCTCCCGGCGTAGGAGGCCAGCCTCTGGCCGATTTTCCCGAGCCAGATGGCGCGGCGGTGGCCGAGGGGCTCGCCTCCTCCTGGACGCCCCCGCCGTCACGAAGAAGGCAGCACCAGCCGGAAACGGCTGCCCTCGCCACGCCGACTGCTGACGGTGATGGTCCCGCCGTGGGCACGGGCGATGGCCATGGCCAGGCTGAGCCCGAGCCCGTTGCCGGGTGCGGAGCGGCTCTGATCGCAGCGATAGAAGCGCTCGAAGATTCTGGGCAGATCCGCCTCGGCGATGCCGACGCCTGAGTCCTCGACCTCGACCGCGAGTCGGTCATCCAGCCGGCTCAGGCTCACCCGCACGCAGCCGCCGGCCGGCGTGTACTTCAGCGCATTGTCGAGCAGATTTGCCAGCAGGCGCTGCAGCGGGCGCCGGGCGCCCTGGACCGCCGCCTGCGCGCCCGCGGTCCACTGCAGGTCGATGCCCTTGTCCTCGGCGAGAGACTGAAACAGGTCACAGGCGTCAGCCAGGATCTCGTCCACGGGCACGGCGGTCCATTGCCGGATCGCCCCGCCCGCCTCGAATTCAGTGATGTCCAGCATGGTGTTGACCATTTGCAGCAGGCGATCGCATTCCTCGACGGTGTTGCCAGCGGCGGCTTTGAGGTCTTCCAGCGTCGGATTGCCGACGACGGCGGATTCGGTAAGGCCGCGGATGCGGGCGAGCGGACTTCTCAAGTCATGGGCGATGTCGTCGGTCACCTCGCGCAGGCAGGTGAGCAAGGCCTGAATGCGATCCAGCATCTCGTTGAAGGTCCGCGCCAACCTGTCCACCTCATCACCGTGCCCGGCATCCGGCACCCGGCGGCCGAGATCGCCGCGGGCGATATCGATGGCGGCCTCGGTCACCGCGCCTATGCCGGTCAGCGCCCGGCGGGCCAACAGCCAGCCCAGCAGGCCAGCGAGCAGCATCAGCGCCGGAAGACTCAGGCTGAGTATTTTCCACAGCAGGCCCAGGAACGCCTCGTCCTCCCGCAGGGAGACGCCCATCTGCAGCAGCACGCCATCGTCCAGCAATGCGTAGCCCAGCCGAGCCCGCCCGGCGCTGTTGCCGAGCGCCAGGGTGCGCAGCACCGTTGCCCCGTCCTTGGGGATGCCGCTCCGCGCCTGCCGTGGCGACTCGATGCCGGACCAGGCAGACGCGTCCGTACCGAAAAGCAGCCCGCCATCGGCGCCGATGACCCGGTAGAGCACCGCTTCCGGTCCGTCGGTGGCGGCGTCACTGGCTAGCTCGGCGTGCAGAGCGCTCATCCCGCCGGCCCGATAGAGGGCACGCAGCTCGGTCAGGTCGTCGATGATGTCGTTGTCCGTGCGTGCCTGCAGCATGCCGGAGACGATGAAGTAGAAGACCGTGAAGGCCAGCAGAGTGAAGGCGCTGAACAGCCCGGTCGACCAAAGGATGACCCGTAGGGCCAGGGGAAAGCGGATCCCGGCCCGCATGTCCAACGTCATTCGTCGTCGCGCCTGAGCACATAGCCGACGCCACGCACGGTGTGAATCAGGGGCACCTCGAAGCCCCTGTCGATCTTCTCGCGCAGGCGGCAGACCCGGCTCTCCACTACGTTGGTCTGGAGATCGAAGTTATAGTCCCAGACGTGCTCGATCAGCATCGACTTGGAGACCACGCGCCCGGCGTTGCGCATCAGGTACTCCAGCAGGCTGAGCTCTCGGGGCTGCAGATCGATGCGCTTGCCCGCCCGCGTCACGCGGCGGCTGCGGAAGTCGATGGACAGATCACCCACGGTGAGACTCTGGGGCTCGACCACGTTGTGCGACCGTCGAATCAACGCCTGCACCCGCGCGAGCAGCTCCGACAGGGCAAAAGGCTTGGTCAGGTAATCGTCGCCGCCGGTCTGAAAGCCGCGTACCCGGTCGTCTACGCTATGCCGGGCGCTCAGGATGATCACGGGGAGATTGATGCGACGCCGGCGCAGCTCCTCTATCAGCGACAAGCCGTCCCGGCCCGGTAGCATGATATCAACGATGGCGAGCTCGAAGGTCTCGCCGATCGCAAAGTCGAGCCCGCTCTCACCGTCTGCGGCATGCACCGCGCCGAAGCCCGCCTCGATCAGACCCTTGGTGACGAATGAGGCGATCTTGGGGTCGTCTTCGACCAACAGTATGCGCACCACGACTCTCCTACGCCGAGTCACCTATCCGGGACGCAATGCCGCGGCAAGCTTCCGGTCAGGCTCCTGTCCTAGGCTTTGCCCTACGTCAGTCACCCGCCCCTCAACCGACATCCTCAAACTCTACGCCGTGTGCGGCATCGCAGGCTACTATCGGTCGACACCCCAGCCCGGCTCCCCCGTCCTGGCGGACATGGCACAGCGTCTGGCACATCGGGGGCCGGACGGTGTGGGCAGCCACGAGCGTGGCCCCGTGGGGCTGGTCCATACCCGGCTTGCGATCATCGATCTCGGCGGCGGCAGCCAGCCTCTGTACAACGAGGACCGCAGCCTGGCGCTGGTGGCCAACGGCGAGATCTACAACTACCCGGAGCTGCGCCGGGAGCTGGAGGCGCTGGGACACCGCTTCGCCACCCATTCCGACTGCGAGGTGATTTTGCACGCCTACGAGGCCTGGGGCGAGCATTACCTCGATCGCGTCCTCGGGATGTTCGCCTTCGCGCTGCACGATGCCCGCGCCGAGGCGCTGATCCTGGCTCGGGACCGGCTCGGAATCAAGCCGCTCTACTACCTGCAAGATGTCCACGGATTGGCCTTCGCATCGGAGCTCAAGGCCCTCCTGCCTTTCCTGCCCAGCCCCGAGGTGGACGCGGTCGGCCTCGCGCAATTCCTGCAGAACAACTTTACCTGCGCGCCGCAGACTCTGCTGCGCGAGGCGCGCAAGCTGATGCCGGGCGCCACGGCGCGCATCGGCGTGGACGGCGCCGTGCAGGAGCGCCGTTACTGGACGGCGAGCGAGGTCGTCCCCTATGCGGCGTCCCTGGAAAGCGCTCTAGAGCAATTCGACACGCTGATGGACGAGGTCATCGACATACACCTGCGCAGCGACGTCCCCTTCGGCCTGTTCCTGTCCGGCGGCGTCGATTCCTCGCTGCTCGCGGCTCTCATCGCCCGCCGGCTCGGCGAGCCCCTGCGGACATTCTCCATCGGCTTTCCGGATTCCTCGGTGCACAACGAGCGGGCCACCGCCGCCGGCATCGCCGCCCGGCTGGGAGCCCGCCACAGCGCCTTCGAGGTAAATGCCGAGGAGCTGCTCACCCGGCTGCCCTATGCGGTGTGGGCCGGAGACGACCTCAGTGCCGACTATGCCAACCTGCCCGTTTCCCTGTTGGCCGAGCGCGCCGGGGCCGAGCTCAAGGTGGTGTTCTCCGGTGAGGGGGGCGACGAGGTCTTCGCCGGCTACGGGCGCTATCGCCCGCTATGGCTGAAGCGCCGGATGGCACAGCTGGCCCATCCCGGCAGCGGCGGCTTCCGCACCCGGGGGGTGTTCTCCCGCACAAACGAGCGGCTGTTTCGGCCCGAGCTGGCCGAGGCGCTGGTGGATCAGTGGCGGGTCCCCTTCCGCCAGGTCTGGGCACGGGCGCCCAAGGGGTGGAGCGATCTTGCCCGCATGCAGGATGTCGACCTGGAGACCTGGCTGCCGGATGACCTCCTGGTCAAGGTGGATCGCATGCTCATGGCCTGGGGGGTGGAGGGCCGGGTGCCCTTCCTGGACCACCGGGTAGTCGAGCTGGGTCTCGCCCTGCCGGATGACTACAAGCTGGATGGCCGCAGCGGCAAGCGATTCCTCAAGCTCTGGGGAGAGCGCTTCCTGCCGCGAGAGCACCTGTGGGCGCACAAGAAGGGATTCACGGTGCCGGTGCGCGACTGGCTGCGGGGGGAGCGCCTGGAGCGGCTGGCCCGGGTCCTGCCCAACGCCCCGGCCATCCGGCGCTGGCTGCAGCCGAGCGGCCTGGCGCGGCTCATCGAGCGCCAGCGCCGCAAGGCCGACCGCAGCGCGCCGCTATGGTCCCTGCTCAACTTCGCCGTGTGGCACCGGCTGTTCATCGAAGGCGGCGGCAAGCCGCCTGGAGTCCAGGACCCGATTGCTTTGCTTGCCCAGTGACAGCCTCAGAAGGCTAGGGAAACCTGTGCGGCGAAGCGGTCGTCGTCGCCAAGGAAATTGTCGTTGCCGGTGCTGGCGAAATTGTGGTTGAAGCGGCTGTGTAGATAGTCGAAGGTAAGGCTCCCGTGGCGTCCGACCCTGAAACTCGCAGAGACGCCATAGCGCAGTTGCGGTTCATCATCGAGCTCATTGCTCCCTTCCAGGCGTAGCGCCCAATCGAAACGCGCGTCAAGGAAATTGGCGAACTCGAGATTCCAGGCGATCGGCTGATTGCGGTCGTCTTCCAGCTCCCGGAATGAGCGCGTCGCGCCGACAAACTCGGCCGAGACTTCAAAGTTATCCGATGTCCATAGCATATAGCCGCTTAAGCCCCGAACGCGACGCTGATAGCGGTGGCTGGTATCGCCCAGCAGATCGCTGTCGGCATCTGCCAGGTCCGAAAGGTAGCTGATGCCCAGCGACGCTGACTCGTTCAGCCAGATTGCCATGGCTAGCGTCCAGTCGTTGTCTGAACCGCTGTTGCCCATTCTTCTCCCCTGCCCCCGATAGACGGACGCAGACAGGTCAACGCGATCCTCGAAATCATAGGCTAGGGTTGCCGCGACATCGTGGGTTTCACCAAAGTCCAGCAGTGGCGCGCTGGCAAAATGGCTGAAATAGACACCGAAAGGCAGATACTGCCGACCGAAGGCGAGCTCCCAGGCGTCGTGCTCCAGCGCGGCAACCGCCTCGTCGACCTCGAGGCGATCGGTATCAGTTTCATATTTCAGGACCAACTCACCCTTTGCAGACGACCAGGGCGTGGCGGTCGCGTTCAGCTCAACGCTGGCGGATCTCTTGGCGTCGGACCGGCTCGAATGACCGCTGCCGAATCCGGACTTGTCGTGATGCCACTCCAGTTGAGCCACGCCGCCGGCGGTCAGCCCGGGTGTCAACCG
>CAYQDX010000316.1:0-5066 GCA_964416345.1 uncultured Ectothiorhodospiraceae bacterium
GGTGCTGCTGATTACCGGCAACACCATCCGCCTTGAAATCCAGAACCGGCGTGAAGAAATTGAAATCACCAAACTGATCGGTGCCACTACCGCTTTCATTCGCCGCCCGTTCCTGTACAGCGGCCTGTGGTACGGCCTGGCTGGCGCCTTCCTCGCCGCACTGCTGGTGGAACTGGCTTTCCTGCAGCTGAACGGCCCGGTGCGTCAACTGGCCGGACTTTACGAAAGCAGTTTTCGCCTGCAGATGCTGTCACCGGCCGAAGCGCTGGGCCTGATGCTGGCTGGCGCCATATTGGGACTGGTCGGGGCATGGCTCGCGGTCAGCCGCCACCTGGCCGCCATAGAGCCGGGTTAAGGCGCTGAAATACCTGCCTTTAGGCACCCAGTTAATGGCATCTTTGTTAAAGATCAACTGACCTGCCGCCGACACAAACGGGATGCGGGTTCACCGCAGCTAAAGAATAAACACCAATAAGCAGGCTTCAGGTTTAATGCCCCGAAAACTCAAACGCATCCTGGTGGTGGACAGTTCGGAAGTCGCCCGCACGATCATTGTGCGCATCCTTGAAGAGGAAATGCCCGACACCGAAATCACCACCTGCGGGACGGTGAAGGAAGCCTGCGCCTGGCTGGAACGCAGCCGCTTCGACCTGATCACAACCGCCCTGATGCTGGTCGACAAGGACGGTCTGGAATTCAGCCGCTATGTGCGCGCCTCCAGCCACCATCACTACACCCCCATTATCGTCGTGTCCGGCGATGCCGGCACCCGGCTGCTGCGCGAAGGCTTTGCCGCGGGTGTCACCGACTACTTTGACAAGTCGCTGGGTTACCGCGCCTTTGCCAGCTTCATCGAAAATTTCATGCAGCGTAATTCCGGGCTGGTTGGCCGCATCCTGTACGTAGAAGACAGCCAGTCGACGGCAACGGTGGTGCTACGTCTGATGGAGCGCCACGGCCTCAAGGTGATACACACCACGCAGGCGGAGGAAGCGCTGCAGCTGCTGCGCGAAACCGCTGACGGCGGCCCACGTGCGGACGAGAGCTTCGATATTGTCATTACCGATTTCTTCCTCCAGGGACGTCTCACCGGCGGTGACCTTTTACACGCCATTCGCACGCGCTTTCATTATTCGCAACAGGAAATGCCGGTACTGGTACTGACGGGTGAGGAAACGGATGAGCGGCAGGTCGAGGTGTTTCACGCCGGCGGAAACGACTTTGTCACCAAACCGATAGTCGAAGAAGTGCTAATGGCACGCATCCGTGCATTATTGATGATTAAACAACAGTTTGCAGCACTGAAACGGCACACCGAAAGTTTGCACCGGCTGGCCATTACCGACAGCCTGACGCGGGTGTACAACCGCCGCTACCTGCTCGATCACGGCGAGCAGTTTCTCGCCAACCGCCACAACCACCCGGTGGCGGCCGTGTTACTGGACATCGATCATTTCAAGCGGATCAACGACAACCTGGGCCATATCACCGGTGACCGGGTACTCCAGATGCTGGGACAGGCGTTACTCGAACTCCTGCCGGAAAATGCCATGGCGGTACGTTTCGGCGGCGAGGAATTTGCCCTGCTCGTACCCTGCTGTCAGGCCGGTACCGCACACAACTGTGCAGAGGGATTACGCCGCGAAATCGAGGCCCTGAATCCCGCCGGCGTGGCGATTACCGTCAGCATTGGCCTGGCTACCAACCAGCACCGACCGGAGATGACCCTCACACAACTGCTGAACCATGCCGACCAGGCGCTGTATACCGCCAAGGCCCAGGGCAGAAATCAAGTATGCGCTTGAATTTTTGCGTAATTTCATCTAAATCAAGCATACTGGCACCCTGCCGGGGAACTTTGTCCAGAGATTAGCACTCCCATCATTCGAGTGCTAAAATGGTACTGGATCGGAAGGGAGGTTTCAGCATAATGAGTAACGCTTTGGTCACCACCAACGCCATAACACTGCCGGTAGCCAGTGAACAGCTGGGCAGTTACCTGCAGGCAGTTTACCGTGTACCGGTTTTAAGTGCCGAACGCGAGCACGAACTGGCGTTGCGGCTGCGTGACCATGAAGATGTCGAAGCGGCCCGCGAACTGGTGGTTTCGCATCTGCGTTTCGTGGTGAAAATCGCGCGTGGCTACACCGGCTACGGACTGCCCCTGTCGGATCTCATCCAGGAAGGCGGTATTGGCCTGATGAAGGCCGTCAAGCGCTTTGACCCGGATGTCGGTGTTCGCCTGGTGTCGTTTGCCGTGCACTGGATCAAAGCCGAGATTCACGAATTCATACTGCGCAACTGGCGTATCGTCAAGGTGGCCACGACCAAGGCACAGCGCAAGCTGTTTTTTAACCTGCGCCGCAGCAAGCAGCGCCTTGGCTGGTTCAGCCGGGAAGAAGTCGAGTCGGTAGCCGAAGATCTGGGGGTAAGCCCGCAGACAGTGGTGGAAATGGAGTCGCGCCTCAGCGGCCAGGACGTTTCATTTGACCCGGCAAGTGCCGAGGACGAAGACGTCAGCTGGTCACCGTCCGCCTACCTGCAGGCGCCGGCTTCCTGTGATCCGGCCCAGGCACTGGAAAACAACGACTGGGAAAGCCAGGCCAGCGGCCGTTTGCACCTGGCTCTGCAGCGACTGGATGAACGTGACCGCGTGATTCTGGAGCAGCGCTGGCTGAGCGAGCAAAAAGCGACCCTGCACGAACTGGCAGACCGCTTTGGAGTATCGGCCGAACGCATCCGGCAGCTGGAGAAAAGCGCCATTGGCAAGCTGAAGAAACTTATGGCTTGATCGCTGGCCGGGAATTACCTGGCGAGTTTTAACCCGCCCATAAAAAAGGCCCCGCTTCCCATCGGGGCCTTTTTTATGGGCGCTGGTTTTCAGGCAAACAGCACAACCGAGAGAAAACTGAGCCACGCTACGGTCACCAGCACGATGACGATAAACATCGGAAAACCCTGAAACGTAAACATGCTCTGAACCTCTAAATATTAGCGTTATCTTATCTTACTCGTGCTTGTCCTTCAAATCCCGCTTGCGAGGAATCAGCGGGTCGTCGTCGTCCATGAGAATACGGTGCGCCGGCCCCTCCAGATCCTCGAACTGGCCGGAACGAATGGCCCACAGGAAGACCCAGACCGCAATCCCCATAATAATCAGGCTGATAGGTATCAGTAAAAACAGAATATCCATACTACTCCGGACCGGCGGCACGTAACCGCAAGGCATTCAAAACGACCACCAGGGAGCTGCTGGACATGCCGATCGCAGCCATCCAGGGCGCTACCCAGCCGATAGCCGCCAGTGGCACCGCTACCAGATTATAAACCAGCGCCCAGACCAGATTCTGCCTTATTACCCTGAGCGTGCGTCGGCTGGTGCGCACCGCAGTTACCAGATGCAGCAATTGCTCGGACAACAGCACCATGTCGGCACTGGCATGCGCCAGCTGCGTTCCGCCCCCCATAGCCAACGACACCTGCGCGCCGGCCAGAACCGGTGCATCATTCACTCCGTCACCGACCATCGCCACCACCGCACCCTGTCGCTGCAGCTCATTGATGCGCGCCAGCTTGTCCTGTGGGCGGCAACGCGCCTGAAAGTGCGTAATTCCCAGCTCGCCGGCCACCGACTGCACCGTATCCAGCTGGTCTCCGCTCAACAGCTCGATATCCAGACCCAACTGTCGTAGCTGCTGCACGGCTTCGGCGGCGTGCTCACGCACACGATCGACAAAGGTGAAGCGGGCCAGCAAACCCCCTTCGTCGCCCAGTACCACACCGCCGGAATCGAGGCTCGATGAGTCGGGGCCACCGGCGGGAACAGTGTCCTGGAGCTCATTGACATAGTCGGCTATGCCTATACGGTAACGTCTGCCGTCGATAGTTCCCTCGATACCAAGTCCGGCACAGGCAGTGACCACCGAAGCGACGGGTGGACCTTCGACGGCGGCACACAGGGCGTGTGCAATGGGGTGCTCGGACGCCTGCTCGAGTCCGGCCGCAAGCTGCAGGCAGGTGGCGCGATCCCGTTCGCCCAGCAAGCTGACACTTTCAAGTCGTAACCGGCCCTCGGTCAGGGTGCCGGTTTTATCAAAAATAACATGCGTCACCCGCGCCAGTGTTTCCAGTGCGTGTCCGCGAGTGGTGAGAACGCCCAGGCGCGTCAGGGCACCGGTTGCTGCCGTAACCGCAGCCGGCGTCGCCAGCGACAGCGCACACGGGCAGGTGACCACCAGCACTGACAGGGTCACGGCAAAAGCCTGAGCGGGATCGTGCTGCCACCACCACCAGGCCACGCCGGCCGCCAGCAGCAGCAAACCGGTGACGAACCAGCCTGCAACACGATCCGCCAGTCGCGCGACCGCCGGCTTTTCAGTCTGCGCCCGATCGAGCAGGCGCACAATCGCGGACAACACCGTGCCCTCACCCACCGACTCGACCACCATCACCAGAGGGCTTTCGTTATTGACCGTACCGCCGGTCAGCAATTCGCCGGGTGTTCGCAGCTGCGGCAGGCTTTCGCCCGTCAGCAGCGACTCGTCGACGGAACTGCGGCCCTCGACGACGCGACCGTCGGCCGGCACGCTCTCACCGGGACGCACCAATACCCGGTCGCCGGGGGCGAGATCGGTCACCGGCACTCGTTCCTCGCCATTTTCACCCAGGCGTGCGGCCGTGGCGGGCAACAGCTTCACCAGTTCTTCAGCCGCCTGGCCGGCGCGGTGACGGGCACCCATTTCCAGGAAACGTCCGGCCAGCAAAAAGAAAGTGAACATGGTGACGGAGTCGAAATATATCTCGCCGCTGCCGCGGATGGTCGCCCATGCGCTGGCCAGAAATGCGCTGCCTACGGCAATCGCCACCGGCACATCCATTCCCAGCTGCCGGCGTCGCAGATCGCGCCAGGCACTGGTGAAAAACGATTTGCCTGAATAGAGCACCACCGGCACAGTCAGCAACAGGCTGACCCAGCGCAGAAAGTTACGCAGCGCCGCGTCCATGCTTTCATGGGCGCCGGCATACAGCGCCACCGCCAGCATCATCACCTGCATCATGCCCAGCCC
>CAYQDX010000317.1:0-5027 GCA_964416345.1 uncultured Ectothiorhodospiraceae bacterium
GCATAGTCCGGGCTATGCGCCCCTTGCCGCGCCTTGAATCCGACCCCATATCCGGCGCAATCTTGAGACGATTGTATCTTTCCGCGGCCCTAAACCATCGGGCCCTCCGCCCCTGATCTTCACCGTGGCTACGGAAGGGCAAGCCCGTCCTGCACGACGGCGACATGGGCTGGACCAAGCCATCAGGTGCAATGGCAGGTGCTTGGCAAGAAGGCGTTGCAGGAGGGTTGATGTACCGTGGCCTCGCCGTCTTGCTTGCCGCCGTGGTTTTGCTCGGGCCAGCAGCGGCGGCGCCCGGGCTCGACCCGATGTCGTCGCGTCCCGCTGCCCCGGCCCTACGGCTGCCCGGATTGGACGGAGTCAAGCATGGGCTGCAGGAGTGGCGCGGCAGAGTGCTGCTGGTGAATTTCTGGGCCAGCTGGTGTGCGCCCTGCCAGTCCGAGATCACCAATCTGGTGCGCTGGCAACGGCACTACGCCGAGCGCGGCCTGCAGATCGTCGGCGTTGGCATGGACGACGACCGCCGCCTGCGCAATGTTCAGCGCAGCCTGGGTATCAACTACCCGGTGCTGGTCGCCGGCCCGGGCCGTGCCGCGTTGCTGCTGGCGGACTGGGGCAACTCACAGCGCTACGTGCCGTATACGGTGGTCATGGATCGGCGAGGCCGGGTCGTGAGCCGGCAGTTCGGCGAGCTGGACCAGGAGACCTTCGAGGAGGTGGTGCTGCCGCTGCTGTAGGCCTGGCTCGACGCGATCCAACGCGCTGGGGGTTGTGGACCCCAAGGGCACGGGGGCGGTGGAAAAGCTGATCTGGGAGCTGCGCGATGCTTATACTATCCTCATCGTCACCCACAACATGCCTCAGGCGCGGCGCGCAAGCGAAGAGTGCATCTTCATGCTCATGGGCAAGGTCATCGAGCACGCCAGCACCGACGACATGTTCGTGACGCCGCAGCGCAAAGGGACTGCCGACTACATCGAAGGTCGCTACGGCTAGCCAGGGACGGCGGGCGGTGCCGCATCTTTGCCGCGTACCACGAGTGAGGAAGCATGCTCCGCAATCCCCTGGGTGGGACTGGATCGGGGGGTGTCTGGCGGGCCGAGCTCGGCTGGGTGCTTGCCACGGCAATCTTCGCGCTCGTTGGCGAGCTGGCCTTCGGGGCGGGGCTGCTGTTTCTCGCAATCGGCCTGCTGGTCAACCTTGCGCGCCATTTCTGCGAGCTCGGCCGGCTAATCCTATATCTACGCGACGGCAAGGCCCCGTTTCCGGAAGGCGCTAGCGGCCTGTGGGCCGATGTCTTCACTCGGGTCCGGCGCCTGCGCGGGCGCAGCCGCAAGCGCAAGCGCAAGCTCTCGACCTACGTCCGCCGCTTCCGCGAGGCCACCTCGGCGTTGCCCGACGCCGCCGTGATCCTGGGCCGCCGCGGCGAGGTGGAGTGGTGCAACCCTGCCGCCGAGACCCTACTCGGCATGAGCTGGCCCCGGGTGGCGGGGATGCTGCTAACCCAGCTGGTACACCATCCGGTGCTCCACGAGTATCTCCGCCGCGGGGACTACGCCCGCCCCCTGGAGCTGCCCTCCCCGGTGGACAAGGCCAAGATCCTGGCCTTCCACGTCACCCCCTTCGGCAAGAAGCGTCAGCGCCTGCTGGTGGGCCGGGACATCACCCGTGCCTACCACCTGGATCGGGTGCAGCGGGACTTCGTGGCCAACGCCTCCCACGAGCTGCGCACCCCGCTTACCGTGGTCGTGGGGATGCTGGAGACGGTGCAGGCGATGGATGCGGTGCCCCAGCGCCTGCAGCGTGCCCTGGAGCTGATGCAGGAGCAGGCCGATCGGATGCAGCGCATCGTCCACGATCTGCTGGCACTATCCCGGCTGGAAATGGCCGGCAGCGCAGCCGAGAGCGAGCCCTGTCCCATGCCGGAGATACTGCGACGAATCGTCGACGAGGCCAGGAGCTTCAGCGGCGAGGGAGGCCACCAGATCGAGCTCATCGCCCGGGATGATCTCTGGCTGCGGGGGGACCAGGAAGAGCTGCGCAGCATTGCCTCCAACTTAGTATTCAACGCGGTGCGTCATACGCCTCCGCGCACGGCGGTCGACGTGCATTGGCACGCCGACGAGCTCGGCGCCTACCTGGTCGTGAGGGACACCGGGGAAGGCATTTCGGCACGCCACATCCCGCGCCTCACCGAGCGCTTCTACCGGGTCGACAAGGGTCGCTCCCGGGAGCGCGGCGGCACCGGACTCGGACTGTCCATCGTCAAATATTCCATCGAGCACCACGGCGGTGAGCTGACCATCACCAGCGAGGTGGGCCGGGGCAGCGTCTTCACCTGCCGCTTCCCCAAGAGTCGCCTCACTATCCGCGCCGAGCAGGCGGCGAACGTCGTCTGATGTCGTAGATACCGCTGCGCACAGTGAAGCGCACCGTCCCAGCCGCCCTCGGGGCGCCTAGGATTCGGCCCGGGGGCGGGCCTCCGGGAGGGAGGCGATCTTTCTGTGGGAGGCGAGCCCTCTCGGCGACTTCCACCGCGTCTGGCGCGGGGAATTCGGCCACAGGCAGGCCTCCTGTGGTAGTCGACCGCTCCGGGATATGCCACGCGGTCGTCCAGCAACGGAGCTCGCCGGGATCATCAGAACCCGACGACATTTCAATAGAGGTGGAAATGGTGGGGAGCACGGCGTGGGGACCCGCGCCCTGAGCTCGGCGCCGGTATAGCCAAAGCCACTCGGGAAACCCTTGCGGTTTTCCCGTCATCCATAGCCCGTTGGGTGGATCCAATTCGCTAGACGGCCACGATTCCAGCATGAGGGTTTCCGCCGGGCTTGAGCACAACATGTTGAGATTCCCTTGCGTTTGGTGTTCAGTGTGTCTCATTGGCACTTGCCCCGTCACGACTGTGCAGCGTCACGTCGAGGCTGTCTTGACTAGCTGGAGGCAGGCAAGCTCCACGAGGCACGAAGATGCGAGCACGGAGCCTGGAAAACAGTGTGACGACATTGCGTACCACGACGATTGAAGCTTTGGTGCGTATCCGTCCTCTGCGGATTGCCGTCATCCTGACGACCGATACCAGCCGCGACGCATTCCTGGAGTGCGTCGAGCTCCTTTCGGCGGTTTGGGGCGGAAGATTCGCCCGGATGATATACGTGGACATGTACGCTGAGGCGCCGCGGGATGACCTAAGCGCCGGGATCAAGGCGTTTTTGCCAGAGGTTGTCATATTTCCCACTGAAAAGGAGCAGGTATTCCTGCACGTTGTCGCAGAGTGCTGCCGCGCGGAATTTGTTACGGTCACTCCGGGCGTCCTTGACGACGTGAGGAGCTCTAGTGTCGCCGGGCTCATATCGTTCCGAGAAGTCCTCCATGATGAGCTGACCCGCTATCCTGACCTGGAACGCAGCAACGTGTATCTGTTGGAGCACAATGAGGCGGATGAGCTGCTTCCGCTGCTCGCCGCAACCTTCGGTTTGATTCCTGGGAGCCACGCGCGCGACTACGGCGAGCAACTAAACGCGCGCACCCAAAGCGGGGCAATCGACAGCTATCTGTCCTATCTTGAGCTCGTCTCGTCCATGTCCCATCGGAAGGGCTGGCTCCATCTCGTCAACCGGAACCTGGGCGTTACCAGGTCTGCGTGGTACCCACCTACCGTGGTCGTGGTAGCGAAATCGCAGCCCCTGAGAGACCTCGCATTATTCTGGAACTTGCGCGATCATCTTGCGCCACGTGCATTCGGTAACAGTATCCTATTGATTCCGGAAGAAGAAATAGAGAATCCGCCCTCGCTTCAACGCCTTGCCAAGGAGTTGGCGCGCTCTGAGATTGGATCGAATCATTGCATGGTCCGGTCCGCTGGGTGCCCCAAGGCGATTCTGGATGTACTGGCTAGGAGGTTACGGCCTCGACTGACGCGGACGAAGACTGAAGCGTTCCACGTTGACGTGCAGTTTGGGCCCAAGGTGCCCGGCATCTATTGCGGCGCGCGAGAGCAAACGGTCACGCTTGCTATTGCTGATGACATTGTGACCATTCCTCAGCTCGAGCCGGGGTTCTCGCGGCTGCAGGCATTGTCGCGCTGGGCCTGCGATCTGACAAAGGATTTGTCAACGAACCGGTATCCTTTCGAGCTTGACCTGCCTAAGACACGTGCCACCCTCGATCTGCTGAATCTACCGCCGGGGCCATTCGTACACTTCGGCGACCGGTTGAGCTTCGGCCCAGAGTTCTTGAGTGTCCTGATGACTGAAAGCAGTCAAGCCTCAACGTTGCGGATCCGTCTTCCGTCTGCACATGAGCTCTTTGAGGTCGTGCTTGCCGCCGGGCGGGTGACTGTGCTGAACGACGAGAAAAACATTCGATATACGCAAACGCTGAGTCTGTTCGGTGACCTGAGCACTGCTTGTGCAGCTTTGACTTGTGCCCCTGGCCGAGTGTTGGACGCACTGTACGAGAAAGCTAATCCGTTGACATATGAGGAAATTTGCGGTCTGTCGAGAGCTGGCAAGAGGGGACGGCGCGCAGCGCTCCCAAAGATGGCGTCATTGATTCTACAACGGCTCGAGGGTACCAGCCGCAAGATTGCGGAACGGAGGGTGCGAACAGCGATGGGGGAAGCCTTGGCGCATGATACGCCTACGGATGAGGTGCTTCGTCTTTTGTCTGCCAAGGGTGTGATTCGCCGCAGGTGGAAGCTGGACCGGTGCGGGAGCTGTGACCACTCTTACTGGTTGACCGCGATCGACCTGTCCCAGCCGTTGCTCTGCCCGGGCTGCGGCCGTCCGGTGTTGTTGAAGAATGCAGTTGCTGTCGGGTATGCGCTGAATGCGCTGGCTCGCCTCGCGTTGAAGGAAGGTTTCCGGCCCGTGGTGCTCACGGCACGGTTCCTGGAACGCCTAGGTCTCTCGGGCTTCATATGGCATGCAGGGGCGAAGATTGAGCACCAGGTGTTGCTTCCGATGGTAATCCGCTGACCACCGCCAGTCGTATCCCAGTCTATTCGACCTCCTGAGAGGCAGTGG
>CAYQDX010000318.1:0-5016 GCA_964416345.1 uncultured Ectothiorhodospiraceae bacterium
ATCAGCTTGATGTCGTGACCGTGTATCCAAAGCGATCGCCTGCGCCGTGAGCCCACGCGTGGAATTGCTCGCGCGTCCACTCAAAACGATGATCCCGGTGGCGGAAGCGACCGGCCGGCAGTGACTCGAAGCGTACGTTGTGAGCTTCACCCCGTCGTACGGACTCGCCCCATTCCGGAAACGATGGGTCCAGCGGGAGCCTCGCCGCCTCGACGGCACAGCCGAGCTGCTCGAAGAGCCGGCGCAGGAAAGCCTCCCCGCCACGACACGGCAGCACCGGTAGCTCCGCCTCCAGCGGTATGGCCGTCTGGGCGAGATCGGGACGATCCCTATTGGCGCCGTTGAGTGCCGAGCCAAACACTCGCGCCAGGGCGACACTTAAGAAGGACGAGGCCACATAGGGACGGTCGTTGACATAGTGCCAGAGCATACCGCCATCGGCTTTCGCATAGGGCCGCGGAAAGAAGTAAGCATTCCAAGATTGCGCCGGATTTGGGGCCGGATCCAAGGCGCGGTTAGGGGCGCATAGCCCGGACTGTGTAACCCTTGACGCAACGCAGAAGCCGGGGCCAGAGACCAGCAAGATGGGACAATTATTTCTTTCCCGTCATCGGGTTAGGGGTAGCGCGGCCGCTGCCTTGCGCTCAGAAATGTCGCCTCAGCTGCAGGTAGACAGTCAGGGCGGGCGCCACGTATGGGGCCGAGCTGCCGCTGGCCGGCAGTCCGCCGTATTCGGTGCCGTCCCGGCCGACCGGCACCTGCGCGCCTAGGATGAGGTTGGAATTGTCGCTCAGCGACCAGTTGCCCTCGGCCGCCGTGTACAAGCTGCCGTCGTCGAGGTTGACGATGATGCTGGGCAAGATGTTTAGCAGGGGCGTCCACTCCAGCGTCATGCCCGCGGCAAGATAGCTCTTGGATGTATTGAACACCTGACCGCGCGCGAGGCGGTCGGTGAGGCCGGCGGGCAGCGCGTCGAATGCGACGTCGCTGCCGGTGATTCCGAAGCCGTTGTGATAGTACTCGGCGAAGACTGTCGCATTGCGCTGCAGCAAGGTCATGGCCGTGCTGATGTTGGCAAGGGCGGAGGTCTTCGGCCTGCCTTCCTGCTCAAACGTCGGGACCACCTCGACATTCCACACCGCACCGCCCAATGCGCCGCCGACTCCGAGGCCCACCGTCCAGTCTCCGTGGTCGCGGGCGAGCAGCCAGGTCGTCCCGAGCTCTCCGACCGCGTGGTGGTATTGCAGGGCGAGGGTGCTGGCGTCCATGGCGACTGGGCTGCCCGATCGGATGCGGCGCGGCACGGCGATGAGCTGCAGATCCGAGCCGTCGTCGTAGAGCCATTGCATATAGGCCATGTCGACACCCGGCTTGTACTCAGTATCCACGGTGTTGGGAGCGAAGGGGTCGACCAAATCCATGGGGTGGAACATCGTGCCGGCACCCCAGGTCAGGGCCTGCCGGCCGACCCGAACGACGAAGTCCGGTGCCGAATAGCCGATGGCGAGGCGATCGATGGTCTGGGTGAGGAGGGTGCGGTCGTCTGCCGAGCTGGTGGTGGTGAGATCGAAGAGCGTCGACGGTGGGGTCTCCGGGAAGTAGACGGACTGCGCCGGCTGGAGCTTGACCGCTCGCCCCAGGTCTGCGGACAGCTCATAGTGGACGATAAAGTCCCAGTCGCTGCGCCTGGACTCCCACGTGAGACGCAGGTCGCCCAAAAGGTCATTGCGGGAGCGGGCGCCGAGTGCGGCATCGAGACTGTCCTCGCTGGCAACGGCACCGAGATCGGTCACCTCGATCCGTCCATGCAGGCCGCCGGCATGGGCAGGCGCGGCCGCCGCTGCCAGCAGCAGCCCAACGATCAGGGCATTAGGCTGACTCGCGCCGCTCATCGGCGGTAATGCGGCCATCGGTCATCTCGATGTGCCGCCCGGCGTGGGCGATGACCCGGGCATCATGCGTCCCGATCAGGAAGGTGATGCCCGAGACGGCGTTGAGGTGCGCCATGAGGGCCATGAGATCCTCCGCCGTTTTCGAATCCAGATTGGCGGTCGGCTCGTCGGCAAGCACGATGGCCGGGCGGGCCACCAGGGCGCGGGCGACCGCGACGCGCTGCTGCTGGCCGCCGGACATGTATGCCGGCCGCCGGTCCGCCATGTCTTCGAGCCCCACATCCCGCAGGGCTGCGCGGGCACGATCATGACGTTCGCCCCTCTCGACCCCGAGCAGGCGCAGGATGAGCTCGATATTCTCGATTGCCGATAGCACGGGGATGAGGTTGTACGCCTGAAAGACGAACCCGATCTTGTGCAGCCGCAACTCGGTAAGCCGATTCCTGTCGAGGTCGGCGAGATCCTTGCCGGCGACCGCCACCCTGCCCTCACTGGGCCGGTCTAGGCCTCCGATCATGTTGAGCAGGGTCGTCTTGCCCGAGCCTGAGGGTCCGGCCAGGGTCGCGAGGTCGCCGGTTTGGATGTGGAGGTCGACCCCGTTGAGAGCGGGCACTTCGACAGCACCCAGCCGGTAGCGCTTGCGCACCCCACGGCAGGAGACGATCGAGGCCCGGGCGGTGCGCGTGCTCTCAGGTGACATGGCTCATTGCCTCCACTGGGCTGGATCTGGCGGCCTTCACGGCGGGCCAGAGTGCCACCAGGACACCCAGCGCCCAGATCAGGGCCGACAGCTCGCCGAATTCGGACGCCGCGAGCTGCGGGTAGATGACGTGACCGGCACCAAAGAATTCGGCACCCCGGGCGAGGAAGCCGAGATCGATGCCCCCATGGAAGGCGGCGATGGTCGCCGCGGAAGCCGCCATGCCGGTGAGCGTCCCGACGCCGACCAACATGGCGGACTCGAGCAGGACCTCGGTAAGCACGAGTCGCGGGCGCATGCCGATGGCCTGCAGTAGACCGAATTCCCGTACCCGCTCGAACACTGCCATTAGCTGGGTGTTGACGATACCTATGGCCATTAGCACGAACATGATCCACAGCCAGATGTAGACGAAAGCCTTCATGAATCCGTCCATGGCGGCGGCCAGCGGCGACAAGTCGGTCCACGGCCGCGCGTCGAGGCCGGGCGCGGCCTTTTTCAGTGCGCCGAGGACGCCGCCGAGCTGCTGCTCGTCCGGCACATCGAAGCTGATCTCGGACACCGCGCCGCCCATACCCAGCATGCGCTGCACGGCCTGTATGCCGGTGAAGGCGAACCGGTCTTCGGCGTCCCGGTTGCCGGCGTATAGGCCGATGACTCGGTAGCTTTGCTCCGCCAGCGTTCCGTCGGCGGCCTGGGCCAAGATGATCACGCGCTTGCCGATGCGGGTCTTCAGCCGCTCCGCAAGATGACGCCCGAGCACGATGCTGGCATCGTCCCGTCCCGAGAGATAGCGGCCGGCGACAATTTGATGGGGAATCGACGACAGCCTCCGCTCACGTCCCGGGTCCACGCCGGCCAGGGTCAGAGGCAGGGTCTTGTATTCGCTCTGTACGACCGCGGGAACGCGCACGCGCTCCGCCCAGGCGTCGATCGCGGGCGAGGCGAGTGCGGCGCGGAGCGCGGCGTCCGGGGCCGGCATCCGTCGCGACACCGTCGGATCGTCGAGGTAGCCCTGGGCGTGAATCTGGCCGCTGCCTGTCATCAGCTTGAGCGCGGTGTCGCGACTAGACTGGGCCCAGGCTTCGAGCAGGGCTGCAAAACATAAGATCGAATAGAGTCCCGAGGCGACCACGATCAGGGTGATGACGGTGCGCCGCGGGTTGCGCCAGAGACTGCGCCAAGCCAAGGGCACCAGAAGCCGGAGGGCCTCCATCATGCGGCTCCCATTGCGGCGACAGGCTCAAGACGATGGATGCGCCGGTATGGAACCAGTCCTGCCACGGCGACGGAGAGCACGATGACCAGCGGACCGGCCAGGGCGCTGGTGACGCTGAGGCTCGGATAGAGGCGCCCCGATAATCCCCACTGCGCGAACAGCCCCTCGACTCCACTGAAGACGATGCCGTGGCTCTGGAACCAGAGCGCGATCGCGCCGCCGATCACGACGCCTGCGGCATTGCCGATTACGGCGAGCAGGATCAGCTCCAGCCAAAGCATCCGGCCAACCAGCTTGGACCGCATGCCGATGGCGAGCAGCATCCCAAATTCGCGGGTGCGCTCCAGCACGGACATCAACAGCGTATTGAGGTTGATGAACACCACCACCACGACCAGACTTACGTACCAGAGCATGGCGCTGGAAAAATCCAGCGTGATGGCCTGCTTGAGTGCAGGCTCCAGCGCGCCCCAGTCGCTCACGGTCAGACCGGCTGCCGCGGCTAGCTTGCCCGCTTCGGGCAGGGCGTCGTCTACTGCCACGAGGCTCGGACCGAGCAGCGCGATGAGATTGACCCGGTTGCCCATGGCGAAGGTCTGCTGAAAGCGCGCCAGCGGCATCTCGGCCAGCTGGCGGTCGAGGTCACTTATGCCGGTGTGGAAGATGCCGACGAGCCTCAAGCTGTCGGCGGCGACGGTGCCGTCCATCGCCGAGCCCAGGAGGGTGACCCTGTCGCCGAGCGCAAGCTTCAGGTTGCGGGCGAGCGCGTCGCCCAGAACGATTGCATCTCTGTCGCTCATATCGAGATAACGCCCGTCACCAATCGTCGAGGCGAGGCTCGAGACCCGTCGCTCGGCCTTCGGGTTTACACCCGCGATGGCGGCCCCGTAACTCAATTCACCGTTTGCCAGGATGACGTAGGCGCCGGCGCGCGGCGCCGCCACCGTGATGCCGGCGATGCTCGTAACGGCCCGTGCGATGGCCTGCGGCCGGTCGATCACCTTGCGGATGCCGGGGTCGTCGGCATAGCCGGGCGGCTGGATCTGCGCGTAGCCGTCGAAGACTCGCAGCGCATTGGCCTTCATGGTGTCATAGACCCCAAGTTGAAAGGACAGCATGAACACGAGCAGGGTGGCGGCGAAAGCCATGCTCAACAGGCTCAAGCCAGTGCGCATGGGCTGCCGCCACAGGTTCCGCCATGCCAT
>CAYQDX010000319.1:0-5004 GCA_964416345.1 uncultured Ectothiorhodospiraceae bacterium
TGTCCATGATGCGCGGGATCACCAGGGTCGCTAGGATACCCAGGATGACCACCACGACCATCACCTCGATTAGCGTAAAGCCCGCGGCCCCGGCGCGGCAGCGTGCTGGCATTGTCGTCACCATCAGATTTGCCCCGTGGCTTAACGGCTGCGAGTCGGTCGCCAAGCATAGCCTATCTGGGTATGCCTACGCACCCGGGCGCTCGGCCTGCGCCGCGTGAGACACCGCCTGGTGCCATGGCTGCTGCCGGCTGTGCTGGCGCTCGTCGTGTTGGCGCTGCAGCTCGCCGGCCCCGTCGTCGCCGGGCTGCTGCGCTACCAGCGCGAGTCCATCTTGCATGGCCAGGTCTGGCGTCTGCTCACCGGGCATCTAGTGCACCTCCGCTGGGGTCACTGCCTGCTGAACATCGCCGGACTGGGCCTGCTTTGGCTGCTGTTCTCCCCCCGAATGGCGGAGCGAGCCTGGCTGGTCTCATTCGGAGTCTGCGCGCTGGGCACGAGCCTGGCCCTGCTATGGCTCGCTCCCCAGATTCAATGGTACGTGGGCCTGTCCGGCGTGCTCCACGGCCTGTATGCCAGCGCCGTGCTGTGCCTGTGGCGGCCGCGTGACTGGGAGGGCTACGCGCTGGCGCTAGGGCTCGCGGCCAAGCTGCTGTGGGAGCAGCAGCTCGGTCCCATGCCCGGCACCGAGGCGGCGGCGGGCGGCCCGGTGGTTGTGGCGGCCCACCTCTACGGCGCCGTTTCGGGCCTCGCCGCCGGCCTGGGCCTGCGCCTCAGCGATGCCTGCTCCGCCAACTAAGTGGGGGCAGCAGCAGCAGCAGGCCGAGCGGATCCAAGGCACCGCTGCCCCCGCCGCCCGAGCTGACCGGCGCCGAGTCATTGTCCACGATGGTGACCTGGGCGGTGGCCGGACTCCCCAGCGTCGCACCGCCGGTCGGCGAGCTCAGGCCGAGCTCGATGGTCTCGGCCGACTCCGCCGCGGTGTCGTCCAGCACTTGCAAGGTAATCTGGCGCGGTGCACTGTCCCCCGCGGCCCAGCTCAGGGTACCCGATACGGGCTGGTAGTCGCTGCCGGCGGTGGCCGAGCCGCCGGTGGTGGCGTAGTCCACGCTCACCGCCCCCAGGCTGCCGTGGCTACGGGTCACGCTCAGCACGGTGTTGCCGTCGGCCTCCCCCACGCTGAGCTGGGCGGCGGCGAGCGCGATCTGGCCCGGCCCCCCGAAGTCGGCACGCACCGTATAGGCCGTCTGGGGCTGCTGGCTGAAGTTGATGACCACCACGTGATAGGTGCCGGCGCTCGGGCTCGCGATGTCGATGCGCTCGTTGCCGGTGAGCCCCGCGCTAACCAGGGTCTGGCTGTCCCGCCCCGAGGGCAAGGGATATGTGGCGAAATCGAAGCGCGGCGGCTCACCGTAGCGCACCAGCAGGTCCACGTCCCGCTGGGCCGTGGTCGTGATGCTGAGGGTACCGGCGTTGGCCGGCACGTCCACGTGGTAGTAGTGGAAGTCATCGAAGCGATCGGTCTGCAGCACGCTATCGCAGGAGACCCCATTGCGTAAGGCTCCGACCTCCAGCATCAGGTCGCGGCTGACGCCGTAGCCCCCGGCGGCACTGATGTCCAGCTCCAGGGGCAGACGCCGATGACAGCCGGCATCGGCCGCCAGGGAGATGCCGTAGCTGCGGCTCACCCCGCCACCCGGCGCGATGTCGCCATAGCTGGCGTCGCCCTGCGACACGGACAGCGTGCCGTCCCCGCTCGCCAGGTGGGCGGTGGTCGCCGCCGCCGGCTGCCAGTAGGCATCCAGCCGCACCGCCAGGGTCGCGCTCTCGCCCGGGTCCAGCACGGTGTTGGGTGCGCTTCCGGCCTGGTCGTCCACGCTCACTGCCCCCGGCACCACCACCGTCCCGGGGCCGGCGCTGAGAGACTGCAAGGCATCCACCCGCCCTCCGGCGGCCAGGCGGCCCAGCGCGTCGGCCAGCGGCCGCACCCCGGCCAGCAGGCGACCCTTGAGCTCCTGGTAGCCGGCCTGTGGATAGGCCGCCAACAGCAAGGCCGCCACCCCCGCCACGTGGGGGGCGGAGAACGAGGTGCCATCGAGGTACTGGTAGGGGCCCGTGCCCGTCAGAGTGCTGACGAGGCCCGCGGTGGTGGTCAGGACCCCGACTCCGGGCGCCGCCAGGTCCACGCTGGTCTGACCGTAGTGGGTGAACGGCGTCAGGGTGTCGTCGGGGCCGCTGGCGGCCACCGCCACGATGTTCGGGCTGTCCAGCCCCGAGGGATAGTCGGGCACGCGGTCGTTATTGCCTTGGTCGTTGCCGGCGGCCGCCACCAGCAGCACGCCTGCCTGGCGCAGCAGATCCACCCCACCGGACTCGGCCTGAGAGAACTGCGGGCCACCCCAGCTCGCGTTGAATATGCGCGCCCCATTGGTCACGGCGTACTCCATGGCGACGAGCTCGCCGGCCACATCGAAGCCGAACTTCAACGGCATGATGCTCACCTGCCAAGCAACCCCACTGATACCCTCGCCGTTGCTCCCGGCGGCTCCGAGGCAGCCCACGACGGCGGTGCCGTGCTCCTCCGTGACCAAGTCCGGTGCGGGATCGTTGTCGTCGTTCAGAATGTCCCAGCCATGGACATCGTCCACATAGCCATTGCCGTCGTTGTCTATGCCATCGCCCGGGATCTCTCCCGGGTTGGTCCAGATGTTGGGGCCGAGATCGGCATGAGCGAGATCGAAGCCGTCGTCCGCCACTGCCACCACCACGGACTGGGCGCCTGTCGTGATGTCCCAGGCCGGCACCAGATCCATGTCTGCTCCCGGCACCCCGCTGAATGCGGCGCCCGGGACATTGATGGTCTGACCGGCGTTGCGCAGCGACCATTGCTGGGGGAACAGGGGGTCGTCAGGCACCCGGGTCGGGTAGCGCAGGTAGTTGGGCTCGGCGAAGATCACCTGCCCGCCGGCACTGAGGGCCTGCACCGCCGCGGTGACCGAAACCCCTGCGCCTAACCGCCAGTGCTCCACCCCCAGCCCCTTGAACTGCCGCAGCACCCGGGCGCCGAGCGCATTGCGAGCGGCGCTGCGGGCCGCCTTGGCGATGGCTGGGGCAAACGCCACCAGCAGCTCGCCGTCCCGGTAGGCCGGACGCTCCCGGGGCAGTGCTCTCGGGTCGGCCCCGAATCCGCTTGCGGCGGCCGACAGCATCAGCACCGCCGCGACGACCTTGATCCCTTGCCTCATCGCAGATCCTCCCAGGGCCAGCCCGCATCATCGAATGAGCCGATTGAGGTCGAAAATGGGCAGCAGGATAGCCACCACGATGTACAGCACGACCCCGCCCATGAACAGTATCATGAAGGGCTCCAGCAGGCTGAGCAAGGTTGCCACCAGGGTGTCCAGCTCCCGCTCCTGACTGCTCGCCGCCCGCTCCAACATGCCTTCCAGATTGCCGGTGGCCTCACCGCTGGCGATGAGCTGCACCGTCATGGGCGGAAACAGACCACTCTGCTCCAGTGCCGCATGAATGCTGGTGCCTTCGCTCACGCGTCGCTCGGCCTCCAATACCGCGGCGCGCATGGGCAGGTTGCCGAGCACCCGTGCGGCGATGCGCAGGGCCTCCAGCACGGGCACCCCGCTGGCCGCCAGGATGCTCAAGGTGCGGGCGAAACGCGCCGCATTGACCCCCCGCACCAGTCGCGACACGAAGGGCAGCCGCAGCTGCCAGCGGTGCACCCGATAGCGAAACGACTCCCGCCGCAGCAGCATGCCGAAGCCCAGCCCCGCCAGCACCAGCACGACCAGCAGCCACAGGCCATAGTGCTCAAGGAAATCGCTGGCGGCAATCAGACTGCGGGTCATAATGGGCAAGGCCTGGCCCACGCCCTGAAATACCTGCACCACCTGCGGGACCACATAGGTCAACAAGGCCACCACGACCAGCAGGGCCACGGAGCTCACCAGGGCCGGATAGACCAGGGCCAGGGCCACCTTCTGTCCAGTTTGCTGCCGGGCCTCGGTATAGTCGGCCAAGCGCTCCAGGACCGCATCGAGATAGCCCGACTGCTCGCCGGCGGAGACGGTGGCCCGATACAGGTCCGGAAAGGCATGGGGGAACTCCGCCAGGGCCGCCGCCAGGGAATGGCCCTCCAGCACCCGGGCCCGCACGCCCATCACCACGCTCTTGGCCCTGGGCTTGTCGGTCTGCTGGGCCACGGCCCGCAGCGCCTCTTCGAGGGGCAGCCCGGCGCGCGCCAGGGTTGCCACCTGGCGAGTGAACAGGGCCAGGTCGGTGCCGTTGAGCCGGCCGCGGCGGCGCGGCTTGCCGCCGGCCGTGAGCGGGGCGGCCACCTCCTCCACACCCAAGGGCAGCCAGCCCTTGTCCCGCAGCTGCTGGCGCACCTGCCGCGGCGTGTCTCCCTCCAGGATGCCCCGCTGCTCCCGCCCCCGGCGGTCCAGGGCAGTGTATTCGAACGCTCCCACTGTCAGACCGCCACGCGCAGCATCCGCGGCTCAATCCTCACGGGTGACACGCAGCAGCTCCTCCAGGGTGGTGTCACCGGCCATGACTCGGCGCAGCCCGTCCTGGCGGATGCTCGGCATGCGCGTCCGGGCGTGGCGCTCCATGGCATGCTCGCCGGCGCGATCGTGAATCATGTTGCGCAGCTCGTCATCTACAGGCAGCAGCTCGTAGATGCCGGTACGGCCACGGTAGCCGGTATGTCCGCAGTGCTCGCAGCCCTCGGCCGTGCAAAGAGTGGGCGGCTTCTGAGACGGCAGGCCGAAGTTCTGGCACTCCGCCTCGGTGGCCAGGTAGGGCCTGCGGCAATGAGGACACAGCAGGCGCACCAGACGCTGCGCGAGTACGCCGAGCAGGCTGGAGGAGAGCAGGAACGGCTCCACCCCCATGTCGCGCAGCCGGGTGACGGCGCCGACGGCAGTATTGGTATGCAAGGTAGAGAGCACCAGGTGGCCGGTGAGGCTCGCCTGCACGGCGATCTGG
>CAYQDX010000320.1:0-5002 GCA_964416345.1 uncultured Ectothiorhodospiraceae bacterium
TGCCTCCCCCGGTTCGGTAGCCCGAGAGATCGAGGGTCACCCACCGGTATCCCCGGGCGCTTCCTTCGCGCTCCAGCTCCGTGCGGCAGCGGAGCACCTTGTCCATCTCGTCGGGGTCCGCCTCGATGCGGAAGAAGTGCGCGCCTCCGCCTTCGCAGATGCGGGCCCGACACACCCGCACGCCGGCGCGCCGCAGGATCGCCTCCATTGCGGCCACGTCCCGCAGCCGCCTCTCGTCGATCTCGATTCCCGTCATGATCCTGGAGCTCAGGCAGGGGCTGGCCGGCTTATCCGCGAGGTCGAACCCGAGCTCCCGCATGAGGTCACGGATGCGAGCCTTGCCGAAGCCGTGGTCGGACAGCGGCGCCGCCACGCCACCCTCGAGGGCAGCCCGGTGCCCGGGGCGGACGTCATGGTGGTCGGAGGCCGTGTAGCCGTACGCGATCCACCGCATCCCGCGTGCGCGGGCGAGCTCGGCGGCGTGGCGGAAGAGGTCGGCCTTGCAGTGGTAGCAGCGTTCCCGGTCGTTGCGGGCGTAGTCGGCCGAAGCGAGCTCGTCGCTCTCCACGCACACGTGCTCGACCCCCAGAGCCCGTGCATACCGTTGCGCGTCTTCGAGGTCCGGCTGCGGCATGCTGGCGCTCACCGTGGTCAGCGCGACCAGACGCCCGTCGCCGTTCGCCGCTTGCCGCGCGGCCCAGAGCAGGAACGCGCTGTCCACTCCTCCCGAGAACGCCACCACGAGGCCATCCCCGGCGTAGCCGGCCAGCGAAGCGAGGAGGTCTTCGAGGCTCCCGTGTCGCTCCCGTGGACGGTCGCCGACGTGCGGCGCAGCCCCGGGCAGGGGGTCCGGTACGACGGGGAGCGGGAATCGGATCATCGGAACGAGATCGTCGTGTGATGGAAGCCGGTGGGCGTCCACCGCAACCTATCGGGGACGGTGACGATTGGAAACGAGATCACCCGAGCGGTGCGGTCAGGCCGTACCGCTTCAGGAGGTTTGGATCGCCGAGGAGCTCGGCCGTGGGGAGGTCGGCCACCAGGCTGCCGGCATCGAGCACGAGGGCGCGCGGACAGAGGGCAGCAGCCACCTCGAGGTCGTGCGTGGCCACGAGGAGCGTCTCCGTTCGCCCGCGCAGGATATCCACCACGCGCCTCCTGGCGCGGGCGTCCAGGGCTGCGGTCGGCTCGTCGAGCACGAGGATCTCCGGGTCCGACACGAGCACGGTGGCCAGCGAGGCGAGGCGGCGCTCACCTCCGCTCAGATGGTGGGCGGCCCGGTCGGCCTGATCCTCGAGGCCGAGCTCCCGGAGCTCCGCTCTGGCCCGCTCCTCGGCCTCGCCCGGCGGCCGAGCGGCGTTGAGGGGACCGAACGCCACGTCCTCGAGGACGGTGGGGAGGAAGAGCTGGTCGTCCGGCTCCTGGAAGACGAAGCCGACCTTCCGTCGAACCGCCGGGGCGGTCTCCTCCGAGACCGGGAGATCGGCGACCCGCACCTCGCCGCGGGTGGGCAGGAGCAAGCCGTTGAGGTGCAGCAGCAGGGTGCTCTTGCCGGAGCCGTTGGGGCCCAAGACGGCGACGCGCTCGCCCGCCCGTACCGCGAACCCGACGTTGCGCACGCCCTCGGCCCCGTCCGGATACCGGTAGCCCAGCCCGCTGACCTCGATCAACGCGCCCATCGCCGGTCACAGATACGCGCTGGAGACCACGACCAGCACGACCGCGCCCACGCCGCACAGGGCCACCACGGACCGGGCGTCCAACGGTTGCGCGCGGAGCGTGGGGAGAGCGCCCGAGTACCCCCGCGCCAGCATCGCGCGGTGGACGCGCTCGCTGCGTGCGAAGCTGCGCGTGAGCGCCGCGGCCGCGATGCCCATCGTCCTGTGGCGACGCCCGGCGGCCCCGTGCCCGGCGTTCCGGCTGCGGGCGGCCCGGCGCAGCCGCTCGATCTCGTCGGCCAGCGTGTAGAGCAAACGGTAGGACAGGCCCAATGCGGCGGTCACGGGCGAGGGGAGTCGAAGCTTGCGCAGGGCTTCGAGGAGCTCGGGGAAGCGCAGCGTGCTCACGAGGACCACGGCCGCGCCCAGCGCGGGCGTGGCCCGGCCCACGACGGAGGCGAAGCGCACCAGCCCCGTGTCCGTCACGTGCAAGGGTCCGACCACCCACAGGGGTTGGCCCGGAGCGAGGACCAGGACCGCGCACGACGCGAGCAGCACGAAGAAGAGAGGGCCGGCGAGCCGTGCCGCGAAGGCCGAGACGGGGATGCGCGCGGCGGCGGCGAAGGCGAGGGCGAGGAGGAGGAGCGCGGCCATCTGGACCCACGCCCCCACGGGCAGCAGCGCCGAGCCCAGCGCCACGGCCACGGTGCCGAGCAGGCGGGCCGTCGGTGCCAGGCGGGTGACGGGCGAGGGGACGTCGGCCCAGCGATCCAGATGATGGAAGCTCACAGTGCGCGGTCGCGCCGGGCCGACGCGCGGAACACGAGCCAGGCGCATCCGAACGCCGCGACGATGCCGACCAGCGCCCGGCTCCAGGGGCCCCCCGGCACGGAGGCCACCGAAGGGAGCGCGGACGCGTCCGCTCCGCTCAGCCCGAGGCGCGCGGCTGCGGCCTCCAGCGCGTCAGGGCGGGCGGAGGCCAGGTAGGTACCCGCGGCCAGGAGCATCGCCGCGGCGGTCGTGCCGACAGCCCACCGGTGCGCGGCCGGAGACGGCAGGGGCGTACCGGCCAGCAGCTCGGGCCTCGCACGCCGCACCATCCTGAGGATACCCACCGTAATCAGCGCTTCGCTCAGTCCGACCAGGACGTGGCTCCCGCCCACGGCTAGGAGAGCGGGGGCGAAGGGCACGGTCCCCGAAAGCGCGAGCTCCGCGGACACCGCCACGCCGATCGAAACTGCGGCGAAGAAGGCGGCGAGCCCGACAGCGAGGAGTCGCCGGTCGGCGCCGAGGAGGGCGAAGGCCCACCGGTAGAGGAGCCATCCCCCTCCAGCTCCGACCACCGCGAGGTTGAGCGTGTTCGCGCCCAGGGCCGCGATCCCTCCGTCCTGGAAGAGGAGGGCCTGGACCAGCACGACCGAGAAGAGCACGAGGATCCCGTCCCACGGCCCCACCATCACGGCGACCAGCACTCCTCCCAGGAGATGCGCGCTCGTCCCCGCCCCCAGGGGGAAGTTGAGCATCTGCACGGCGAAGACGAACGCCGTGAGGGCCCCGAGGAGCGGCGCCCGTTGCTCCGGGAGTCGGGCCCGTCGTCGGGTGGTGGCGACGATCGCGCCGGCGCTGGTCGCGGCGGTGCCCACGAGCACGGGAGCGCTCAGGAATCCGTCGGGGATGTGGGCCACCGGTCCTCCCTCGCTGTTGCTCCGCGGAGCCGGACGCCGGGAGGGTCACACCGTACGTCCGGCTCCGTTTCCTGGAGAACATACGAGGGGCGAGCCCGGGTGTCAGCGGCGGCGTCACGCTCCGCGGGCGCCTGCCCTTGTCCCCCGGCGTGGCTCCATCACAGATTGCTGCGGGCCGGGCGTGTCGGCCCCCCTCCGAGACCCTCCCTACCAGTTCGCTTCCATCGGGAGCGAGGGAGGCGGTATATGTGGTGGCAAAATCGTCGCTCATTTCTGTGGTCCATCGGAGCGGCCTCCTCGGCGCTGGTCGTGCCGCGGTCCCTGTGGGCGCGGTTCCGCGTTCGCGAGCTCGATCCGGTGCGGTTGCGCGCCGTGGCCGACGCGGTGCTTCCCTCGTCCCTCGGTCTCGAAGGGACGGCCGCAGCGGTCGACGGCTTTCTCTCCTGGCTCTCCGGGTACCGCCCCGGGGCGGAGCGCTCCCACGGGTATGGAAGCGGCTCCATGGAGATCGAGTACCTGCCGCCGGAGCCGACACCCCGCTGGGAAGGTCAGCTCGACCGCCTGGACGAGCTGGCTCGTGACCGCTTCGGCGCCGACTTCGCCGCGACGACGCTCGAGCAGCGGCGCTCGCTACTCAGGAACGAGGTGGGGGACGACCCCATCTCAACGATTCCGGCGGCCGCTGGAGCGGGCCACGTCGCCGTGGCCCTGATGGCCTTCTGGTTCGGGAGCCCGGCCGCCACCGATGCCGCCTACGACGCGAGCATCGGGGCCGGCCGCTGCCGGAGCCTCGAAGGGGTCGCCGCGAAGCCGACGCCGCTGGGCGGGGAGGGGAGATCATGAGAAGCGTCGTGGAGACGGACGTCTGTATCATCGGTGCTGGGATCGTGTCCGCGATGGTGGCGGAGAAGCTCGCCGACGAGCGCGACGTCCGCGTCGCCGTCATCGAGGCGGGGGACAAGGTCTTCAACTACAGGGAGCGCCTCGGCCTCTGGCGGCGGACCGCCGCGTACGGGGAGAACCCCTGGCCGCGGGACCACGTGGACGGCTTGAGGGCGTTCGGCGACACGTACGGCGCCGCGCCCACCATGGCTGTGGGAGGGTTGGCCTTGCACTACGGGGGCGCTTCCCCCCGCTTTAGCCCGGAGGACTTCCGGCTGCGCTCCGTCTACGGGGTCGGCCAGGATTGGCCGCTGTCGTTCGAGGACCTGGAGCCCCTCTATCAGGAGGTCGAGGAGAGGATGGGCGTGGCGGGGGAGCAGGGCCCGCCGGAGCTGGATCCACGCACGAAGCCGTACCCCATGCCGCCCATTCCCCGGTCGTACAACCTCGAGCTCCTGAAGCAGTGGGGAGAGGCGTCGGGCATTCCGTTCTGGACGATGCCGTGGGCAAAGAACTCGGTGCCCTACGGCGGCCGGCCGGCGTGCTGCCGGCTCGATACGTGCAACATGTGCCCGACGGGGGCGCGCTACTCCCCCGACTTCACGTTCCGCGATCTGGAGAACGCTGGACGCGTCCAGATCATTCCCAGGACGGTGGTGCGGCGGCTGGTCCCGGCCGAAGGCTCGTCGCGGGTGGACCACGCCCTCGCCATCGACCGGGACCGTCCGGACGATCCGGTGGAGATCCGGGCGAAGGTGTTCGTGGTGGCTGCCGGCT